>JAZLCU010000019.1:0-25786 GCA_045614325.1 Faecousia sp. | reverse complement strand
CCTGCCCACTTTATAATGCTCTGCGTCTGCACAGATGCCCAGCTCCAGCATATCGCCCAGCACCGCAATGCGACGGCCGCTGCGATTTCCCAGTACATTCAGAGCTGCGGCCATAGACTCAGGGCCTGCATTGTAGCAGTCCTGAATAATCGTGAAGCCGTTCTTTTCGTAGATCTCCTGCCGACCGGCCATGTTCTGAAAGGCGGCCAAAGCGTTTGCAATATTCTCAGCCGTTACGCCCATTTCCAGACCCACGGCAACTGCCGCCATGGCGTCATTTACAAAGTGCATACCCTCCAATGCCAGTTTGACGGGAAATTGGGTCTTCCCTGCTTTTACCGCAAAGCACAGACCCTCTTCCGTTTGGTTGATATTTTCAGCCAGCACATCGTTTGTCCTGTTTTCTGCACCGAAGTAAACGACTTTTTTATCGGTGGTGTTGCGTTGGGTCTGCAAAAGCCCGTCGTCGCCGTTTAATACCAGCACGCCGTCTTTGCCCATACCCTCAACGATCTCCATTTTGGCCTTCAGGATGCCCTCCTGAGAGCCAAGATGCTCAATGTGCATAGTGCCAATGTTGATGATCACCGCCACATCCGGCTGACCGATTGCAGTCAGATAGGAAATTTCGCCAAAGTGGTTCATACCCATTTCCAACACGGCAACTTCCGTATCTTCGGGCATAGACAAAATAGCCATAGGCATACCGATGTCGTTATTGTGGTTGGCAGGCGTTTTGCTGACACGGTAGGTGCTTTCCAGCACGGCAGAGACCATCTCTTTGGTTGTGGATTTGCCCACAGAGCCGGTAACGCCGACCACCTTCATACCGATGCGCTCCCGCTCGCCCTTAGCGATCTGACCCAAGGCGATCCGGGTATCCTCCACCACGATGGCAGGGTAATCTCCGTCACAACGGGTACAAAGCACCGCAGCCGCACCCTTTTCCAAGGCTGCGCCCACAAAGTCGTGGCCGTCCCGTTCGCCCTTCAGCGCAATGAACAGCTGGTCCTTTTCCAATTTCCGGGTGTCGTTATTTGCGCCCAGAAATGTGACATCTTTATATTTGGGGTCAATGCTGCCGCCGCACCATAGGGCCGCCTGCTGCAATGTGATTCTGCCCATTAAATGTTCCTCGTTTCTGCCAAGTAAGCGGCCACCACTTCGCGTTCATCCAAGTGGTGCTTCACGCCGCAGATCTCTTGATAAGTTTCGTGGCCTTTTCCTGCCAATACAATTATATCATTTTTTTCCGCAATGTCCATAGCGCGATAAATCGCTTTTGGACGATTTTCCAAAACTTCAAAGGTATTTTTTGTCAAATCTACCCCATTCAGGATGTCCTGGATAATTTTCATCGGTTCTTCCGTACGGGGATTGTCAGAGGTGATGATGGCATAATCCGCTATTTCCGTGCCGATTCTGCCCATAATGGGACGCTTCACCGGGTCTCTGTCGCCGCCACAGCCGAACACCGCGATAAGTCTGCCCTTGCAGAACTTTCTCACTGCGGAAAGGACATTTTCAAGGCCGTCGGGGGTGTGGGCATAGTCGATGAGGACAGTGTAGTCCTTACCCGGTGTGGGAACAACCTCTACCCTGCCTTTGATGCCCTTTGCACTCTTTAAGGCGGCTGCTGCGTCGGAAAGGCTGATGCCTAACTGCATAGCACAGCCCAAAACCGTCAGCGCATTATACACGGTAAACTGGCCAGGGATCGGCAGATTGACCGCTACTTCCTCACCCTTATAACAGGCGGTAAAGGAAATGCCATCGGAAAGCAGCTCCAGATTCTCTGCCTTCAGGTCACCGGCGCCTTTCACAGCGGTGGTGACGATGTCGCAAGTGGCATTTTTCGTGATTCTATCGAACCATTCGTCGTCTTTGTTAATAACCGCCTTGTCGCAGCGGCGGAACAGCTCCGCTTTCGCATCGCAATAGGCTTCCATAGTTTTGTGGAAATCCAAATGGTCTTCTGTCAGGTTGGTAAATGCGCCCACGGTATAGTGCAAACCTGCCACCCGATCCAGACAAATGGCGTGGGAGGACACCTCCATAATCATATGGGTGCAGCCTGCATCCCGCATTTGGGCCAGCAGCGCCTGCAGATCAAAGCTTTCCGGGGTGGTGCGCTCCGTGGGCAGCGCTACATCGCCGATCATATTTTCCATTGTTCCGATCAGGCCCACCTTTGCGCCGCAGGTCTGCTCCAAAATATGCTTCAAAAGCAGCGTGGCAGAGGTTTTTCCGTTGGTGCCGGTAATGCCGATGAGCTTCATGGAATCGCCGGGATGGTCGAAGAAATTGCCGCCGATCTGGGCAAGTGCCAATCTGTCGGATGCCACCTGCACAAAAGGCACAGTATCGTCCTGCTCCTTAGCGGTTACCACCACCGCGGCGCCTTTTTCCAGCGCCATCGGAATGTACTTATTGCCATCGGTGGCATAGCCTACCACCGCCACAAACATACAACCGGGTGTTACCTTCCGGGAGTCATAGACTACGGAGGTGATCTCCATATCCATTTGCAC
Source organism: Faecousia sp. (assembly GCA_045614325.1). Lineage (GTDB taxonomy): Bacteria > Bacillota > Clostridia > Oscillospirales > Oscillospiraceae > Faecousia. Next base: position 23,255 of record JAZLCU010000019.1, on the reverse strand, counting down.
ATTTGCTTTCTTCACATCTACATTTGCAAGCAATTGCTTCAGTTTCATAGCACATTCTCCTTTGTGGGGTTAATCGTGGGCTTTTATGTCGGCAAACTCCAGTTTGATCGTCGTGCCCACGGCTACTTGTGTGTTCATTGGTTTGTCTTGGGCGGTCACCACCGCATCCATCGCGTCATTGCCGGTGACCAAGATATACAGGCCCAAAAGTCCTGCCGCGTCGCTGGCCTGCTGACGGGTCATTCCCGTAAAGTCCGGCACGGTTACCTGCCGCACTTCAGGCTCTTGTCCGAAGTATAACAGCACTTGGCTGTTACCGGGAACGGTGTTTCCGGGAGCTGGGATCTGGCTCGTAACAGACTCACCCGTGCCGATAAATTGGGCACTCAGGCCCAAGGCCTTTAATTCTTTTTCCGCTTCTTTCTGAGTCATACCGGAAAAATCTTCCACGGTAATTTCCTGACCGGCCGCATCCTCCGGGCCGTAGTTACGGGAAACCTCAAGATATGGCAGAATGTCTGCCATCACCGCGCCTACGGTTGGTGCGGCCATTACACCGCCGGAAATATAGATACCTGTACTGCGAGACGGGGTGTCCAGCGCCACAAGTACAATATACTGCGGATCGTCCATGGGCGCAACCCCAACGAACGAAACAATTTTATCCTGTACCCTTTGGCCTTTCTCGTCGAATACATCGATTTTTTCACTGGTACCTGTTTTTCCGCCAATGGAAAAGCCGGCAACCTTAGCATTTTTCGCTGTTCCTTCCACAACCACCGACTCCATCAGGGTGCGCATGGTTTTGGAGGTCTCTTCGCTGATGACCTGCCGTAAAACGGTCGGTTCTTGCTGTAAAATCACGCTTCCTTCGGCATCCATCACTTGGGAAACCACATAAGGCTCCAGCAGGTAACCGCCGTTTACCACCGCCGCGATACCACGAACCAGCTGCAGGGGTGTCAGTTTAAATGTCTGTCCAAATGAGCCGGATGTCAGGGATGCTGTTCCCCATTTATCCGTATCCGTTACCAAGGCTTTGTCGAAGAAAACGCCCTTGCTCTCACCGGCTAGATCGATGCCGGTCTTTTCCAAAATGCCGAACTTTTCCACATAGGAATAAAACTGCTCACCGCCCAATTTCAGGGCGATATGGGCAAATGCAAGGTTGCAGGAATTCTGCAGGGCTTGGGGTGTTTTCTGCGAACCGTGACCGGTTGAGCGCCAACAGTGAAGCCTTTGAGCGCGGCCGGGAATCTGCTCTGCGCCGCTGCAATGGAAGGCCGTATCCAGCGTGATCGCGCCGCAGTCCAAAGCCGCTGCCATTGTCATCACCTTAAAGGTGGAGCCGGGCTCATAGCCGTCGGAGATGCAGCGGTTCCGCCACTGCTTCAGTAGCGCCGTATTCAGCGCCTGCTGATAAGCCTTCTTTCCCTCGGCATAAGCAAGGGAACCCTCCGGCTGAAACAGGTATGCATCCCTGAGCTTTTGCAGCTGGGCAGCCGTTTTTTCGTCCCGAACCTCCATATAGTTGTTCGGATCGTAGCTGCCGTGGGTAGCCATCGCCAAAATTTCGCCGGTATTCACATCCATCACCATACCGAACGCGCCGTTTTGCACATCATAACGGGCAACCGCCTGCTCGATCTGCTTTTCAAGGCAAGCCTGCACGGTGGTGTCCAGCGTCAGCACAAGGCTATTGCCCTGCTTGGAGGAGACATAGCCCTCATAGGAAAAGGGTATATCCATTTCATTATTACCCTTGGTGGTGATCACGCTGCCGGTGCTTCCGGCCAAATAGCTGTTATAAGCCGCCTCGATGCCCTCTGAACCGGTGTTGGAGGCATTGGTAAAGCCGATGACCTGCGAGGCCAACGCGCCGTAGGGATAATAGCGCTGGGTGTTTGGCTCCAAGTGGATTCCGGAGATGCCCGATTCGTTGATATAGTTTCGAATCGCGGTGGCCGTTTCTTCGTCTATTCTGGCCGCGATCTGCTTGTAGCGCATTTTCGTATCTTTGGCCTGCTCGGTGATCCATTGGGGGTCTAGGTTCAAGATCGCGCCCAGCTTCTCACTGATTGCTGCAATATCCGTCTTGGACTGTTTCAGCTCGTGGGGATCTAAGTACACATTGTCCACACTTTGGGAGCAGGCCAGAATATTCATATTTCGGTCGTAGATAATGCCCCGATCTGCGGTCACATTGGTGGTACGAGTCTGGTTTTGCAGCGCAAGCCGGGCATAGTATTCGTAATCGTTCACCATCAGGGTGAATAGCTGCACGATTATCGGAATAAATGCCACGATCCCAAGCGCCACAGATATAATAAATATCCGTCTATGCTGCCCGGAATCTCTGCGGATCCGGTTATATTCCCGTCTTTTCGCGCTTTTTGCCACACGCATCCGACCTTTCCTAAAACCTCACAATGGGCAGCAAGGGAATCCCTCGCCGCCCATCGCAGCTATTTTAGTGTATTGGTCGGGACAATCTTTATGCAAAAAGTCCTGTTAAAAATGTTCCGATCCGATTCCAGACAGTTGCTTCAATGGGCGCTTCTTCCTGAGGCATTTCCACCTCGATGGTGCTATGCGCCACTTCCCGTCCGGGAACCATTCCCAGCGCAAGGGCAATTTCCTTCACTGCGTCCAGATTGACTTGACTGTCGTACTGAGCCTGCAGGTCGGCGTTTTGCTGCCGCAGCATTTCCACCTGCTGCTCCATTACATCAAGGCGGTCGTTTTCGCTCCGCAGCTGGGTAATGCCCACGATCATCATAATCATCATAGACACAGCAACAACGATACCCAAGGTGGCCACCGGGTCAATGTAAACACGGCGGAGCTTACGCTTCTTGATCTGAGGCAATGCGCCTGTGTGAAGCGGGATCGCAGGCGCAACACGCTTGGCCGTGTTGTCTTGCGTATAATACTTAACATACTGGATCTGCACACGGTCTGCCATTTGTACCTGCTCCCTTCAAAAGTTATAGTTTCTCGCAGACCCGGAGCTTTGCACTTCGGGCGCGGGGGTTGTTTGCCAGTTCTTCTTCTGTCGAAACAATGGGTTTGCGACTGATGAGTTTGACCTGCGGTTTTCTTCCGCACACGCACACCGGGAAGCCCGGAGGGCAAATACAGCCTTTGGCCGCATTATTCATTGCGATTTTTACGATCCTGTCCTCCAGCGAGTGGAAGGTGATCACTGCCAGCCGTCCGCCGGGGTTCAGCAAGGGAATGGCTTTTTCCATAGCCTTCTCCACAGAGGCAAGTTCGTCGTTTACCGCGATGCGGATAGCTTGGAAGCTGCGCTTTGCCGGGTGCTGCTTCTCACGAAGTGCCTGTGCCGGCATTGCCGAGCGGATGATGTCCACCAGCTCCAAGGTGGTTGCGATGGGTTTTTCTGCCCTGCGGCGGCAGATAGCCGCTGCGATCCGAGGCGCGTAGCGTTCCTCACCATATTCGAAGAGGATCCGCTTCAATTCGCTTTCAGACCAAGTATTGACAACGGTGTGGGCGCTTAAGGCGTCCTGACTGTCCATACGCATATCCAGAGGCGCGTCTGCCATATAAGAGAAACCGCGCTCTGCATCGTCTAACTGAGGTGAGGATACACCTAAGTCCAGCAAAATGCCGTCCACACCGGAAAGACCTAAGTTTCGAACCACCTGCGCCATTTCGCAGAAGTTGGAATGCACCAATGTCACGCGATCCTTGTAGGGCTCTAACCGCTCAGCAGCTGCCTGCAAAGCGATAGGGTCTCTGTCGATGCCGATGAGTCGGCCGGTGGTCAGCCGTTTGGCGATCTGGCTGGAATGGCCTGCGCCGCCCAGCGTGCCGTCCACATAGATGCCGTCCGGCTTGATCGCCAAGCCTTCCAAACATTCATCCAAAAGGACCGAAATATGGGAAAAGGCTTTCATAGACCGATTGCCTCCAAAGATGCCAGTAATTTTTCGGGGGTGAGGTTCTCTTCCTCGAACTGCTTGAATTCTGCAGCGTCCCAGATCTCTGCCTGACCGGCACGACCCACGATCATCACATCCTTACCGATCCCGGCATATTGCAGCAGGAACTGGGTCAGGCTGAAGCGGAACTGCTTGTCCGGGTTGCACTCGGTGGCATTCATAAAAATCAGGCTGGTGGCTGCGGAACGCTGAGAGATAGGCAGCGTATTATAATTCTCGCTCAGGGTAGTCCAATCCTTTGCGGTGTAAACGGTCAGACAACGGTGACCGCAGTTGACGCCAAGGGTCACATAAAAGTCTCCGCCCAATTCATCCCGTAATTTAGCCGGTACAAACAGACGGTTTTTCTCGTCTAACTTTGCAGGATATTTGCCGATCATTTGCAGTCACCTCCTCCATTTTGCTCCACTTAACTACCATTTTGCTCCATTTACTGATAGTATAACGAATGAATTTTCAAAAATCAACACTTTTTTGCAAAAAAATGCAAAATTTTTTCGGAAAATTATGGGTTTTTCGAATTTTAGAACGCTTGTTCTAAATAAAGGTTACAAAGTGTAAACAGGTGTGCTTATTGCACACCTGTTGCTACTGAAAAATGAGCGCTCCGTCCTCCAGCCTGACCTTTACTCGGCTGGGTTTCTTTGTGCTTTTCAGCAGGTATACAGCCAGCGGCCCTTCTACCTGCTCTTCCACCAAATGGCGGATGTGCCGGGCGCCGCCCTGCTTTATTCCCTGCTGCGCCAGCTCCTTTTCCAACTCATCCGGAAAGGTCAGCTGCATACCCGAAGCTGCGACTCTGGCTTGAAGCCGCTGCAAATATTTGCGAACAATGCCCTCCATAGCCGATTGCTGCAAGGGACTAAAGGCCACCACCGCATCCAGCCGCCCCATAAATTCCGGAGAAAAATGCTTGCTCAAAGTCTCTTTGGCCTTATCTTCCCTGCCCGTCGGTCGGAAGCCAAGGCCGTCTCCTTTTTGGTCGCTGCCCAAATTAGAGGTCATAATCACAATCGCATTGCGGAAACTGACCCGTCTGCCTGTGGAGTCGGTGAGTACACCCTCCTCCATAATTTGCAGCAGGATGCCTGTCACATCCGGGTGCGCCTTTTCCAGTTCGTCCAAAAGGATCAGGCAGTATGGTCTGCGACGGACAGCTTCGGTGAGCTTGCCGCCCTCCTCATAACCCACATAGCCGGGAGGGGCGCCGATCAGCCGCGCCACCGCGTGCTTTTCCATAAATTCTGTCATATCCAATCGAATCATTGCATCTTTGCTACCAAACAGTTCCTGTGCCAAGGCACGGCACAGTTCCGTTTTGCCCACGCCCGTTGGCCCGGTGAGCAGGATGCTTGCCACGGGGCGGTCTTCCTCGTGAATGCCGCTAAGGCCGCGCCGTATGCAATCGCAGACCTTGCTGATGGCCCGTTCCTGTCCGATGACCTGCTTACTCAGGACAGCTTCCAGCTGCAGCAGCTGTTCCCTTCGATTGGCCGTCAATCTACCAACAGGAATCCCCGTTCTGGCAGATACCGCCCAAGCGATATCTGCGGCGGTCACGGTCTTGCCCCATCTGCCATCCGAGCCGCGTTCCGTCAGCCGCTGCATTCTGTCACGCAGCTGCGCCGCCTTTTCATAGCGGCTGTCGCGAATAGCCTCCTGCAGCTCCTCTTCCATCTCCTTCCGCTGGGCGTTTTTGCCGGAGTAAAGCTCCTCCATACGGGCGTGAGCCGCCCCCTCGTCCAATAGGTCAATGGCCTTATCCGGCAGGTACAGGTCCTGCAAATATCGCACAGACAGTCGCAGCGCTGCCTGCATTGCCTCCTCGGATATGCGGATATGGTGATGGCGCTCCAAGCCGGGTTTCAGACCACGCAAAATGGCAAGCGTTGCCTCCTGATCCGGCTGCTCTACCATCACGGGACGGAAGCGTCTGTCCAGTGCAGGGTCTTTTTCAATGAATTTGCGGTATTCTTCCAAGGTGGTTGCGCCCAGCATCTGAAGCTCTCCCCGACCAAGCGCCGGTTTGAAAATATTGGCAGCATCGATAGCACCCTCGGCTGCGCCGGCGCCTACGATGGTGTGCATTTCGTCTACAAACAGGATCACATCCCCTGCCCGGCGAATCTCCGCCAAAACATCTCGCAGGCGCTCCTCAAACTCACCCCGGTACTTTGTTCCTGCCACCAAATTCGCCATATTCAAGCTGAAAAGCCGTTTATTTTTCAGCTGAGGCGGCACATTCCCGGCAGCCATTCGTTGGGCAAGGCCCTCGGCAATGGCCGTCTTGCCCACACCCGGCTCTCCGATCAAGGCCGGGTTGTTTTTATTCTTTCGGCTCAAAATACCGATCACCGTTTCGATCTCCTGCTCCCGTCCGATGATCGGTTCCATACTGAGCGCTTTCAGCACCAAGTCCTCGCTGAATTGCTCCAACAGTTTCGTTTTTGCCGCCTCCTTTAACACTTTCTTTTCAGGTGTCCATCTGCCCGTCTCCACAACATGGTCAAACAAGCGCTCCGCCTCTACTCCGCTAAGCGCCAGCAATTCCCGTGCTGCGGTCTTTTCCTGTCGCAGCAATGAAAGCAGCAGGTGGACCGGTTCTACCTTGCTGCTGCTTTGAAAGCCTGCTTCCCTGCCTGCGCCGCGCAGAATCCGACGCATCTGCTCGGAGTAGCCTTGGGGCAATGGCAGACCCGGTGTTCCGCTTCCGTAAAGCAGCGCTGTCAGCTGTCCTGTCATTTTCGGGTCGATCCCGGAATTTCGCAGAGCCATACCCACCGCATCCGTCCGTTTCGATAAGGCCATCAGCAGGTGCGCGCTGCCCACATAGCCGTGGCCCATCGCTCTAGCAATTTGCGCTGAGGCCAGCAAAACGCTTTGCGTTTGTGTGCTATATCGCATAAGTACCTCCTGTTTTTGGAGATTCTCCCCTGCGAACATCAAAAATATACGACCCTTTTTGAAAAAACCATTGCTTTTTAGAAAATATATGCTAGAATATAGTTGCATTCTGAATGGAATGAACATAACTTACTTAATTGGAGGGAAAACCATGGCTTATAAAATCACTGACGCTTGTGTCAAGTGCGGCGCTTGCGCTGACAACTGCCCCGTAGAAGCTATTTCTGAGGGCGACGAGATGTATGTCATCGACGCTGATGTCTGTGTTGACTGCGGTTCCTGCGCTGACAACTGCCCCACTGAAGCAATCGTAGAAGGCTGATTCTCCGATTCTGCTATCAGCCTGCGTGGATGGGTTTTCCCGGTACGCAGGCTGATTTTTTCTTAATTTACAGGTTTTATGGAGGGTTTTATGGAACAACTGCATAACGGTTTTACCCTGGAGTTGTGCCAAAATGCCTTCCCCTTAAGCACGGACTCCATTGTCTTAAGCGGTTTTGTTCGTCTGCCCCGTGAGGCTAAGGTGCTGGACTTAGGCTCCGGCTGTGGAACGCTGGGTCTTTTATTATGTGCCTCAGACGATTCCTGCTGCGTGACAGGTGTGGAGCTTGACGAAAACGCCCACAATATGGCGCTGCATAATATTGGGGTCAACGGCCTTACGGCCCGTATGAGCAGTATATGCGCTGACCTGAAAACCATACCCGACACGCTCACGCCCGGAAGCTTCCACGCCTGCGTGTCCAACCCCCCCTACTTTACCGCCGGCCCTATGCGTGTCTCCCACGGCACGGCAAGGCACGAACAATGCTGCAGCTTGGATGATCTGTTCCGGGTAGCGGCTTGGTCCATCCGCTATGGCGGTGATTTCTTTCTTGTCCACAAGCCGGAACGACTGGCCGAGCTTTGTGCCTGTGGCACGAAATACGGCTTAGAGCCGAAGCGGCTGTTATTATTGCGTCATCGGCCCAACGATCCTATTTCCTTGGTGCTTTTACAGTGTCGCAAGGGCGGAAAGCCCGGTCTGATTATCGAAGAAGAGAGTCTGCAAACGAACGAAGGCACGCCTTCTGAATACTATCGCAGGCTATACCATATATAGGAGGTGCTACACATGAGCGGAATGTTATATTTGGTCCCCACACCCATCGGAAACCTATCCGATATTTCCATTCGCTGCCGCGAAACCTTGGAGAACGCGGATTTCATCGCCGCAGAGGATACGCGGGTATCGCTGAAGCTTCTGAATCATTTGGGCATCAAAAAGAGCCTTGTCAGCTATTTTGAACACAACAAAGCGCAAAAGGGTGAGCAGATCGTCCAACGAATCTTAGCCGGTGAGACCTGCGCGCTGGTGTCCGACGCCGGCAGCCCTGCCATCTCCGACCCCGGCGAAGATTTGGTAAAACAATGCGCCGAGGCCGGCATCACTGTGTGCGCCATTCCCGGCCCTTGCGCCGCCATTACAGCCCTGAGCATCTCCGGACAGGCTACCGGCCGTTTCTGCTTTGAAGGCTTTTTGTCTACGGCCAAGAAGAGCCGCAGAGAGCACTTGGAATCTTTGCAGAGCGAAACACGCACAATGATCTTCTACGAAGCGCCCCACAAGCTGGTGAACACCCTTGAGGATATGGCCGCCGCCTTTGGCGCGGAGCGTCCCATCAGCCTGTGCCGGGAGCTGACGAAGCTTCACGAGGAAGTGGTGCGCACCACATTGGGAGGCGCAATTGAACTGTACACCGCCCAACCGCCAAAAGGCGAGTTTGTGTTGGTTTTGGCCGGCGCAGAGCCTGCCCAAAAGGAAGTTCCCACAGCCTCTGATGCAGCCGCCCGAGTGGCCCAGTTGATGGAAGAGGGCTTGAGCCGCAAGGATGCTGTCAAGCAGACCGCGCAAGAGCTGCAGCTGCCGAAAAATGTAGTTTACGACGCTGCATTGGAAATCTGAAAAATATCCCTCCCGAGAGCCGCATAGGCTGATTCGGGAGGGATTTTTTATGGTTATGAGCTGGATCTGGACAGTTATTCTTGCCGTTTCGGTGGTCTCTGCCGCCGCATTGGGGAATATGTCCGTACTGTCGGCCGGGGTCTTACAGGGCGCACAATCAGGCATCACGCTGGCGCTGGCTATGGGTGGAGCGATCCTTCTTTGGACAGGGGTAGGTAACTTGATGAGCAAAACAGGTATTACCAGTATGCTTTCCAAGGTTTTCAGGCCCATTTTAGGGCGCATCTTCCCTTCTTTGCAGTCAGATCCGATTCTAGAGGAGCATCTATGCGCCAACGTGTGCGCCAACCTGTTAGGGTTAGGAAATGCCGCCACGCCTATGGGTATTCAGGCGGCAAAACGGCTGGCGCAAGGCAAGAACGGTGTAGCAAGCGATGAATTGTGCAGGCTTGTGGTTCTGAATACCGCATCCATTCAGCTAATCCCGGCAAATGTGGCCGCGGTACGGGCAAGCCTTGGCTGCGGATCCCCCTTCGACATTCTTCCGGCGGTGTGGGTCACCAGCCTATGCTCTGCAGGACTGGGCGTAGCTGCCGCTTGGCTATTAGGGAGGGTGTGGAAAAGATGACCGATTATATTGTCCCTTCCATTTTGCTGATTGTTTCTTTGGTTGCGCTGCGCAAGCACGAAAACAGCTATGATCTGCTGCTTTCCGGGGCGGCCGATGGGCTGAAACTGCTTTTAACGCTGGTTCCCACGCTGGTATTGCTTTTGACCGCGGTGACGATGCTGCGGGTCTCCGGCGCGATGGAGCTAATCAGCGGCTTTCTCTCCCCTGTTTTTCGGGTTGTGGGGATACCGCCGGAAACGGCGCTTTTGGTGCTGGTCCGCCCCATCAGCGGCAGCGCCGCATTGGCGGTTGGTGCGGATCTGATGGCGCGCTATGGGGTGGACTCCCAAATCGGGAGGATCGTGGCTGTGATGCTTGGCTCAACAGAGACAACCTTTTACACCATCAGCGTGTATTTCGGCGCGGCCGGTATCAAAAAGACCCGTTACACCCTGCTGGCGGCGCTGTTTGCGGATTTTGTGGGATTTTTTATGGCTTCCTTGACGGTCAAGCTTTTTATGCAATAAAAAAGGGCGTGTTAAAAACACGCCCTTAAATATTTCGGATTATTCCTCGTCCTCGTCTTCGTCGTCGAAGGTGAACTCCAAGGTTTCACCGCACTGGTCGCAGATGATGCTGCCCTCTTCCAGAGTGTCCTCGTCGAAGTTGATGATGTTGCCGCAGGTGCATTTTACTTCGTAGATGATGGAATCCTCATCGCCGTAGTCAAAGCCCTCGTCTTCGAAGTCATCGTCGTCGAGATAGTCGTCATCATCGTCGTCGAAGTAGTCGTCATCGTCATCGTAGTCCTCATCCTCTTCGTCAAGGATGTAGTCCTCGATGGCGTCCAGATCTTCCTCGATCTCATCCAGCTCGTCGGAGATGGCGATGGTGGTGTTCTCCACATCGGTCAGCTTCTTGGTGACATCGCCCATGAGTTCCACGATTGCGGCGATCAGCTTGCCCTCGGCCTCATCTGTATCCAGATTCAAGCCTTCCATCAAGCCCTTCAGGTAAGCGGCCTTTTCAGAAATCGTCATAAGAATTCTCCTTATTGGTAAGAATTAAGCCTTGGAACGGCCCAGATACTCGCCGGTACGGGTGTCGATCTGGATCTTGTCGCCCTCGTTGATGAACAGGGGCACCTTGACCTCAGCGCCGGTCTCCAAAGTAGCGGGCTTCAGGGTGTTGGTAGCGGTGTTGCCAGCGAAGCCGGGCTCGGTAGCGGTAACGACCAGGTCAGCAAAGTTGGGAACTTCAACGCCAAAAACATTGCCCTTGTAGCTCATGATGGTGCAGACATCCTGCTCCTTCACGAATGCGAAGGAATCGTCCAGAGCGTCCTTGTTGATGGGAACCAGCTCGTAGGTCTCGCCGTCCATGAAGTAGTACAGGTCGCCGTCGTTGTAGGAGTACTCCATCTTCTTTCTCTCAATGAAAGCAGTGGGGAACTTTGCAGAGGGGTTCAAGCTGGTTTCGGTAACGCCGCCGGTGATGACATTTCTCATCTTAACGCGCACGAAAGCAGCGCCCTTGCCGGGCTTAACATGCTGGAATTCGATAACCTGCATAACCTTGCCGTCCAGTTCGAAGGTTACACCATTTCTAATATCACCTGCAGAAATCATTTATATATCCTCCTAAGTGTATGCCCCGTAGGGCGTTTTTAAAACAATATGTTAACTGATATATTTTAACCTATATTTATCCTTTTTGCAATAGCAAACGCGAATTTTTTTAAACAATAATGAGATTTTTGGGGCTGTGGGTAATATTCTCGGAACCGTCGGCCTTAAAAATCAGCACATCCTCGATTCTAACGCCGAATTTACCGGGCAGATAGATGCCGGGCTCGGCAGAAGCGATCACGCCCTCTTCCATAACGGTTTCGCCTCTGGGGCTGCAGTTGGGGGCTTCGTGGATCTCCAGACCCAAGCTGTGGCCATAGCTGTGGCCGAAGTATTCGCCGTAGCCGGCGTCCACGATCACCTGTCTTGCGGCAGCGTCCACCTCTTTGCCCTTCACACCGGCACGGGTCACGGCGATGCCGGCCAGCTGTGCCTGCAGAACGGTATCGTAGACCTTCTTCATTTCCTCGGTGGCATAGCCAACGGCAACAGTACGGGTCATATCGGCACAATAGCCGTTATACAGCGCGCCAAAGTCCAGCGTGATAAAATCGCCTTCGCAGATGACACGGTCGGACGCTACGCCGTGGGGCAGGCTGGTGTTGGGGCCGGAGACCACAATGGGGTCAAAGGAGGGGCCGTCAGCGCCGTTTTTGTACAGGCAGTAGATCAGCTCGGCCTGCAGTTCTTTTTCCGTCATACCGGCCTTGATCTTGGTCAGCACTTCGCTGAAGGTCTTATCGGTGATGTCCTGAGCCTTGCGCATAATGTCAAGCTCCCAATCTTCCTTTGTTGCACGGAAGCCGCTGATTTTGTAATTCATACCGATGAAGGTCTTTACATTCAGCTTTTCTTCGTAGGCATTGAGTTCTGCAACGGTCAGATAATTCTCCTCGTAACCCAAAACGGTGATGCCGAAGTCGGCAATGGCCTCGTTCAGACGCAGGCTGAACGGATGCTCGATGTCGGTCATAATGACTTCAAAGCCCTTGATGCCGTTCTGTGCAGATTCGATATAGCGGCTGTCGGTAAAGTAGCGGCAACCCTTTTTGCTCACAATGGCAACGCCCTCGGCAATATCGAACTCTGCGCCATAGTAGCGGCTGTAGCGACTGGTGAGCAGCAGGCCGTCCACTTCGTCATTCAGCAAAGACAGGTATTTATCAATGTTTTTCATAGTTCATTCTCCTTTTTCGTGCAATAAAAATAAATGGCAACTCCAGCACATGCCGTGCTTTCAACCAGAAATTATGATTGTTGATGGCTTTGACCAGTATAGATCTTACGCCCGCGCAGTTTGCGCCCAGCACATCGGTGAAGATCTGATCGCCCACCAGCGCGCAGGACTGCGGTGGCATTTGATAGCGAGCCAAACAGGCTTTTATACCTTTGGAAAAGGGCTTATTTGCGTGGGTGATGCAGTCGATGCCGTAAGCCTTACAGAAGACCTTCACCCGGTCTTTATGGCTGTTGGACACCACGCACATCGGGATATTGGACTCGGCCATCGTCTTCAGCCACGCAGCCATTTGCTCTGTAGGCTCGCTGGTGGTATAAGGCACGATGGTGTTGTCAAAATCCAGCATCAACAGATTTATGCCCTCTTGCTCCAAAAACTGGGGCGTCAGATCCGTCAGCGCATCGGTTATTCGGTTTGGAAGCAGTGAAAATCGCATATCGGCAGACCTGCTTTCATAAAATACACCGTTAGTATAGCACAGTTAGGGTGATTTGTCTATGTTTTCCAACGTGTATCTTGCCGCAACGATGAGAGAAATGGAAGCGTTTACCCCAAAAAAGGCAGCGTACCTGTCCTGTCATTTTTCGCCCTCCGGCCAAGGGTTATCCAATGTGCCTTATTCTCTGCCCCAAGACAGCTTGCTGCTGCTTGATGACAGTATGCCCGTTTGTGGGCACAGTCCTGCGATGATCGTGAAGCAACTACGGGATTTGGTGGAGCGTTTTGACCTTAAGGCAATTTTGCTTGACTTTCAGGGGGAAAAGGATGCGCAGTTAGGAAATATGGCTCAGGCGATCCTACAGGGTATTCCCTGCCCTGTTGCCGTTACGGAAAATTATGCAAATGACTTGGGGTGTCCTGTGTTTTTATCCGCACCGCCTGTCGATACTGCGTTGGAAAAGCATCTATCCAAATGGCTGAAGCAGGGGGTATTTTTAGAGATCGCCCCTTGCGGAACAAAAATCGAGGTTGCTAAAAACGGGTGCAAAAAATCGCCGCTTATGTTCGGAAACGCAGGGATTTTGCCGCTTTATAATGAAAAATTATGCTGCCATTATGATGTAGAAGTTTTTCCCGACAGAGCCGTCTTTACTTTAACGCGAACAAGGGAGGATTTGGCCGCTCTTGCGGACAAGGCTCTTGTGCTCGGTGTTTTGGGTGCGGTGGGACTTTATCAGGAATTAAAATAAAAAAGAAATCCCCACAGAATCATCTGTGGGGATTTTTACAAGCATAGTAAGAGGGATATTAGTAGAACTTTCTCTTATTCTTACGGGCAGCTTCAGACTTCTGCTTACGCTTCAGGCTGGGGCTGACATAATGCTCGCGCTTCTTAACTTCAGCGATCACGCCCTCCTTTGCACAGCTACGCTTAAAACGACGCAGAGCGCTCTCCAGAGATTCGTTTTCCTTTACGCGAATTTCAGACATTGTTTTCCCTCCCTCCGATGGTGTCCGGCTATTTCCTGGACACTTTCAGGGCCATATCGGCTCGACTATTATATGCTGTATTTCCGTTTTTGTCAAGCAGGTTTTCTTCCCTTTTGACATATTTTTGGAATCTGCGGCTTATTTCACGATCAAATTGACCAGTTTGTTCTTAACAACGATGGTCTTGATGATATTTCCGCCGTTCTTTTCCAAGAAGGCTTTGATCCTTGCATCCGCCAAGACATTGGCAAGCACGGTATCGTTATCCAGATCGGCATCCATTTCTACGGTGCCACGCATTTTGCCGTTGACCTGAACAGCGATGGTGACTTCTGTGTTCTTGCACTTTTCCTCGTCATAGGTGGGCCAGCTCTCGTAAGCGATGGTGTCGGTATGACCCATTGCCTGCCAAATTTCCTCGCCTGCGTGGGGAATGATGCAGGAGATCATCTTGTTAAAGCCTTCGGCATACTCTCTGGGGCAGGTGCCGTTCTTATAGACATCGTTGACGAAGACCATCATCTGTGCGATTGCGGTGTTGAAGCCCAGCACCTCAAAGTCGGAAGTGACCTTCTTGACGGTCTGGTGGTAAACTCTTGTCAGTTTGCCGTCATCGGTATCGGTGATGTTGGCAGGCTCGGTAAAGAAGTTCCAGACACGGTTGATGAACTTTCTTGCGCCGGCCACGGCGGTGGTGCTCCAAGGCTTGGAGACCTCCAGCGGGCCCATAAACATCTCGTAAAGACGCAGGGTATCTGCGCCGTACTCACGGACGATGTCGCTGGGGTTAACAACGAACTCAGGGAAACGCTTACCCATCTTGATGCCGTTTTCGCCCAAAATCATACCCTGGTGGACCAGCTTCTTGAAGGGCTCCTTCACAGGAGAAATGCCCATATCGTACAGGAAGCGGTTCCAGATTCTGGAGTAGATCAGGTGGCCGACCGCGTGTTCGGGGCCGCCGATGTACAGGTCAACAGGCATCCAGTGCTTCAGCAGTTCGGGGTCGCACAGAGCCTTGTCGTTCTTGGGGTCGATATAGCGCATATAGTACCAGGAAGAACCGGCAGAACCGGGCATTGTAGAGGTCTCGCGGACACCTTTGATGCCGTTCTGGTCGTACTGCTTCCACTCAGTTGCATTCTCAAGAGGCGCTTTGCCGCCGCGGCCCTTATAATCCTCCAGTACGGGCAGAACCAAAGGCAGCTCGCTGTCGGGCAGGAACACGGTCTTGCCGTCTTCAGTATAGACACAGGGAACGGGCTCACCCCAGTAACGCTGACGGGCGAAGATCCACTCACGGAAGTGGTAGTTATTTTTGCGTCTTGCAACGCCGGCCTTTTCCAGCTTGCAGGTGATGGCTTCCTTGGCCTCTTCAACGGTCAGACCGGTGAACTCCTCGGAGTTGACCAGCTTACAGCCCTTGCCCAGATAATCCTGCTTTTCAAAGGCGCATTCGGATACATCACGGCCTTCAATGACCTGAATCATCGGGATATTGTGGGCGATGGCGTACTCAAAGTCACGCTGGTCGTGGCTGGGAACAGCCATAACCGCGCCGGTGCCGTAGTTGCCCAGCACGAAGTCGCCGATGAACACGGGAACTTCCTTGCCGTTGACAGGGTTGATGGCATAGATGCCCTTCAGGCAGCAGCCGGTCTTGGTCTTGCTGGCATCGGTACGGTCAATCTCGCTCTTCTTGGCTGCCTCTGCGATGTAGGCATCCACCTCTTCCCGGTTCTCAACGCGATCCAGCAAAGATGCGGTGATCTTGCCGTCGGGAGCAAGCACCATAAAGGTGATGCCGTAGATGGTTTCGATACAGGTGGTATAAATGGAGAATTCACCGCCGCCCACCAGCTTGAAATCTACCTCAACACCGGTGGATTTGCCGATCCAGTTGCGCTGAATTTCCTTGGTGGATTCGGGCCAGTCAATCTCATCCAAACCCTCCAGCAGCTTTTCTGCAAAGGCAGGCTGGTCAATGACCCACTGCATCATATTCTTCTTCACAACGGGGTAGCCGCCACGCTCGGACTTGCCGTCGATGACCTCATCGTTAGCAAGAACAGTACCCAGCGCTTCACACCAGTTAACGGGCATTTCGGTCCGCTTGGCGTAGCCTTCCTCATAGAGCTTCTTGAAGATCCACTGGGTCCACTTGTAGAACTCAGGGTCAGAGGTGGACAGCACCTTGGACCAGTCATAGTCAAAGCCTAGCTCCTTCAGCTGCTTAGAGAAGGTTTCGATATTCTTTTGCGTAAAACCGTTGGGGTGGTTACCGGTGTCTACTGCGTACTGCTCAGCAGGCAGACCGAAGGAGTCATAACCCATGGGGTGCAGCACATTGTAGCCCTGCATACGCTTCATTCTGGACATAATGTCCGTTGCGGTATAACCCTCGGGGTGGCCGGCGTGCAGACCAACACCGGAAGGATACGGGAACATATCCAGCACATAGTATTTGGGCTTGGAGAAATCCCACACATCGGTGGCGAAGGTGTTATTCTCTTCCCAGTATTTTTGCCATTTCTTTTCTACATTTTGATGTTCGTAAATCACGGCTTCTTACCTCTCCTTACTCCTCGATCACAAGATCGCTGATATCTACCTGCTCGGCATCTGCCCACAGGCGTTCCAGAGAATAAAATTCTCTTGCGTCCTCGGTAAAGACATGGACAACCAAGCTGCCGTAATCCAGCAGCTCCCAAGTGTTGCCACGGTGACCCTCACGGCCCAGCATAGGCTCGCCCAGCTGCTCCAAGGTGAACTCTGCGTAGTCACACAGAGTCTTGACATGGGTGTTGGAGGTGCCGGTGCAGATCAAAAAATAATCTGCAAGGGAGCTGATTTTATCGATTTTCAGCAGTTTGATATTCATACCCTTCTTTTCATCCAGGGCTTTGGTTACTGCATAGGCTACTTCTTTTGCGCTTAACATTTTACTTCGTCCTTTCTTTTTCCATTAAACCAGGCAAGGGTTTCAAGTCCTACCGGGGACACTTCGCTCCCCTGCTCCTGCAGGTGGGCGATGGTGGTTTTCAGTCCCAGCAGGACAGATTCGTCCAAGTCTGTATAAGCCAATTCCCGTAACTTTTCCACGCCGGGAAAATCGCGGTTTGGCTCAATATAGTCTGCAATATAAATTATTTTCTCCAAAAGGTTCATGTTGGGTTTGCCCGTGGTGTGGCTGCAAATAGCATCCACCACAGCAGCATTTTCTCCGAATACCCTCTGGGCAACCATGCTGCCTGTCTGGGCGTGAAGCACTTTGGGATTATTTTCCGAAAAAGCGTCTAACATCTTACCATATTCCCTGCACAAAGTCAATTGCAGAGGGCCGTCCAAGGCCTTGGTAATATCGTGAAGCAGGCCGGCTCGGGCCGCATCGTTTTCATCCGCGCCCCAATGCTCAGCCAGTTTGACAGCTGTATCCCGGCAACCCAACACATGGGGCACGCGGCTGGGCTTCACCAAGTCCACCACCACCTGCTCCAATTCTTCCATTGGTAAATTGTGGTAGGAACGCTTTGTGCCGTAAAGGCCGTTTTCCTTGATATAGTCCAATACACCGGCCGGCAGAAATGATTCTGCACAATCAAAGACCAGCATCCGTCTGAGTTGGGTGGAGGAAATGGCGGTTACGGGATTTTCCACAAGGTAGATGCGCGCGCCGTCTTTTTCCATTTGGGACTTTTGGGCGGCAATCAGTTCCAGTTCGTTTTTATCACCCCGGTAAAACACACCTAAGGACGCATTTTGCAGGATGCGGCGCGGCTCGCGCCAAGTGTCGAAAGACAGGAACATATCCGTTCCCATAAACAGAACCAGCTCATCGTTGGGATATTGGCTGCGGAGCGCTTCCACCGTTTCGTAGGTGAAGCTGGTGCCGCCACGGTCTAACTCGATGGAGCTGACCTCCATCTTCTCCCCTGCCGCAATTTGCACCATTTGGGCGCGCTGCTGGGGTGTAGGGGTGTCAAGGGGTAATTTCTTATGGGGTGCAATACACGACGGTATCAGCAGAAGTTTTTCCAATCCCAATGCCTCGATGGCATACTGTGCCGCACGCAGATGTCCCACATGAGGCGGATTGAATGTTCCTCCGTAAATGCCGATACGCAATGCACTACACCTCCTTTTTAGTCTTCAGAGTTTCTCAGCTGTCTTTCCCGATCACGCTCGATGGCCTTTTCAATGGCCTGCTGGCGGAAATACTCGTTGCGCTGCTGGCGCACCTTCTGGGCGGCCTGACGGCGAGCCTGCGCGCCCTTGCGGACGGGATTTTTCTTACCGCTGGCAACCGGCTGGCGCTTAGCGCGGCCTGTCTGGTTGCGCTCCTGCTGGAGCTTTTCGCTGAAGCGGTAAATGACGAATTTGGTGCCGATCACCGCCACGCCCTCGGCGCCGGTGGCCTGGCACAACTCGTCACACACTTCTCTGGGGGTCATCATAGCGCCCTCCAGCACTTTACCCTTGACCAGCTCGCGAGCATCCAGCTGATTCTCCGCTTCGGCGATCAAGGTATCGGTAATACCGCTTTTGCCCACCATCAGGGTAGTGTCGATGGTCGTTGCGCGGCTTCTTAACTCGGCGCGTTCTTTACTTGTCAGCATAGCCGGCCTCCTTTAGTTTCTTGTAGAATTCTTTCAATGCGTTTGCCCGGTGGGACACTTCGTTTTTTTCCTCCGGGGACAGCTCCGCGGTGGATTTGCCCAAGGGCGGATAGTAGAAAATGGGGTCATAGCCAAAACCGTTTTCACCCACAGGCGCGCGAAGCAGCTCGCCGTGGATCTCACCGCGAGCCTGAATGACGGTCTCGTCGGGAGTGATCATTGTGATGACGCAGACGAACTGGGCCTGACGCTGGCCGTCGGGTACATTTTCCGTGTTCTTCAGCAGCAGCTGCAGCCGTCCCCAATCGTCTAACGAATCGTCAAAGCCGTAACGGGCGGAGTAGATGCCCGGCTCACCGTTTAAGGCGTCCACCGCGATGCCGGAATCGTCTGCTAAGGCAGGCAGGCCGGTGGCCTCCATCACAGCACGAGCCTTGATAAGGGAATTTTCCTCAAAAGTAGTGCCGTTTTCCTCCACATCGATATCCACGCCCAGTTCCGATTGCAGAACCAACTCCATATCGAATTTTTCCGTAATTTTACTGATTTCAACCAGTTTGTGCTTATTTTTGCTTGCTAAAACAACTTTCATTTGTCTTTACCTCTATTTAGGGGATTGCCACACCAGTCTGCGGACTGGTTCGCAATGACACTTTACAGCAATGCCTCCACAAAACTTTCCGCTTCAAAGGGCATCAGATCGTCAGCCTGCTCGCCTACGCCCACAAACTTCACAGGGATCTGCAGGGAATCGGCAACCGCGATCACGATGCCGCCCTTGGCGGTGCCGTCAAGCTTTGTCAGGGCGTCCGCCGTCACACCGGCGATCACCTTAAACTGCTTGGCTTGGATCAGGCCGTTTTGGCCGGTGGTGCCGTCCCGCACCAAAAGCACCTCTTTGGCCGCATTCGGCAGTTCCCGTTCCACGATCCGGCTGATCTTATTCAGCTCGTTCATCAGGTTCTGCTTATTATGCAGGCGGCCGGCGGTGTCAATCAAAATCACATCGGCATTTTTTGCCCGTGCGGACTGGATGCCGTCAAACACAACGGAGGCAGGATCTGCGCCCTCGTGCTGGCGGACGATGTCTGCGCCGGAACGGCCGGCCCAGATCTCCAGCTGGTCTGCGGCGGCGGCACGGAAGGTATCGCCTGCCACCAGCAGCACCTTTTTGCCCTGCTTAGTCAGGCCCGTGGCGATCTTGCCGATGGTGGTGGTCTTGCCCACACCGTTGACACCGATCACCAGCACCACAGCAGGTGTTGTGGACATATTCAGAGTGGTTTCACCCACATTCAACATATCCACCAATATCTTTTTCAGCGCCTGCTTGGCCTCTTCGGTGGTCTTGAGCCGTTCTTCACGGACGGTCTTCCGCAAAAGGTCTGTAGCCTTCAGGGCGGTATCCACACCAAGGTCTGCCAAAATCAGGCTCTCCTCCAGCTCATCGTAGAAATCGTCATCGATTTCGGAAAAGCCGGAGAACACGCTGCCCAAGGTATTACTCAGGGCTGCTCTTGTCTTGCTGAGGCCTGCCTTGATCTTATCAAAAAATGCCATGGATTTACTCCTTTATTCCATAATGCCCAGCTGCTCACCGATCTGATTCAGGTCAAGACGCAGCAGCTTACTGATACCCTGCTCCTGCATGGTGACACCGTAAAGCACATCGGAGGCTTCCATTGTGCCACGGCGGTGGGTAATGACGATAAACTGGGTCTTTTCGCTCAGATTCCGCAAGTAGGAAGAGAATCGTTCCACATTCCGGTCACCCAGTGCCGCATCGATCTCATGGAGCATACAGAAGGGCGTGGGGCGCACCTTCAGAATAGCAAAATACAGTGCGATGGCAACGAATGCCTTTTCGCCACCGGAGAGCAGTGTGATGGTTTTCACCTGTTTTCCGGGAGGCTGCACGCGGATCTCGATGCCGCAGGTCAAGGGATTCTCCGGGTCTTCCAGAAGCAGCTGGCCTTTACCGCCGCTGAACATCTCCTCAAAGACCTTGCCAAAGTACTCATTGATCTTGGCAAATTCCGTGACGAAGATTTCGGTCATCTGGGTGGTGATTTCCTTGATGATACCCTCTAAGTCCCGTTTGCCGCCTAAGACATCGTCGCGTTGGTCGGTCAGGTAGGTATAGCGCTCGTTGATACGGGCATATTCCTCGATGGCGCCCAAGTTGGGTGTTCCCAACGCGGAGATCTTCCGCTTCAATTCTGCGATGCGGCGGTTACCCTCGGCGATGGATTCGATTTCGCCACGCTTGTCTGCGGCAGTACCCGGTGTCAGACCGTAAGTATCCCACAGCTTGTCGATGGTATTCTTCTCCTCCAGAAGGGTGGTTTCTTTTTTATTTTCAAGCAGTGCGCAGGCGCGCTCCATATTGAGAATGGATTTGTTCTTCTCTTGGATCTCGCCCTCGTTCTTGGACTTGGCCGCTTCGATACGGGCATACTCGCCCAAGGCATCCTGCATAGACTGGCGCATTTTGGCAATCTCGGCGCTGTTTTCGTCCTTGCGAAGAGCCTGCTTGCGGATCTCCTCCTCCAGACGGATATTTTCTGCCTGAATATCGTCGATATCGGCCAACTTTCTGCTCTTATCGCCCTCGGTGGCAGCCTGCAGAACGCGCAGGTCTGCGATGTGAGCGTTGGCGGTTGCCTTTTCTGCCTCCAACGCAGCGGCGTCGGTACGCAGAAGGTTGATCTGCTCGGTGATAACCGCCACAGACTTTTCGGCCTCGGACTGAGTTCCCTCCAAATTCAGCAGCTGCTGACGGGTTTCCTCAAGCTGCGCTGTATACACAGCGATCTGCGCCTTGACAGCAGCCAGTTGCTCTTTGTCGGCAGCTTGCCGTCCGGCCAAGTTCTCCTTTTCCCGGTTAGCCGCATCCTTGGCATCGCAGATAGCCTGCAGCCATATCTCATGCTGGCGCACAAGACCCTCTTGGGTCAGCACCTGCTTTTCTGCCTCCTGCAACTGCTCCTTAGCGGTAGCCAACTGGAATTCCACCTGATCGGCGGCGCGACGAGCTTCCTGGAACTCAGTTTCCAAAGCTTCCAGCTTTTCCTGCAGGTCGCTTTCCTGCTTCAGGAGCTTTCCCAGCTCGTTGGCGCGGCCCAAAATGCCGGCCTCTCTATTCACAGAACCGCCGGTCATAGAGCCGCCGGCTTCCATAACCTGACCGTCCAAGGTGACGATCTTAAAACGCTGGGAATACTGCTTGGACATAGCGATAGCAGAATCCAAATCCTGCGCAATCACGATCCGACCAAGGAGCTTTTCCATAACGCCCTGATATTTCTTATCAAATTTCACCAGCTGCGTGGCAAGACCCACAAAGCCGCGGCATTTCTCCAAGCCCGTTTCCTGCAGGGACTTGCCCTTTGCGTTGGAGATGGGGATGACCGTGGTGCGGCCGCCGTTGGTACGCTTCAAGTAGGACAAAATGGCTTTGCCGTCCTGCTCGTTTTCCACGACGATCTGCTGCAGAGCGCCACCTAGGGCGATCTCGATAGCGACGGTATAAGCATCCTCTGTGCGGATCAGTTGAGACACAGGGCCGTGGACATTGCGCAGACCGCCGTGCTTGGCCTCCTGCATAACATTGCGGACGGATTTATGGTAGCCCTCATAATCCTTTTCCATTGCCCGGAATACACGGGTCTTGGCGGAAACGCTGTCCAGCTCGCTGTGGAGCTTTTGCACCTTTTCGGCCAGCTCGTCCCGGCGCTTTGCTCGAGTGGTCTGGCGCAGGGTGTAGCCGGCGATGGCATTTTGGTTGGCGGTGACCTCATCCTGAGCGTTTTTCAGCAGCTTTTGCGCCTGCTGCAAATTCTCTCTGGCTTCCTGCTCACGCTGGCCGCCGGAGGTAATATCTGTGTCGATCTGGGCAATTCTTGCGGCACTTTCGCCAATGGCGATCTCCAGCGCCTTGGTGTCTGCCTCACGGGCAGCCAAATCACCGGTCAGGGATACCTCACGGGTGCGAAGCTCCATAAACTGGCGAGTCAAGCCCTGTGCGTCAGCGGTCATAGCCAGAAGCTGCTTTTGCAGGACCTCCAGCTGCTGCGCCTTTTCGGACATGGTTGCGTCGATCTGTGCGATACGCTGGGCAGCCTGCTCCAGCTGGGCGGTAATACCGCTGCTGCGGTCCTCCTGACCCTGCAGGTCTTCCCGGCTGCGGCGGATATTTTCTTCATTGTGTTCGATGGTGCTGCGCAGAAGGGCGATATGACCATCGATCTGCTGGCCGGTACCCTCCAGCAAGGATACCTGCTCACGGAGCATATCTACCGTGCCATTCTGGTGACGCAGGCCGGCACCCATCTCTTCAGTGGTCTTATACAGCTTGTCCAATTCCTCGTGGGCCTGCTGCAGCACGAAGGACGCGGAGGTATAGTCCTCCTCTGCCTTCTTGGCATCGGCGGACAGCTTTTCCAGCTTGTCCATCCAGACCGCCACTTCCACACCCTGCAATTCGTCACGCAGGGCAAGGTATTTGGTGGCTTTCTCGGATTGGATCCGCAAGGGCTCCAGCTGCAGCTCCAGTTCAGAAATCTTATCGCCGATACGCATCAGGTTGTCTTCTGTGTGAGCCAGTTTCCGCTCGGTCTCTTCCTTGCGGTGACGGTACTTGGAGATACCGGCAGCCTCCTCAAAGATTTCCCGGCGATCTGCGCTCTTCAGGGACAGGATCTCGTCAATACGGCCCTGACCGATGTTGCTGTAGCCCTCACGCCCCAGACCCGTGTCCATAAACAGCTCGTTGATGTCTCTCAAGCGGGCGCTCTGGCGGTTGATGAAATACTCACTCTCACCGCTGCGGTAGTACCGACGGGTGATCATCACCTCGTCTGCATCGTAAGGCAGCGCCCGGTCGGCATTATCCAATGTCAGAGTCGCTTCCG
>JAZLCU010000018.1:0-7507 GCA_045614325.1 Faecousia sp. | reverse complement strand
ACTAGCGGTGCGGCAGTGTGGAGACCTGTCGTAATGCGGTTCCTGCCGATGATGCGGGACCGTGATGTCACAGATTGCGGAGGCACTGTGATGATAGTCGTAACACATGGCAAAAGTAACTCTGAAGAACGTTAAGAAGATCTATCCCTTTATCAGCGGCGAAGAGAAGAAGTCCAAGAAGAAGAAGAAGGACGACGCTCCCGAGAAGCCCAAGGTAAACCTGCAGATCACCGACAAGGGTGTCGTTGCTGTTCAGGAGTTCAACCTGGAAATCGCTGACAAGGAATTCATCGTTCTGGTCGGCCCCTCCGGCTGTGGTAAGTCCACCACTCTGCGTATGGTCGCCGGTCTGGAAGAGATCTCCGAAGGCGAACTGTGGATCGGCGACAAGCTGATGAACGACGTGGCTCCCAAGGACCGCGACATCGCCATGGTTTTCCAGAACTACGCTCTGTATCCCCACATGACCGTGTATGATAACATGGCATTTGCTCTGAAGCTGCGTAAGGTTCCCAAGGGCGAGATCGACAAGAAGGTCAAGCAGGCCGCTGAGATCCTGGAGATCACTGAGTACCTGAACCGTAAGCCCAAGGCTCTGTCCGGCGGTCAGCGTCAGCGTGTGGCTATCGGCCGCGCCATCGTCCGTGACCCTCAGGTCTTCCTGATGGACGAACCTCTGTCCAACTTGGACGCCAAGCTGCGTAACCAGATGCGTGCTGAGATCATCAAGCTCCGCAGCCGTATCAACACCACCTTTATCTATGTTACCCACGACCAGACTGAGGCTATGACTCTGGGCGACCGTATCGTCATTATGAAGGACGGCTTCATCCAGCAGATCGGCACTCCTCAGGAAGTGTTTAACCATCCCTACAACCTGTTCGTTGCAACCTTCATCGGCGCACCTCAGATGAACCTGTTTGATGCAAAGCTGCTGAAGAAGGACGGCAAGTATGTAGTCAGCCTGCACGACCACGAGGTCGAGCTGAGCGCTGAGAAGCAGGCTGCTCTGGCTGCCAACAAGGTAGAAGAGCAGAACATCACTTTGGGCGTCCGTCCCGAGCACATCATCATTACCGATGCCGGCATCGATTCCGAGATCGATGTGCACGAGCTGATGGGCTCCTCCGTCCACCTGCACCTGAACACCTACGGTAAGGACATCGTCGCTGTCGTTTCCACTATGGATATGACCGAGGCCGAGGTTGCCAGCATGAAGTCCGGCACCAAGGTTACCTTCACCTTCGGCGGCCACAACTGCCACGTTTTCAACAAGGAAACCGGCATCAATCTGGAAGCCTAATTTACTTAAAACAAAACCTGCGGAAGCAATTCCGCAGGTTTTTTGTTATTTTAAGCCCTCTTGCAGCTGGTGAAAAGTGAACTTTTGCTGTTGTTTTTTCGGTTGTCTTTCCATAGCGGCAATGGTATAATGCAAAATAGCTATAGAAAACGGAGGAATGCGGAATGTTTGTACTGTCACCGAAAACAGGCGGCCGTGCTTGCCAAAAGGCGGCGGAGGTGTTTTGCACCCTTTACGCAGCCGTAACGGGCAAAACCCTTGCGGTGAAAACCGAACCCAGCGCCACCGAGGATATGGTGGTCATCGGCACCGATGCGGTACAGAGCTTTGCCTTTGCCAAGGTGGACGGCGGTTTTCCTGTCCGTAACGGCACCGACGATTACTGCATTATTTCCAAGGAGGAAAACGGCAGAAACCTCCTGTTTTTGGGCGGCGGCCGCGGCCGTTCCACCTTGTATGCGGTCTACGATTTCTTCGAAAGAAGAGCAGATTGCCACTACTTCTGGGACGGCGATGTGATCCCCCACAAGGACACGATTGACATTACCGATCTGTATGTGGTGGAAAGCCCCCGGTTTGAGTACCGGGCCATCCGCTACTTTGCCCACAGAGGTCTGAGCCGTTTTCAGGCGGAGCATTGGGACTGGGAAGAGTGGAAGCAGGAGATCGATTGGGTGGTCAAGGCCAGACTCAACACCTTTATGCTCCGCATCGGTATGGACGACCTGTTCCAAAAGGCCTTCCCGGACGTTGTAAGCTACCCACCGGAGGATCAGAAGCAACCGGATGCCGGCGAGGGCTATAACAACCGCACCACCGCCTGGTCGCTGCAGTACCGGGGCGAGCTTCGCAAGAAAGTGCTGTCCTATGCATTCGATTGCGACCTTTTGCACCCGGAGGACTTCGGAACCATGACCCATTGGTACTCCAGAACCCCCACAGAATTTCTGGAGAAGGTGCAGCCCAAGCTGATGAGTCAGCAAAGCACCACCTATTCCGAGCAGACCGGTCAGGTCTGGGATATTTTCGATGATAAAAATGTGGAGAACTATATTAGGCTCACCGAGACCCATGTGCAGGAATACGGCCGGCCGGATCTGTTCCACACCATCGGTCTGGCTGAACGGAAATTCAGCGACGACCCCAAGAAGAACATCGAACTGAAAAAATTCGCCTATAAGCGGTTTTTGTCCCATTTCCACGATAAATACCCCAATGCCAAGGTGCTGATCGCCGCTTGGGACTTCTTCTTCCGGTTAAACCCCGAGGAGGTCAAGGAGATCGTCAAATTGTTCGACCCGGCGAACACCTTGATTTTGGACTACACCATCGACTTGAAACACGCAGCAAGTTCCATGGACAACTGGGATATTATGGGCAAATTCCCTTGGATCTTCGGCATTTTCCACGGCTATATGCCCCAAAGCCACACCCACGGCGACTATGAATACTTAAATAAAAAGATCGCGCAGGCTGATGCCGACCCCTTCTGTAAGGGTATGGACTTTTGGCCGGAAATGTCCCACAGCGACACGCTGATGCTGGAGTATTTCCGCAAAAACGCGTGGCGGCCCGATGGCCGCAGCCTGCAGGAAGTCACACGGCAGCTGTGCCACGACCGCTACGGCGCAAACGAGGAGAAAATGTGGGCGGTTTGGAGCGCATTTTTGCCGCTGATCAACCTGTCCACCATCCATCAGACCAGCTGCGCATTCCATCTGCTGAAGCACGCGATCTTGCAGCAGCTGATCGATTTTGGCGCGGAAAACCGGGAAAAGACCATCTC
This sequence comes from Faecousia sp., assembly GCA_045614325.1. Lineage (GTDB taxonomy): Bacteria > Bacillota > Clostridia > Oscillospirales > Oscillospiraceae > Faecousia. Next base: position 4,418 of record JAZLCU010000018.1, on the reverse strand, counting down.
CGGTTGGGAACAAGTGATCAGCGAGCAAAAGGCCTTCGACGGCCAGATCGTCACTTTGCTTCAGCAGGTGAAGGCTCTGCCGAAAGCTCTTTTGGAGGATCGGTTTGCCCGTCGTGACTGCGTGGATCTGGTGCGCTCTGCCGTCACCCAGAAGCTGCACATCGATTATATGGAGGCCTGCGCGCTGCTGGCTCGTTGGGAGCAGGGTCGCGTCCCTGCAGAGGCGGTGACGGAAAAGTGGGCATATTGCGAAAAGCTGCTGGCTACCTTTGCGGATCTGCTTTCCTGCCACGAGGACTACTCTATGTACGCCACCTTGCAGGATCAGGGCAAAAACCGCAAGGTCAACCCCTACTTTGAAGAAGCGCTCAAAGACAATATCCTGAACAACTACTGCCGCACCGCCGCCTACGAGCCGGTGAAGTATGTGTACATCAAAGAATCGGCTGTGTTTGGCGCGTGGATCGAGGAGTGTCTCGCCGAAAAGCAGGACAAACCCCTTCCCACAGAGCGCTTTGAGGCGGCAAGAAACCAAATTTTTGCGGAGTTTAAGGCGCTGCCGCTGAAGGCTATGCAGCCGGAGGCGCCCTGCGAGCTGCAGGCTGTGCTCGATGCAATGCTTGCGATTATGGAATAACGGGAGATCGATTATGGAACTGATCACCACTCTGAAGGGTCTGCGCGAGAACCTGCCCCAATACGGCTTGGACGAGGAGTTGGAGCAGGCGCTGGGCGAATATCTGCAGTTTCTGCAAGACCGGGAGGATCTGCTGGAGCTGGCGGAGACCTACCACAACAACATCTACGAAAACGGCAGCTACACCCCTGCGGAGGTGGCGCAGCTGCCTGAGTGCGACGGCAGGGAACAGGGTATGCTCTTTGCGGTCATCTTCCTTGCCCGTTATGCCCGTATGGATGAAATTTTGGCTCTGCGTGGCATCGACCCCAAGCAGAAGCAAACTGCGCTGGACATCTTCTGCACACAGATCAATAAAAACAAGGCCGTCACCGGAAAATACGGCTTTAACGGCTACTACCGTATGGCCACGGTGAATATGCTGAAGCCCAACCGCTATACCTTAGGTAGACTGGTCTTTGAAACGGCCACCTTCGACTACCCCTTTGAAATCTACCGAAATAAAAAAGACGGCACGAACCTGCCCATCGCGCTGCCGGGCTTCCGCTATATGCAGGACGGTCGGCAGGCGGCCCGGGAGTATGCAGGGGAGTGCTTTGAGCCTACCTTGAAGATCAATGGCCGACAGGTCACCGGCTACACCTTTGACGCCAACGGCCACCTGCTTTTTGAACCTGTCACTTTGGATTTGGACACCTATGAAAAGGCAGTATCCTGCGGCCACGATGTGATCTCCATCCACATTCCCAAGGGCGGCAGAATGACCCCGGAGGCGGTGGAGGACGCCATCGCCCGGGCAAGAGAATTCTTCCCCAAGCATTTCCCCGATAAGCAGTTTAAGGTATTTCTGTGCAGCTCCTGGCTGATGGACACAGCAATGAAGGCCTTTCTGCCGGATAACTCCAACATTATCCGGTTCCAGAACCGCTACCGGGTGGTGCTGACTGGGGTAAACGGATTTTCTCTGCACTGGCACATTTTTGGCGTGGAGCAGTTCTGCCCCTTGGAGGAATTGAAGCCTGCCAACAGCTTCCAGCAAACCTTTCTGGACAGAGCAAAAGCCGGCGTCCCTATGTACAGCGGCTTAGGCTATTTCTTCTGACGAAAACACGGAAAAACAGGCTCGTTTGACGGGCCTGTTTTTTGTCGTTTCTACCACATTTTGGAAGGAAAAACCGGGGTTTCTTGCGAAATTGTCGAATTTTGTGAAACCTTTGCGGTTTTCCTTGACAAAAGGGCAAAAACATATTACTCTTAACGGGTATTGCACAATGGGAGAGTGTATGTTTCGGGCTTTCCTTGCCCATACTTTTTACCTAAAAAGGAACCGTTGGCACCCTTCGGCATACACTGTTTCAAAGGCAAATGAAGAATTGTGAGGAAACCCTATGCGCGCAAGCGGAATCTTAATGCACATAACCTCTTTACCCAGTCCCTACGGCGTGGGAACGCTGGGAAAAGAGTCCTATAAATTTGTGGATTTTCTGAAAAAGGCCGGCCAGCAGTATTGGCAGATATTGCCTTTGACTCCCACCGGCTACGGCGACTCGCCCTACCAATCCTGCTCTACCTACGCAGGCAACCACTATCTCATCGATTTGGATTTGCTGGTGGAAGAGGGTCTGCTAAAGACCGAAGAGATCACCCAATACCAATGGGGCGATAATCCCAACCGCACCGACTTTGGCCTGCTCTATGAAAACCGTCTGAGCGTGCTGCGGTGCGCCTTTAAGCGGTTTTCCGATTGGGAAAAACTGGACGCATTCTGCCGGAAAAACAGCAACTGGCTGCCGGATTTTGCCCTGTTTATGGCGCTGAAAACGGAAAACGGCGGCAAGCCTTGGTACCAGTGGGAGGAATCCCTGAAGCGCCGGGAGCCGGAGGTCATCTGGCAGGCGCGCAAGACCCTGAAAGAGGAAATCCGCTTCTACAACTTCCTGCAGTACCTGTTCCACAACCAGTGGCAGGCGTTGCGGCAGTATGCCCACGATGCCGGCGTTTCCATCATCGGCGATGTACCTATCTATGTGCCCTATGACTCCTCCGATGTGTGGAGCAATTCCGAATGGTTCTGGCTGGATGAGGATCTGCAGCCTGTGGCTGTGGCAGGCTGTCCGCCGGATGATTTCAACGCAGACGGCCAGCTTTGGGGTAACCCTTTGTACCTCTGGGATCTGCATAAAAAGGACGGCTACAGTTGGTGGCTCCAGCGCTTAAAAGGCGCAGCGGAGCGTTACGATATGATCCGCATCGACCATTTCCGCGGCTTTGCCGGCTACTATGCCGTGCCCTTCGGCGCGGAAAATGCCGTCAACGGTCAGTGGCTGAAAGGCCCGGGTATGGACTTTATCGGCGCAGTCAAAAAGGCGATGCCTGATGTGCCTATGATCGCGGAGGACTTAGGCTTTTTGACCGAGGATGTCCACAAGCTTCGGGAGGATTCCGGCTACCCCGGTATGAAGGTGCTGGAATTTGCCTTCGACGCAGACAGCAACAACGAATACCTGCCCCACACCTACAAAAAGAACACAGTGTGCTACACCGGCACCCACGACAATATGCCCTTAAAGCAGTGGTTCGAGCAGTCCGGCGAAAAGACCGTGACCTTTGCAAAGCGGTATGTTGCCGAATCTGACCCCATTTGGGGTATGATCCGCCTGTGTATGGCCAGTGTGTCCCACCTGGCAGTGGTGCAGATGCAGGACTATCTGGCCTTGGGCGCAGATGCCCGAATGAATTTCCCCGGCACACGCAGCGGCGACAACTGGACCTGGCGGGCCGGCAAAAACTATTTAAATGACACCTTGGCAGCGAGAATCAAAGAACTCACCGGCACCTATGGCCGGCTGGCTGAGGCCACAAGAAACGGAGACTGAATTATGGGTTATAATTGCCTGAATATTTTGAAATGGACGGAAGCCAAGCTGAAGTACACCTACGATGTGTCCTTGCAGGAGGCCAGCGCACAGGAGCTGCACGAGGCTCTTGGCGAGGCTGTGATGATGACCATTTCCGACAACTGGAATCACGCCAAGCATACCCGTATGCCCGAGCGTAAGGCCTACTACATTTCCGCCGAGTACCTGATCGGCCGCTTGGTCTATTCTAACCTGTACAATATGGGTATTCTGGACGAGATGAAGCAGCTGTTTGCACAGCGTGGCGTGGACTTGGCCATTTTGGAGGACATTGAAGATGCAGCCTTGGGCAACGGCGGCTTGGGCAGACTTGCAGCCTGCTTCTTAGACTCTGCCGCTACCACCGACATCCCTCTGTCCGGCTACGGCCTGCGCTACCGTTTCGGTCTGTTCAAGCAGAGCTTCGATTCCAACGGCAGCCAGAAGGAGAACGCAGACGACTGGGCAAAATTCGGTGACCCCTGGTCTTACCGCCGCTATAACCACACCGTGAAGGTGCATTTCCCCGACCATACGGTCTTGGCAGTGCCTTACGATGTGCCGGTTATCGGCTACGGCACCCAGAACATCAATACCCTGCGTCTGTGGCAGTGCGAGGCCGAGGAAGAACTGGACTTCAATGCCTTCAACGATCAGGACTACCTGCGCGCCTTGGCACAGAAGAACAAGGCTGAGGACATCACCCGTGTTCTTTACCCCAACGACTCCACTTGGGAGGGTAGGCGCCTGCGTATCAAGCAGCAGTATGTGCTGTCTTCTGCATCCTTGCAGGATATGCTGCGGGTCTATAAGACCACCCACGGCACCGATATGAGCCACTTTGCGGACTTCTACTGCGTCCAGCTCAACGACACCCACCCGGC
>JAZLCU010000017.1:0-2043 GCA_045614325.1 Faecousia sp. | reverse complement strand
TCATGGATTTTTTCTCAAACACGCATGGCTTTTCCGCTGGTTTTTGCAAGCTCCTGATCGAGCATTTCCCCATCAAGCACGCTTTTGCCATTGATCCACACCTTGCGGATACCGAAAGATTTTTTCTGATTTGGAATTGCGGTTTTCAGTTCCTCTTCACTGAAAACCGTGAGGTCTGCATAATACCCGGGACGGATATAGCCGCGATCACGAAGATTGAACCGTTCCGCCGTGGCGCCTGTCATGCGCGCAACGGTTTTTTCCATCGTGTCACCCGTTCCCAGCAGCGCGTCCCGCAAGAATTTAGGGAAACAATCATAGATCGCCGGATTCTGAACACCATGATCTTCGACCCAGGCATCGGTCATATACAGACAACGGGGATCTTTCTCAAACTGGCTGATGATCTCGGGCGTTGTATAGGGACCCATATTCACACGACCCTGAAAATTACTCTTCTCGCAAAGCATGAGGTATGCCGCAAGGTCGCTCATCCCCTCTTCTTTCGCGATCCGGTGTACGCTCTTTCCTTCGTACTTTTCATAGCCTTCACCGATATACGCAATCTCGATATCTTTAAATCCAAATCCAAGAAGCAAACTCGAAGCATACACCAGTATGCTGAGCTTTGCGCGTACCAATGGCTTTTTTCTTTCCTCTGGTGTCATAGCTTGATACCACGCTGGCAGGATAACGGTAATAACAGAAACGCCGAGGGTTTCATTATAGATATCAAACATCATATCGATGCCCTGCTTGCGAAGCCGATCCACAATCTCCAAAAACGCATCTTTATCCTTAAAGGAACGTCTTCCTACAAAGATCGCATGGGAATAGTGAAGCTTTGTTTTTGTTCCGCTGACTACTTCCGCCAGTTCGTCCACCGCACGAAGCAAGTGAGAACGTCCCAAAAGTTCCGGATAAGACATAGATACGGCCGAGTTTGCCCTGGGATGCACCGTTAGCGGTCGATTATATTTTTCACAAAGCCTGGCAACTTTCTTCAGTTCCTCCGTATCTGCGTACAAACCCGGATCGTACATCAGTCCCAGGGAGATACCAGCCGCACCCTGCTGCAAGGCCAGTTCCAGCGTATCCAACATCTGCTTTTCTTCCTGTGCCGTCAGCTCGCGGCTGACGCTTCCGGACGCGCTGGCGCGGGCAGTACAGTGGCCTGCCAAAACTGCCATATTGCAAGGCATTTTGCCATCGGCCGCTTCCAAAAAGTCCTTTACCTGGCCTCTGGGTGCAGCATCATGGAAGAAAAACAGGCCGCCACCGATCTTGTCTTTATGAGCAGTTTCGTCAGAAAACCCCGTTGCCGCAAGGCCACAGTTACCAGACACAAATGTTGTAATTCCTTGCTTGATAAAGGGCGCAAAATATTTCAGTGCGTCTTTGCGCAGCGCAAACCAATCATTATGTGAATGGGCATCAATAAATCCAGGCGCGAGGGAAAGGCCCGACAGATCCACTGCCTTAAATTCGTCTGCCATCGGAATGGACGCAGCAATCTGTACGATTCGTTCACCCTCGATCAGAACATCTCCAAAAAAGGCAGGTGCTCCACTTCCATCATAAATCTTCGCGTTTTTAATCAGTGTTTTATCCATATCCATCACTCCTCAAGCATATACTATCATAACAAAGCCGAAATTACAAACAATAATACAGCCACCGGTTATTCCGAAACTTTCCCCATCAGTTCGGCAGGGAATGGCATATACATGAAACACCTGATTCAGAAAACAAAAAGTAGTCGCAACGAAATCCGTTACGACTACTCGATCTGGTTGCGGAGGCAGGACTCGAACCTACGACCTCCGGGTTATGAGCCCGACGAGCTTCCAACTGCTCTACTCCGCGATGTCTCATTTGATTGCTTAGATAGTATACCACGCAGGTTGCGGTTTGTCAAGCAATATTTCCTGCCACCTTCCGTCGAAAAAGCCGCCGAAGACAATGCTTCGGCGACAATTTTCTGTTTATAGGCCCAATTCGTCCAGATTGCGGCCGAATGCGGGCAGGCAATGCTCCATAAAC
>JAZLCU010000016.1:0-13989 GCA_045614325.1 Faecousia sp. | reverse complement strand
GGAGGCAAGGAGTACCACACCGTCAAAGGACTCCAGACCCTTATTCACAGCCTGAATGGATTCCATGTCCAGATGGTTGGTGGGCTGATCCAGCAGCACCACATTGGCGCCGGAAAGCATCATCTTACTGAGCATACAGCGGACCTTTTCGCCACCGGAAAGCACATCCACAGGCTTGAATACATCGTCATTGCCGAAGAGCATACGGCCCAGGAAGCCGCGCAGGTAGACATCGTCCTTCTTGGCGGAATACTGGCGCAGCCAGTCCACCAGCTCCATCTTATTACCCTCGAAATATTCAGTGTTATCCTTGGGCAGGTGGCTGCGAACGGTGGAAACGCCCCACTTGACGCTGCCTTCGTCCGGCTCCAGCTCGCCCATCAGCACCTTAAACAGAGCGGTCTGCGCCAGCTCGTTTTCACCAACGAAGGCGATCTTGTCGGTGCGGCCTACGGAGAAGTAAACATTATCCAGCAGTTTCACGCCGTCAACGGTCACGGACACATCTTTAACAGTCAAGATGTCCTTGCCCAACTCACGCTCGGGCATAAAGCCAACAAAGGGATACCGACGGGTGGAGCAGGGCATCTCCTCAACGGTCAGCTTGTCTAGCAGCTTTCTGCGGGCGGTAGCCTGCTTGGCCTTGGATTTGTTGGCGGAGAAGCGCTGAATGAACAGCTGCAGCTCTTCGATCTTTTCCTGATTCTTCTTGTTCTTGTTGCGAATCATGGCCTGCACCATCTGGGAAGATTCGTACCAGAAGTCGTAGTTACCCACATACATCTTGATTTTGCCGTAGTCAATATCCACGGTGTGGGTGCAGACAGTGTTTAAGAAGTGGCGGTCGTGGGAAACGGCGATGACCATACCGGGGAAGTCCAGAAGGAAGTCTTCCAGCCAGTTGATGGCTTCGATGTCTAAGTTGTTGGTAGGCTCATCCAGCATAATGATGTCGGGGTTTCCGAACAGGGCCTGGGCCAGCAGGACCTTCACTTTCAGACGGGGGTCAGTGTCGCCCATAATGTCATAGTGCATCTCAGTGGGAATGTTAAGACCCTGCAGAATACGGGAGGCATCGCTCTCTGCTTCCCAGCCGTTCATCTCGGCAAATTCCAGCTCCAACTCGGAGGCGCGAATGCCGTCCTCGTCGGTAAAATCGGGCTTTTCGTAGATGGCGTCCTTCTCCTTCATAATGTCGTAAAGACGCTGGTTGCCCATAATCACCGTGTCCATAATGGAGTATTCATCATAGGCGTTCTGGTTCTGTTTCAGAACAGAAACGCGCTGATCGGCGGCGATGGTCACAGAGCCGGTGGTGGACTCCAATTCACCGAACAGCATCCGCAGGAAGGTAGATTTGCCTGCGCCGTTGGCGCCGATAATGCCGTAGCAGTTGCCGGGCAGAAATTGCAGATCCACGTGCTGGAACAGCCATTGTCCGCCGAACTGAATACCTAAGTTATTAACAGTAATCATTTTGTGATCCTTTCCTTATTCTTGCATAAGCACATAATCATTCATTATAATTCTAGCAAAAAATAGAAAATAATCAAGGGGTCTTGCCCTATATCGGCCGGATAATTGTAAACATTCAAAGAATTTTTGCCCCGGGGGTTGCAATTTCCGGCAGGTGTGATATAATTTTAGCACTCACACAAAAAGAGTGCTAAAAACGCGGCAAAAGGAGAACCCACTATGGCAAAGAAACAGTTCAAAGCAGAGTCCCGGCGCTTGCTGGATCTGATGATCAACTCCATCTACACCCACAAGGAAATTTTTCTCCGGGAAATCCTGTCCAATGCGTCCGACGCCATCGACAAGCTGGCCTACACCGCCCTGACCGACGACAAGGTGGGCATCAACCGGGAACAGTTTGCCATCACCATCGTTCGCGACAAAAATGCCAAGACCTTGACCGTGTCCGATAACGGCATCGGTATGAGCAAGGACGAAATGGAAGAGAACCTTGGCACCATCTGCAAGTCCGGCTCTTTGGGCTTTAAGCAGCAGATGGAGAAAAACGAGGACATCGACATCATCGGCCAGTTCGGCGTTGGCTTCTATGCATCCTTTATGGTTGCCAAGAAGGTGACCGTCATCTCCAAGAAGTACGGTGAGGATCCCGCTTGGAAATGGGTCTCCGACGGCGCAGACGGCTATACCATCACAGAAGCTGAGCGCGCTTACCCCGGCACCGATGTGATTATGGAGCTGAAGGACGATACCGAGGAGGACACCTTCTCCCAGTTTTTGGAAGAGTATGAAGTCCGCCAGCTGGTGAAAAAGTACTCCGACTATATCCGCTACCCCATCCGTATGGAGGTGAGCAAATCCCGGAAGAAAGAGGACTCCCCCGAGGACAAGCCTGAGTACGAAAGCTATACGGAGGAAGACACCCTCAATTCGATGATCCCTCTGTGGCAGCGAGCCAAGAAGGATGTGACCGACGAGGAGTACAATCAGTTCTACCGGGAAAAGTTTATGGACTACACCCAGCCTTTGCGCACCATCCATTCCAGCGCAGAGGGTACGGTGTCCTATAAGTCCCTGCTTATATCCCTGCCCGTGCGCCCTTTGATTTCTATTCCAAGGACTTTAAGCGCGGCCTGCAGCTGTACAGCTCCGGCGTGATGATCATGGATAGCTGCGAGGACTTGGTGCCCGAGCACTTCCAGTTTGTCCGGGGTGTGGTGGACAGCCAAGACCTCTCTTTGAACATCAGTCGGGAAATGCTCCAGCACAACCGGCAGCTGACCATCATCGCCCGGAACATCGAAAAGAAGATCAAGTCCGAATTGAAGTCTATGCTGGACAATGACCGGGAATCCTACGAAAAATTCTTTGCCGCATTCGGCCGCCAGCTGAAGTTGGGCGTGGTCACCGATTACGGCGCACACAAGGAGGCCACCCAAGACCTTTTGCTGTTCTACAGCCACCGTCAGGGCAAGCTGGTCACCCTGCAGGAGTACGCAGACGCTATGGCAGACGGCCAGGAGAAGATCTACTACATCTGCGGCGAGCAGACAGACCGCCTTGCCAAAATGCCTCAGGTCAAGCTGCTGGATGAAAAGGGCTACGATGTGCTGATGCTCACCGATGAAGTGGATGAGTTCGTGGCACAGACCATCGCAACCTTCGCAGATAAGGCTATGTGCAATATCGTCACCGAGGATCTGGGTCTGCAAAGCGAAGAGGAAAAGAAGGAACTGGAGCAGAAGACCGAAGCAATGAAGGGCCTGCTGACCTTCGTGCAGGAGTCCTTGGGTGAGGCTGTGCAGGAGGTGAAACTCTCCGGTTCTTTGGGTGAGGCTGCCGTGGCGGTCAGCCCCGGAATGGGTATGAGCTTCGAAATGGAGAAGTATATGCGTCGGGTCAATCCCAATGTACCCTTCCCCAGCCACAGAATTCTGGAGCTGAACCCGGAGCATCCTGCGGTGCAGGCTATGGAAAAGGCAATGGTGGGCGATACCCAAAAGGCAAAGGACTACGCCATGCTCCTCCACGGACATGCACTTCTGCTGGCCGATCTGCCCCTTCCCGATCCGGCTCATTATGCCGAACTGGTGTGCAAACTGATGAAATAATGAAAACCGCGTATCGATTGTCCGATACGCGGTTTTTTCTAAAATTCCTGCAATTGCATCTTGCTATTTCTCCAAATTTCTTATACAATAAGAGTAATGTTTTTCTTTGTAAAATCCGTGGAAGTGAGGCGCAAAAGAGATGAAACGGGGCTTTGATCACGACAAGTATATCAGTACGCAATCTGCCCATATCAAGGAGCGAATTGCCCAGTTCGGTGGCAAACTCTATCTGGAATTCGGCGGCAAGTTGTATGATGACAACCACGCGGCGCGAGTCCTGCCCGGATTCCAGCCGGACAGCAAGCTGCGGATGCTGCTGCAGCTGAAGGATCAGGTGGAGATGGTCATCGCCATCAATGCCGACGACATCGAAAAGAATAAAATCCGCGGCGATCTGGGCATTACATACGATCGGGATGTGATCCGCCTGATCGACATCTTCCGGGGCTTTGGTCTGTATGTTTCCAGCGTGGTGCTGACCCGGTTCTCCGGCCAAAGTATGGCAAAGGCCTTCTCTGATCGGCTGGAGGCTATGGACATCAAGGTCTACCACCACTATGACATCCCCGGCTATCCTGCCAACATTGCCCATATCGTCAGCGATGAGGGCTACGGCAAAAACGAATTTATCGAAACCACCCGTTCTCTGGTGGTGGTCACCGCCCCCGGCCCCGGCAGCGGCAAACTGGCCACCTGTATGAGCCAGCTTTACCACGAGCATAAGCGCGGCGTAAAGGCCGGCTATGCCAAGTTTGAAACCTTCCCCGTTTGGAATCTGCCCTTAAATCACCCTGTGAATCTGGCATACGAGGCGGCAACTGCTGACCTTAGCGATGTGAATATGATCGACCCCTTCCACTTGGAAGCCTATGGCGAGACCACGGTCAACTATAACCGGGATGTGGAGGCCTTCTCCGTGCTGGTGGCTATGTTTGAGCGGATTTTGGGTACTTGCCCCTATAAGTCCCCTACGGATATGGGCGTGAATATGGTTGGCAATTGCATTGTGGACGATGAAGCCTGCCGGGAAGCCTCCCGTCAGGAGATTGTCCGCCGATATTATGCGGCTCTGTGCGACGAAAAGCAGGGCAAGGCCGACCACAGCCAGATCCTGAAACTGGAACTTTTGATGAAAAAAGCCAATGTGACCGAGGACGCAAGACGGGTCGTTGCGCCGGCGCTCTTAAAAGCCGAACAGACCGGCAAGCCTGCGGCGGCAATGGAGCTGCCCGATGGCACCATCGTCACCGGCAAGACCTCCAGCTTGCTGGGCGCATCTGCGGCGCTGCTTTTAAACGCGCTGAAAACCTTGGCCGGCATTGACGATGCCCACCACCTGATCGCACCTGAGGTCATCGACCCCATTCAGCATCTGAAGGTGGATCACTTGGGTAACCGCAATCCCAGATTGCATACCGATGAGGTGCTCATCGCCCTTTCCATCTGCGCCACCACCGACCCCAAGGCGGAACTGGCAATGGAGCAGCTGACCAAGCTGCGTGGCTGCGAGGTCCATTCCTCCGTGATCCTGTCCGCTGTAGACGAAAAGGTCTTTAAGCGTCTGGGCGTAAACCTCACCTGCCAACCCCGATATAAAGGATAAATAAAAGGTCGACCCTCTTGGGTCGACCTTTTCATTTCAATAAACTGAGTAAATGCACATCGGTGAGCGCCGGGGCGGTGTAAGCACCGTCAAAAATGGCCTCCAGATTGTCCAAGTCGTTCTCGATCTCCTTGGAAAACAGCTGGGCGGTTTGCGTCAAATCGCCACCCAAATGGCCGATGAGCAGGCAGGCGGTGACGGCAAACTTTGCCCGGCAGAGAATGTCGTAGTCGCTGACCGCCTGCAGCCAGTACCGATTCACAAAATACCGCAACAATGCCCGGTGTTTCTCAGACCAATCCGGCTGCACCAAAGGTGCGGACAGCCGCTCTTTCCACTGGGCGGTAAGAATTTCCAAGTCCAGAAAAAAATCCGGCAGTGCCCGGGGCTCTGCATCTTTTGCAAATTGTGCGGCATCGGCAAGACAATCTTCCGGGGATAAGGCGGCAGGCGCGCCGCCGTCCAGTTCTTCCTGCACCTCGTGGGCATACAAAAGCAAAACCGAAAGAATTTGGGGAAAGGTCAGCGTTGTGCGCTTCAGAAAGTCCAGGAATTCAGAGCGCGTCCGCTTGAGAATGTCCATAATTTCCGTGTCATATTCCGGCGCTTCACCGCCGGGAATCGTTTTAGAAACCATCTCCCAATCGGTGTCGCTCAAAATCAGCCGTGCGCCCTCGGGGCAGGAAAGCTCCAGATCCAATTCTGTAAAATCGCCGTAATCGTGGCGCAGTCGGGGGAATTCCCGACAGACCTTGCACAGCGCCTCGTGGCCTAGCTCCGCTTGGATGCGGCAAAGGCCGTCATCCCGCCACATGGGGCAGCGGCCGTTTTCAATCTCCATAATGGTGCCGTCCTCTGTGTCTGTCAGCACTTGCCGTAGCCGGTCACCCAACGCACCAGGAAGCGCCCGGTAAAATGCCGCAGCATCCTCGTCTACATCCACGCACCACTGGGCGCAGCAGCTGTCGGGACATTTTTCGGCGATGCAGGAGAATTTTTCATAATAGGCAGGATAAAAAACTTCCATAAAAACTCCTTAAAAAAGGGGAAGCATACGGCTTCCCCTTTGTCTTTAAACTTCGGAATCAGGCTTGATGGCGTACAGTGCGGAAATTGCATTTTTGAACAATTCCTGTGTGCCGTTGATGGCCTCCTGATAGGCCTGCAGACGGGCGTTGGCCTGTCCTGCCAGGTCAGCGACTTCGGCCACGGCGGCCTCGGCCTTTGCGGCGGTGTCAGCCAGAATCGCATTGGCCTGCGTGTAGATCTGCTGGGCACGCTCCTGTGCCAGCCGCTCGGCTCGCTCAGCCCGGCGGTAGAATTCCAGCTCCTCCTGCGTGGGGACGGCCTCTGTCTTTTCAGGTGCGGCAGCCAACTGGGCCTCCAACTGGGCGCATTTTTCCAAAGCAGCATTCAGTTCAGCCTGCAGATCGGCATCCTTGGCGGAAGCCTTCTGGTTGGCGATGGCCAACTGGTTGTTCAGTTGCTCAATCTGAGCCTTGTGCTGGTTGTTCAAAAGTTCAATGTAATGGACCACGTCCTGCCGGTTAAAGCCGTTAAATGCAGAACGGAAATTCTGTGCAGCCATAAAAATACCTCCCCGGAGATGTGCTTTAATGGGAGTATAGCATATTTATGCCGAAAAAACAACTATTTTCCCAAAGAAAAGGGAAAAAGGCCCTTTGGAATTTTGAAAAGCCCTCTTTACAAACGGGGAAAATCTTGCTATAATAACCGAACTTTGAAGATGCACCGGTGGCTCAATGGATAGAGCATCGGATTCCGGTTCCGAGGGTTGGGGGTTCGAGTCCCTTCCGGTGTACCATAAATAAAAGTGAGGATACCCCTTGCGGGTATCCTCACTTTTATTTGCGCTACCCGCCGGAACGGGCCCCGAAAAACATAAATGCAACAGTCCGGTGGACTGTTGCTGCCACCAGTGCAAACACTGGTGGCTACCTTAATTTTTGCCCGTCCCCCGCAAGGGCAAAAATGCAAACGAGTCCCTTCCGGTGTACCATTACTGCAAATACAGAAACAATCCGTCACGAGGCACGAGACACAAGACAAGAGAACCGTCCACTTGTCCCCTCTCGGCATTATAAATGTAGTTGTTCTCCTATGCACTTAGCAACATGTTGAATATAGGTTGGCTTTATTTGCATTTTTTTCAACATATCTATTTCTTGTTGGTTAAATTGGCCACACATATGTCGTTTGATGTAGGGTTCTATAAACTCCGAATCATAGTTCACCAAATATTTTGTCGCTTGTTCATAAAAGTTCCAATTTCCGTTTTCAATAAGAGCACGATAAATATCACCTAAACGCCCATCGTTCGTTGGTTCTGTATCTCCGGGCAGCACCACAACAGGAGAATTATTATCCAAATAGCAAATTACCTGATTCTGATGCAAATAGAATTCAAACCCATCATAATTTACTTTTTCAAAACTGGCTGCTTTTTCGTTGTCATTTGATACATATTTCAAGAGGGGTTCGCCATCGTATAGTAATTCAATTTTTGTTTTTTGATATGTAACAGTATTGGGATCATCTGCATAATATCTTGAAATAGTAACCGTCCTTGTGTTTGCGTAAAATTCCTTTTGGGCAATTGTCGTTATAGATTCATTAATATTAAAGCCCCTTAAGCAAGAATAAGGCAGCAGCAATGTCTTTGCAAAGATCAAAACAAAGGCAAAAATCAACAGTGCAAAGATACGAACTATTTTCTGCGGTAATTGATTTTGTTTTTTGTTATCTTTTACTCTATTACAAACAAAATGGACTATCAATAGAGACAAACCGCTAACCGTATCCAAGATGCAATTCTTTACTTCAAACATGAACTGCAGGTTGCGAATAGATGTATTATATAACTGCGAATTATTGTCATACTTTTGAAATAGCAATTTCGACTTTTCTATCATAGAAAAATCCACAGCAAAACTAATGCCGACCAGGAAAAGTAATGCCCCTACCATAGGAATCGCGGATTTCTGAATCAATATGTTTTTTTCTTTATCCACGCATGCGATATAGAAAATTACCCATTGTATTGCAGTTGTCAAGTCAATCAGATAATTTATATTTGTATTTAATTTTCCGCCTAGTATCAATAGTAAAACATCAATAAGAATTTGACAAAGCAGAATGAGTCCTATTTTCTTAATTTGTTTTTTCTTTTTTCGTTCCTTAAATGATTCGGTCTGCGATCCGGAGAATAACATCTTATTATCACCGAACGAAACCACAATGAGCAATGAGAAAATAACATAAAAAGCAAGATTGAAAATTACAGAAAATACAGCGTAACTACTTCCAAGTTCGATTATATGTTTCGGATACCTGTTACAAACAAAATATGCAATATTTAGCAGAATCAGTAGCAAACAATTATACATATCTCATTCCTCCCTCAAAAAACTTTGCTATGTATCGTATATCCGCACAAATCCTTGTAGTTTTCCAGTGTATCCCAAAAGTGTTGTCGATCATCTTCGTCCTCAAAGATTTGCTGTCTGTTAATCCCACGCAGCATTATGTGATATATACCGCTGTTGCTTTTCTTTCTTGCTTGTCTTGGTATTGTCATCACCCACTTTTACTGTACTATAATCCCTGATGGTTGTCAAGACATGGGGACAAGAGTACCGTCCCCTTGTCCCAACTTTACACAAGGGAGCCTTTCTGTGGTGCAAAACCCTTGATGTTACTCGTCTTTCTGTTAAGTCCTATAAGAACAATCGTACCATAAATAAAAATGAGGATACCCCTTGTGGGTATCCTCATTTTTATTTGCGCTGCGCGCCGGAACGGGACTCGAAAAACATAAATGCAACAGTCCGGTGGACTGTTGCTGACACCAGTTCGCAAACTGGTGTCTACAATAATTTTTGCCCGTCTCACGCAAGGGCAAAAATGCAAACGAGACCTGTTGCGGTGCCCGATAAAATCTTCGGGCTTACGCATTTCCTCGATTTTATCGACCGCTGCCACTCGCTCGCCTCCTTCCTCCCGCCACCGGCGGCAGTCGGCTCGCTCCCCCTTCCGGTGTACCGCCGCCCGTTGGGCGGCAAAAGACAGATTGCCGCGTCGCTATGCTCCTGACAATGGCATGACATTTTTCTTTCCTTTTTCCTTAACTTATGCTAAAATAAAAGAAAGTTTTCAAAGGAGAAACACTATGGCGATTGAAACCGATGATTTGAAATTCAACTTTGGCTGCGCATCCTGCGGCTACAAGAATAAACCTGCCGATGCCCCCTTGGGCGCGATCGATGTGTGCCGGGTGGTCAGCAAACTGGACGAACTGTTTTCCGGCAACGATATGGCCGGCGCAGGCCGCCTGCTGGACTACTGGCGCAACGAAGCGGTGACCCTCCGGGACAAACGGGGCGAGCTGTCCATCGTCAACGAACAACTGGGCTACTTCCGCAAGGTGGGCAACCGGGATAAGGCCATGGAAGCGGTGGATCGTGCATTGGAACTGATCGAACTGCTGGATGCATGGGATTCCGTGCCCTCGGCCACGATCTTCCTGAATGCGGCCACCACCCTGAAGGCCTTCGGTCAGGCAGAAGCGGCAATGCCTCTGTACGAAAACACCTTGGCCATCTACAAAGCCGGCCTTGAGCCGGATGACCTGCTCTTCGGCGGCTTCTATAACAACTATGCCTTGGCACTGACGGACTTGGGCCGTTATGAAGAGGCGGAGCAGGCCTACCTGTCTGCTCTGGAGGTGGTGCTGCCCAGCGATACCGGTCGGCTGGATGCGGCTGTCACCTATGTAAATATGGCCCACCTGTATGAAACCTGGGGCAAAAAAGAATCCATTTCCGAATGCCTGCAAAACGGCTTGGAGGTTTTGGATAACTGGGCAGACCAAAGCGGCTACTACGCCTTCGTACTGTCCAAATGCGCCCCGTCCTACGGTCATTTTGGAATGACCGCGGAGGAAAAGCGCCTGTCGGCCCTTTCGGAGGAGATCTATGCAAGGCATTGAGTTGGCCCGCAAGTACTATGAAACCTGCGGCGCGCCTATGCTGGAGGAGCAGTTTTCGTCTGTGCTTGACAGGATCGCAGTGGGTCTGGTGGGCGAGGGTTCGGAGTGCTTGGGCTTTGACGACGATATTTCCCAAGACCACGATTTTGAACCGGGCTTCTGCCTGTTCGTCACCCTGGCGGACTATGAGCAGTTCGGTTTTGCCTTGGAACGGGCCTATGCGAAGCTGCCCAAGACCTTCGAGGGCTTTCAGCGTGCGGCGCTGTCTCCTGTGGGCGGCAACCGCCACGGCGTGTTGGTGATCGAGGACTTTTATATGCGCTTTTTGGGCGCGGAAGCAGCGCCGGAAACCTACGGGCATTGGCTGCAGCTTCCCCCATCCGCTTTGCGAAGCGCCACAAGTGGCGAAATTTGGCGTGACGATTTGGGCTTGTTCAGCAAGACGCGCGACACCTTGCTGGCTGGTTACCCCCAAGATGTGCGCCTAAAAAAGCTGGCAGCTCACACCATTAATATGGCCCAATCCGGTCAGTACAATCTGCCCCGTTGCCTTAGCCGGGGCGAGGTGGGCGCGGCCGGACTTTGCTGCGGTGAGTTTGTCCGGCACGCGATCTCGGCAGTATACCTATTAAATAATACCTATGAGCCTTTCTACAAATGGGCCTACCGGGGTATGCGCGATCTGCCGTTGCTCTCCGGCTTGGAGCAGGAGCTGATTAGCCTGTCTAAGTCCGACGACCCCACGGCTATTGTGGAAAGGGTGGCGGAGAAGCTATCGACAGCCTTCCGCCTGCAGGGCATTTCCGGCGTGACCGGCAGCGACCTGTCCGCCCACGCATTTGAGATGACCCGGCACATTAAAGACGGCCAAATCCGTAACCTGCATATTATGGACGGCATATAAAGAGATAAATAAAATAGAGAAGAGGTGGCCTTTGTGCAACTTTGGGAAAAAGAGCAGATCCAAACATTGATTCCTGCCATTGGCGTTATGGTGATTCTGGCGATCATCTTGCGACTGACGCTGAGCAAACGGGAAGAAAAAGTGCGCCGGATCCCCCTGCAGATCATCGCGGTGATCCTGCTGGTGCTGGAGGTGGGCAAGCAGACCCTTTCCATCATCAAAGGGTATGATCTGTATCATATTCCTCTGCATTACTGCTCGCTGTTTTTGTATGTACTGCCTGCGATGGCTTTCTACAAAGGCAAGTATAAGCAGCAGGTCAACGCGATCGGCGCCGGCATCTGTATGGCGCTGACCCTTATGATGCTTATCTATCCCGGTATCATCTATAGCGGCAACAATGTAAAGGAATATTTTACAAACTTTTTCTCCTTCCACACGGTCACATTCCATAATGTGGCGATGTTTGCCCTGCCGGTGATCCTGTTGTTGGAGCTGTACACACCCCAAAAAGGGGATGTGAAAGCCGTGGCTGTATTTGCTCTGTGCTTCGCGGCGGCAGCCGGTTCTATGGCGCAGGTGCTGAAAACTAACTTCGCCAATTTCTATTCCTGCAATATTGCGCCGCTGGAAACCGTTCGGCAGAATTTGCAAGCGTCCCTTGGCGCTGTGCCTACTCAGATCCTGTATGTGGCCATTGTGGCGGTGCTGCACATCGGCTTCACAGTGCTCAGTTACTGGCTGTTCTGCCTTGTAAAAAACTGGCTGAAAAGCGGTGCTAAGGAAAAAACCGCGGCATAATCAAAAGTAAAAAAAGAAGGGATACCCAGCCGGGTATCCCTTTTTGTTATGCGATTTTTGCAGTGCCTTTTTTGCCTAACTTCTGCAATCCCATAGCCGCCAACAAAATTACATAGGCCGCCAGAGAGAAGCCTGCAATATACAACACCAAGCACCAGGGGAAGGGGACAACGCCCTGCACCAGAGAGTACACAGGCAAGGACGGGTCGCAATAGGGGCTGACGAAGAACATATTGAAGGTCTCACGCGCCAAGAGGCCGGTCTGATGGGCGATTTCGTTGAGGATCACCGCAATGTCTACGCAGATGGCGAAAACGGAAGCGGCCTGCAGAATGGTCTTATGCTCCAACTTCACATAACCGCTGTAAAGCAGATAAACACCTTGGAAGACCATAGAACCGTGGCAGATCATTGTCTGAATGTTGATACCGATGGTGTCGATATATACATCGTTCGGATAAAACATAACGCACAGACCTGCAAACAAAGCGAATGTAGCCAAATACGCGCTGGCCGCGCGATGTACCGCGCCCTTGCGCGTCAAGCCGGCCAGCAGGCCTATGTACATAGGCGTGGAGCAAAACTGGAACGGGAAAGCGTACCACTGATAATCAAAGCTGATGCCGTCGGTGTAGGAGAAACTGAAGTTTACCTGCTTGTAGATCTCCAGCACGGAAACCACGATCGCAATGATCAGCATTATCCGGGGCGCCTGCTCCTTTTTGCACCAGCGGCACAAAGCGATGGCCGCCAAAATGGTAATCGCCCACCAAAGAAGATGGAACCAGCCGTATGGGGTGGGACATTCCATTGATGTGTCCAGTACGCGCAGGACATTTTGCCAGAATTGCATAAAAAGCACCTCTATATTATAAACGAGCGGTATTTCGACAAAATCTGCCACCATTATAGCACCAAAAATGCAAAATGCAAGGAATAAATTAGCGGTTAACTGCCCATAATTACCCAAGGGAGGGATCCTAATGGAAATCAAGGATATTATGACCAAGCAGGTGGTGTCCATCCATCCGTCGGAAAGCGTGGAGGTGGCCGCCCGGACAATGACACAATATAATATAGGTGTGTTGCCGGTGTGCGCCAACGGAAAGCTCTGCGGCATTCTGACCGACCGGGACATCGTTACCCGATGCCTTGCGGCAAGCCGCCAGCCGGCCAATACCCAAGTGCGGCAGGTGATGACCGAGCAGGTGACCACCGTCCGCCCGGATATGAAAACCGGGGTGGCTGCCCACCTGATGGGTCGTATGCAGATCCGTCGTTTGCCGGTGATGGAAAACGGCACCCTGTGCGGAATGGTAAGCCTGGGAGATATGGCCGCCTGCGCGGAAACCGCAATGGACGCGGAGGATGTTTTGGCGGATGTTTGCAGCAACATTTCCGACAGATAAAGAGTCGGAAAAAGCCCCTGTTTTTGGCATATTCAATAACTTTCAAAAAAAGCCAAAAAAATAAAAAATTGTTGTTGACAAACATAATTCCCTGTGCTAGAATGAACAGGCTCACCGCGAGTTAGTGGGCGGATGTACCTTGTAAATTGAATAACGCAAAGACGAACAAGTAACACCTTGGACAATAATTAAATTGTTTAAGTTTCGAGTAAAATCGAATTTAAGCCAACGAAAATTCTTGAGTAAAATTTGCTAGACAAATTTTCTTAAAACTTGATTTGAAACACTTCGGTGTTTTAGATACCATTTTTTGAGAGTTTGATCCTGGCTCAGGACGAACGCTGGCGACGTGCCTAACACATGCAAGTCGAACGAGAATCACTTGACCAGCGGCTTCGGCCAACGGGATGGTGAGGAAAGTGGCGAACGGGTGAGTAACGCGTGAGAAACCTGCCTTTCAGTGGGGGACAACAGTTGGAAACGACTGCTAATACCGCATAATGTATCGAGAGGGCATCCTTTTGATACCAAAGATTTATTGCTGAAAGATGGTCTCGCGTCTGATTAGCTAGTTGGTGGGGTAACGGCTCACCAAGGCGACGATCAGTAGCCGGTCTGAGAGGATGAACGGCCACATTGGGACTGAGATACGGCCCAGACTCCTACGGGAGGCAGCAGTG
>JAZLCU010000015.1:0-4076 GCA_045614325.1 Faecousia sp. | reverse complement strand
GGTACGCCGAAAGGGACTCGAACCCCCGACCTACTGGTTCGTAGCCAGTCACTCTATCCAACTGAGCTATCGGCGCATACCACGCTCATACAAGCGCCTGCATATAATAGCACATTAAATTGGAAAATGCAAGTCCTTTTTTGCTTTTTTTCGAAAAATTATCGGGTGGTGCGATTGCGTATCCTTTTGCACAGCACGCAAATCAGCACAATTGCGACTACACTAAGCAAACCGAAGGCCACCAAGAGCATCGTCTGTTTGCGCGCCTGCGCCTGCTGTGCCTGTTCTTTTGCGATGCGCTCAGCTTCCAGCCGCTCTTGCTCTTTTCGTTCTTGCTCAAGCCGCTCTTGCTCCAGCCGTTCAGCTTCTAACCGTTCCTGCTCCAGCCGTTCGGCCTCCAGCCGCTCCTGCTCGGTATAGGTGACGATGTTTTCCATAAAATCATTCTTCAGCACATCCTCACCCACGGTACTGCGGTACAGACCAAACTTGGTGGGATTGTTGGAGTAAATTTGGGATGCCTTTTTGATCTCATTATTGTAGCCATTGAGCCATTGGGTAAAATCCGTCCACTGCTGAGATTTGTGGCAGGGGAAGCCATACTTTTGGGTAACTTCAAAAGGTGTCAGACCACCCAGTTCATCCAGCGGCGTGTCATAATCCAGCACGATGGGATTTTCTTTATACAGATGCAGATACAGCTTGGGAATATCCCACAGGCCGTATTTCTGCGCAGACTCCGGGAACGCGGTGGAGTCTGCCGTCAGCTCCAGCGACTTCACCAGCAGATCCGCATAGACCATATGCATACCGTGGCCGTACTCACCGTTTAAGTCGTGGCCGATAGCCACCTGCGGACGGAAGCGCCGCACCTGCTCCACAACAAAACCCTGCAGCTCGTCACGGGAGCGACCCTGTCGCTCGTATTCCTGATAGGTTCCTTCCAGATCGTCAATGCGGAAGTCCTTGAAATCGCCGAAAACCGGATAAGCGGTCACGCCCACAGCCCAAAGGCCGTTGAGCATCTCGTGGGTACGCACCTTGGTGATGTTTCTGTGATCGGTCATATACACCACCTGCAGCGCCACATTGCGGGCCTTGGCGTACAGCGGCATCAGACCGGCAAAGAACAACTGATCGTCATCGCCGTGGGTGGAAAACAGCACGATGTCCGCCTTGCCATCAAGGGGCTGACCCCAAGTCTGTACAAAATCCGGCGGAGTGCCATCGGAAAGGGCGTAAATCTCGCTTAGCCGCACAGAGCCGTTATGAAACTCCAAAGTCACCGACTTAGGACACACACCAAAGAGCGCCTTCAGATCAATATACTCGTGCAGGAAATTGTATTCTCCGGCCTTTGCCGTAGTGCCGATATCGTTGTTGCGAATGGTGTATACGCCGTATTCTAAGTCAAACATCAAGTAAAGGCCGCCGATGCCGTCTGCGTTCTCCAGCGTGATCTGCGCTTGCTCAGAAGAAGTACGATAGCTGTCAATATCACCGTCGGTCAGAAAACCGATGCTTGAATAGCCGTCTGCCGTGATAGCGCAGGCATCCGTAATATCCTGTCCGACAGCATCCTCGGCCTGCACAGCCGGTAGCCACGGAAGCAGCGTACACAAACATATGAAAAAGACACAAATGCGTCGATATAATCTCATAATTGCCCCTCCTTAATCGGGATAGTTTTATTGTAGCAAATCGCGCAGAATTTGTCAAAAGCCTTTGCTGTTGACAGAAAAAGCGGTGCTGGTGTAAAATAAGCAGGAAAGGGGGGAGCGTATGGAAGCGTTGCAAAAGCTGCCCGGTGCATTGTTGCCGTGGTTTGAAGAGAATAAACGGGATCTTCCTTGGCGCAAGGACAACGACCCCTATCATATCTGGGTCTCGGAGATCATGCTTCAGCAGACCCGTGTGGAAGCGGTGAAGAACTATTATACCCGGTTCCTCGATGCACTGCCCACTGTTTCAGCGCTGGCCCAATGCGATGATGAGCTGCTCCATAAGCTTTGGGAGGGCTTGGGTTATTACAACCGTGCTCGCAACCTGAAAAAAGCTGCCCAGCAGATAATGTCCCAACACGGCGGTGAATTTCCCAAAAGCTACGAACAAATACTGTCTCTGCCCGGAATCGGCGCCTATACCGCCGGCGCAATTTGCTCCATCGCGTTCGGCCTGCCCACACCTGCGGTGGACGGCAATGTGCTGCGCGTGATTTCCCGTATTACCAATGACCCTACACCCATTGACCTGCCTGCCTACAAAAAGTCTGTGGCGGACGCGCTGGCGAAAATTTATCCCACCAATGCCGGAGACTTCACCCAAGCCCTGATGGAGCTTGGCGCAACGGTCTGCGGCCCGAACCGCCTCCCCGATTGTGAAAACTGCCCCTGTAAAATGTTCTGCCACGGCAACATAAACAACACCGCGGAGGATCTGCCTGTCAAGCAACCGAAGCGCGAGCGCAAGCAGGAGGAAAGAACCGTGTTCATCCTCTCTTGCGACGGACGGTATGCCCTGCAAAAACGGCCTGATAGGGGACTGCTGGCCGGTCTGTGGGAATTCCCCAATGTACTCCAAAAGCTGAACACGCAGGCTATTATCGACCAAGTGGAGCAATACGGCCTTAAAGCCAAGGATATAAAGCTGCAAGTGGAGCGAAAACACATATTTACCCATATAGAGTGGGATATGCGTGGTGTTTATGTGGAGGTGGCCGCCTGTGAAGGCGATTTCGTCTGGATGACGGCCAAACAGATCGAAACCCAAGCGGCTCTGCCCACAGCCTTCCGACTTTTCCGGGATGAACTGGAAAACCGCGAAACGCCTTGAATTTCAAAATAAATTCCGCAAAAAATCGAAAATAGTATTTGACAAATGGAATAATTGCCTATATAATATCTAAGCACGACTGTTAGGAGGGGGATGCTATGCGACTGGATCTGTCATCGATTATGGACTGTCCCGGTCAAAGCATTTCTTATTCTGCCAGCGTGGATCTGAGTGACCTTGTCTATGGCACGAGCAAACCGGTAAGCGAGCCGGTGCTTGCCAACGGAACTGTGCGGAATACCGCCGGGGTTCTTGTGATGAAGGGTATGATAACTACCACCATTCACGGAATTTGTGACCGTTGCGCAGCCGACTTTACCCGCGATGTGGAGATCCCCATCGATGTGGTGCTGGTAAACGAGCTGGCTGACGAGGATAACGAAGATGAGTGGGTATTCCCCCTGGAGGCAAACACTGCCGATTTGGAGGACATTGTTCGGACGGTTTTCGTCCTGAATATGGATTCAAAATTGCTTTGTAAGGATGATTGCGCAGGACTGTGCTGCAAATGCGGCAAGAACCTGAACGAAGGTCCCTGCGCTTGCCAGAAGGAAGTCGATCCCCGGTTTGCTGCTTTAAAGCAGCTTCTCAATAAGGAATAAAAAAGAATGCTGTAAAAAGCAGAAATTACCCAAGGAGGTGTCATCCATGGCTGTCCCTAAGTGTAAAGTGTCCAGCGCCCGCCGCGATAAGCGCCGTGGTTCCAACTGGAAATTGTCCGCACCCAGCGTGGCAACTTGCCCCAAGTGCGGTGAGCCCGTTATGCCTCATAGAGCTTGCAAGGCTTGCGGTACCTACAATGGCCGTCAGGTCCTGGCCGCCAAGGCTGACTAAGGCTGGAAAAAAGCGTAAGCTAAGAGGAAGGCGTGTTGCCTTCCTCTTTTTCCATTTATGAAGTGTTTGTAAAAGTTATCCAAATCGGCAGAATTCCCGTTGATTTGTCTGCCGTTTCGTGCGATAATAGTGCGTAATAGATGTAAAAGAGAGGAGAGATGCAAAATGGCAAAACCTCTGGTAGCAATTGTAGGACGACCCAATGTGGGTAAGTCTATGCTGTTTAATAAGCTCACCGGTCATAGAACCTCCATCGTGGAGGACACCCCCGGTGTCACCCGTGACCGCATTTACGGCGATTGCGAGTGGTGCGGCAGAAATTTCTCTTTGGTGGATACCGGCGGTATCGAACCGGGCACAGAGAATGATATGCTGAAATTTATGCGCCGTCAGGCAGAGATCGGTATCGA
>JAZLCU010000014.1:0-5324 GCA_045614325.1 Faecousia sp. | reverse complement strand
CCGTAAACCAGAACGCCGCCGGCGGTGTGCAGAGCCTCGAACATAGTCACTTCGTAGCCGCGCTTAGCCAAGTCGGAAGCACAGGTCAGGCCGGCAGGGCCGGAGCCGACGACAGCCACCTTCTTGCCGTTGGTAGCTACCTTTTCGGGCATTGCGTTGATATTTTCGCGATACCAGTCAGCCACGAAACGCTCCAGTCTGCCGATGGCAACGGGCTCGCCCTTGATGCCACGGACACAGACAGCTTCGCACTGGGTCTCCTGGGGGCAAACGCGGCCGGACAGCGCAGGCAGCGCGTTGGTGGAGGTGATGATTTCGTAAGCGGCCTTGAAGTCGCCCTCCTGCACCTTCTTGATGAACTCGGGGATGCGCACATTAACGGGGCAGCCTTCCACGCACTTGGGGTTCTTGCAGCCTAAGCAGCGGTTGGCCTCTTCGATGGCCATTTCGGCGGTGTAGCCCAAGGTAACTTCCTTGAAGTTCCGGGCGCGCACCTTGGGGTCCTGCTCAGGCATGGGGGTCTTAGTCAAAGTCATATTTGCCATGTTTCGTTCCTCCTTACTTGATCAGGTCCTTGCCCATCTTCTCGATGCGGCAGGCGTGTTTTTCGGTGACCTCGGCTTCGCGGCCGCGGTAAATGCTGTTGCGGTTCATCAGCTCGGCAAAGTCTACCTTGTGGCCGTCGAACTCGGGGCCGTCAACGCAGGCGAACTTCACTTCGCCACCAACGGTGACCCGGCAGCCGCCGCACATGCCGGTGCCGTCAACCATAATGGGGTTCAGGGACACGGAGGTGTGGGTGCCGAAAGGCTCGGTGGTCTTGCAGACGAACTTCATCATGGGGATGGGGCCGATGGCCAGAACCTCGTCAAACTGCTCGCCCTTTTCCAAAAGTTCCTGCAGAGCGACGGTGACCAAACCGTGGCGGCCGTAGGAGCCGTCGTCGGTCATCAGAATGAAGTTGTCGGCAACAGCCTTAAATTCCTCTTCCAGAATCACGATGTCCTTGCTGCGGAAGCCAACAATAACGGTGACTTCAGCGCCGGCTTCCTTGAATGCCTTGGCAGAGGGCAGTGCGATGGCGCAGCCTACGCCGCCGCCGACCACACAGACCTTCTTCTTGCCTTCCACGGGGGTAGGCTTGCCCAGAGGGCCAACGAAGTCCTGAATGTAGTCGCCTTCGTTCAGGCTACCCAGAGCGGTGGTGGCAAAGCCAACCTTCTGGAAAATAATGGTGACGGTGCCCTTCTCCCGGTCGTAGCCGGCGATGGTCAGAGGCACGCGCTCACCCTTGTCGTCAATGCGGAAAATGATGAACTGACCGGCCTGCGCCTTCTTTGCGATGAAGGGGGCTTCGATGTCCATCAGGGTAACGCTGGGATTCAGTTCTTTCTTGTGTACGATTTTAAACATTTTCAAATCCGTCCTTTTCTAAGGCGCTGATGCAGCTTCAATCAAACGGTGCGCACAGCGTCTGAAATTACATTGATATAAGGCAGGTTTTCCTGCAGGTTCTCCTTAGGGCAGTAGAACTGGAGAATCCAGAAATTGGAAGGGCCTTCGAAGGTCTCCACCACATAGGCATAAAGGCTGTCGCCCACCTGCTTTTCATAGGTGAATCGGTAGCCGTTGCCGCTTTTTTCGGCAGTAGCTTCTATGCCGTTGGTGCTGATCACATAGCCGGTGTACTGCGTAAGATCCATATCGATCAGCGATTCCTTCCGCTCAGCCATACCGGTGAACACCAGCGTGCCCCGGCCGAACATAAACTCGGTGTCTGAGGCATAGTCTTCGCTAGATAAGTCCAAAAAATCCCCCGGAACGGTAAAAACGATGTCCTGACAGGTAACCTGCGTATCCTGGGGCGCTTTGGTCGCGGCGCAGCCGGCCAGCAGACAGACCGCCAAAATGCACAGGGCAATTCGCCGCTTCATTGCTTATTTCTCCTTCAGCAGATCCCGGATCTCGGTAAGCAGAACTTCCTCAGCGGAGGGGGCAGGGGGAGCAGGAGGCTCGGCGGGTGCTTCTTCTTCCTTCTTCTTGCCCAGATCGGCCAGCTTGTTGACCAGTTTCACGATCCAGAAAACCACCAGAGCCAAAATCAGGAAGTTAATGATGGCAGAAATAAAATTGCCCACGGTCAGGTAGTTGACCACTTCGCGGATCTCTTCGCCGGCTTCCGTGACCACAGTTTCAAACTTGGCTTCCACCCAGGGCATACGAGGCAGAGCAATCTTGATGTCGCTGAAGTCAGCGCCGCCAAGGAAGATGTTGACCACGGGCATGATCAGGTCGTTGGTCAGGCTCTTGGTGATGGTGGAGAATGCGCCGCCGATGATAGTACCAACAGCCAGCGCCATGGCGTTGCCCTTAACGGCAAACTCTTTAAATTCTTCCAGCCAACCGGGTTTCTTCGTTTTTTTCATATGTTTTTCCTCTCTTTGTTTGGTTTACATAATATGCAACTGTCATTGCGAGGGTGCGCCAGCACCCGTGGCAATCTCCAAAAGTCATTCAACATTTAGGGGATTCCGCCCCAAGGGCACTTCCTCGCACTCCGTGCTCAGGGCGCCACGCCGCTGCGCGGCTTGGAATGACCGATGTGGTTTACATAATTACTTCTTCTCGATGACTTCCATACCGCCCAGATACTTACGCAGAACCTCGGGAACTACGATGGAGCCGTCGGCGCGCTGGTTCTGCTCCACCAGAGCCGGGAAAATACGGGAGGTTGCCAGGCCGGAGCCGTTCAGGGTGTGCAGGAACTCGGGCTTGCCGGTTGCCTCGCGACGGAAACGGATGTTACCGCGACGAGCCTGATAATCTCTTGCGTTACTGACGGAGGAAACTTCCTTGTAGCCGTCCATAGAGGGGATCAAAATTTCGATGTCGTAGGTTCTTGCCATAGATGCGGAGCAGTCGCCGGCGGCCAGCTTCACGGTGCGGAAGTGGAAGCCCAGACCCTCAACCAGCTTTTCGGCCTTGGTGACCAGCTCGTCGAAGGCAGCGTCGGAATCCTCAGGCTTGCAGAACTGGAACATTTCCACCTTGTTGAACTGGTGGCCGCGAACCATACCGCGCTCGTCAGCCCGGTGAGAACCGGCCTCACGGCGGAAGCAGGGGGTGTAAGCGAACAGTTTCTTGGGCAGATCTGCCTCGGTGAGGATTTCATCCCGGTAAATGGAACACAGAGCAGCCTCAGCGGTGGGCAGCATATAGTGGGTGCGGTCGTCGGTGGGGTTGGCGATCTTGTAGACCTCATCGGCGAACTTGGGGAACTGACCGGCGGTCTCACCGCACTGGTACTCCAGCATATGAGGAGGCAGGATGAAATCGTAGCCGTCAGCGGTGTGGGTGTCGATGAAGTAGTTCAGCAGCGCCCACTCCAGACGAGCGCCCATGCCGGTGTACATCCAGTTGCCTGCACCTGCCAGCTTGACGCCACGGGTATAGTCAATGAGACCCAAACCCTCGCACAGGTCAACATGGTGCTTAGGCTCGAAATCGAAGGAGGGCTTTTCGCCGATGTAGCGCAGAGGCTGGTTGTTCTCCTTGCCGCCGGGGAGCAGATCCTCGTCGGGCAGGTTGGGCAGGCTCAGCATTGCTACGCGGAACTGGTCGGACAGGGTCTTCAGCTGGGCAGCATCGTCCTCGATTTCCTTGTCCAAAGCCACGCTCTTGGCGGAGTTTGCGGCAATTTGGGCATCCAGAGCGGAGGTATCCTCGCCCTTCTTTTCAGCGCCCTTCTTCTGACCGAACAGCTTGCCGTTTTCCTTGGCCAGCTTGTTCTTTTCGGCGGTCTTGGTCTCGGTGGTGGTCTTTAAGGCACGAACCTTCTCGTCCAGCACCAAAATCTGGTCAACGATAGCGTCGCAGTCCACTTCCTTGGCCTTAAGGCCGGCCTTGACTGCATCGGGATTTTCTTTGATCTTGCGAATGTCTAACATTTCTTAACTCTCCTTTTGTGTTGGGTAGTATTATTTTTCCAGCTTCAGCAGGGCGTCTATCAGCACCTGCAGGTCGTCCTGATCGTAAAATTCCAGCTCAAAGCGGCCTTTTTTCTTGCCGCTGACGATCTTTACGCCGCGACCGAGGTGCTTGGAAAGCTTCTTCTCACACTCTGCCACATAATTGACCGCCAAGGTGACGGGTTTTTCGGGCGTTGCAGGCTTTTGCAGATTTTGGCACAGGGTCTCGGCCTGCCGGACGGAGAGTCCAAGGGCGGCGATCTTCTGAGCGGCCTCCTTTTGCAGCTTTTCCGTGGGCAGGGACACGATGGCGCGGCCGTGGCCGGCGGAGAGCTTACCCTCACGCACCATATCCAAAACCTCGGAATTTAAAGAAAGCAAGCGGAGCATATTGGCAACAGCCGGACGGGATTTGCCCACACGGGCGGGTGCCTCTTCCTGAGTCAGGCCGTATTCGTCCATTAAGGTGCGATAGCCTAAGGCCTCTTCCACGGGATTCAAGTCCTGTCGCTGCAGATTTTCGATCAGCGCCAGTTCCATAACCTTTTTGTCATCGGCTTTGATGATCACGGCCGGAACCTCGCGCAGCTCGGCAAGCCGGGCGGCACGCCAGCGACGCTCACCGGCGATGATCTGATAATAACCGCTGTCCAGCTCCCGGACGGTCAGGGGCTGCACCACGCCGTGGGTGGCGATGGAATCTGCCAGCGATTGCAGTTCCTCCGGGTCAAAATCCCGACGGGGCTGGTTGGGGTTGGGTTCTACTTTATGAATGGGCAGCAGCTGGTAGGGGCTTTTCTGTACGGATTCCTCCATAAAATCGCCCATCAGCGCGCCTAAGCCTTTTCCTAAGCCTTTTGCCATAGCGTTTCTCCTCTTTAGAGTTTCTTTACGGCCTCTTCGGCCATAGCCTTATAGGCGGCAGCACCCCGGCTGAGCCGATCATAGACCGTCACGGGCAGGCCGTGGCTGGGGGCCTCTGCCAAGCGCACATTTCGGGGAACCACCGTGGCAAACACCTTTCCCGGGAAATGCTTCCGCACCTCCTGCGCCACTTGGGTGGAGAAATTAGTGCGGCCGTCAAACATGGTCAGCGCCACGCCGAAGATCTCCAGCTCCGGGTTAATGCGTTTTTTCACGATCCGCAGGGTGCTCATCAGGTCGGTCAGACCCTCCAGCGCGTAGTACTCGCACTGCACCGGCACCAGAATGCTGTCCGCGGCGGAAAGACCGTTCAGTGTCAGCATTTCCAGTGAAGGTGGGCAATCGATGAGAATCACATCGTATCGGTCTTTGATTGGTGCCAGGGATTCCCGCAGCTGATGCTCCCTGTATTCGGATGCAATCAGTTCTACT
>JAZLCU010000013.1:0-7007 GCA_045614325.1 Faecousia sp. | reverse complement strand
TCATTCTAGCACAGCATTTTCCATCTGTCAAGAAGTTTTTTCACCTTTTTACAAATTTCTTTTTGCTTTGTGCTTTTATTTCCAGACGCCCTCTAGACGCCCGAGTATATTACCAAAACTACTACCCTTTGTCAAGGGTTTAAATGTGTACATTTTGTTAAAAATTCGGGGGCTCTTTCGAGCCCCCGGATGTAGGTTTTTAAGTCTTATTTAATATCGTCAATCAAGCCGTAGCCGCCGTCGTTTCTGCGATAGACCACTGCAAAGCAGCCACCATTATCCTCATCGCGGAATGCAAAGAAGCTGTGCTCCAAAAGGTTCATCTGCATCACGGCCTCTTCACGGGTCATGGGCTTAAAGTAGAACTCTTTTACGCGGACGATTTTCAGTTCCTCTTCCGGCTCATCGGTTGCAAAGGAGGTTTCTTCAACGGTGCGCGTAAAAGCATCCTGCCGCAGGCGACGGGCCAGGCGAGTCTTGTTCTTGCGGATTTGGCCTTCGATCGTGCTGACAGCCGCATCAACCGATGCGAACATATCAGATGTGCTTTCGCTGGCTCTGAACCAAGTACCTGCACCGTGAACGGTAAGTTCCACATTATTACGGTTCTTCTCAACAGAGAATACAACAAGTGCTTCCGCATCATCCTCAAAGAACCGTGCCAGCTTCATTACTTTTTTCTCAGCATAGGCGTGGACATTACCGGGCAGTTTGACTTTCTTTTCACTAAACTGGAATTTCATATGCGGTCGCTCCTTTCTTCCATCGGTTATCCGATGTACTTAAACTATACCACGATTCCGCATTTCTGACAAGGTCAGGTCTCCGGGTCTTCTACATCCAGAAGCTCGGCCATTGTCATATTATAAAGAAATTCCGCTTTGTTTTCCATAAGCTTGCTCAGGCGGATAGCCTGACGCTGATTGGGTGCCATCAGCTCCAGCGTCATCAGGTTACCGGCCTCGTCATCCAGCGACAGGATCACGGAGAAGTCCTCGCTCTCCCGGGGAATGATCTGCGTCTTCACGAAGCTGTTGCGGTGCAATCTCCGATTAAAACGGGAAACAGCATTTTCTGCACGCTGCTTGACCGTAAACGCAACGGAATCCTCAGTGAGCGCGCCGTCTGTCCTTCCCTTTTCAGTGATGACATACTTCTCCTCTTCGTCTATCAGCAGATGGCCGGACTCGACCAGCTCCGGCAGTGCAGTACACACATCAAAATAGCTCAAGCAATCGTCCTGATAGCACAGCTCGTATACCTCCTGAGCCGTCATCGGATAGTTAGCCCTTGCGGTCACAAACAAAATCAAAACCTTTACATCCATCATATCGTGGATGAAACCCAATCTGTTCACTTGTATCACCTCTACTTTCATTATACAGAAGGATGTGAAAAAATCAAGCACAACACAAAGTGCAGCCGCATAATCTGTCACGAAAGGGTGAATAGCTGTGGATAATTGTTTGATTTATGTTGCAGGGCACTCCCCCGCTCTGCAGTTTTGCACAAGTGTGTTGAAAGGAAACGGATTTGTCGTGTTGGCCGAGCCAAGCATGGAGGTGACCCATCTGCTGCTACCGGTACCCAGCTTTACGGCGGAAGGGTGTATTGTAGGCGGTGGGAATCTTCGAACGCTGCTGACGCTTCTTCCCAAGAATATTGTGGTGATCGGCGGAAACCTTGATTGCCCGGAGCTGGTGGACTACCGCACGGTGGATTTGCTGCAGGATGCAGACTATTTGGCCATAAACGCAAACATCACCGCCCACTGCGCGATAAAGGTGGCTCTGAACAAAATGCAGACCATCTTTGACGGGTGTCAGGTGCTGGTGATCGGCTGGGGACGGATCGGCAAGTGCCTTGCTCAGCTTTTGCGGCAGATGGGTGCGGAGGTGACCGTTTGCGCCAGAAAAGAGTCCGACCGCAGTATGCTCAGGGCGCTGGGTTACAAGGCGGAAGATTATCAATCCGTGAATCTTGAGAGTTATCAGGTTATCTATAATACAGTTCCTTCCATGGTGTTCCCCAATTGCCCCAAGGGCGCTCTAAAAATCGATCTGGCCTCCAAGCTAGGCTTGGGTGGCGACGATGTGATCTGGGCCCGTGGGTTACCGGGAAAGGAGGCGCCGGAAAGCTCCGGGGTGCTGATCGCCCGGTCCGTTATTCCGATTTTAAGAGAGGAGTCATTATGAACATCGGTTTTGCTATGTGCGGCTCGTTCTGTACTTATGACCAGGTGTTCCCTGTGATGCAGGCCGTGGCAGAAAAGCACAACGTGATCCCCATTTTCTCCGAGTGCTCCTACACCACCGACAGCCGTTTCGGAACGCACACTGCTCACATTGAAACCGCAGAAACGCTTTGCGGAAAATCTGTTTTGCACACCATCGCGCAGGTTGAGCCTATCGGGCCGAAAAAGATGCTGGACGCACTCATCATCGCACCCTGCACGGGAAACACCTTGGCAAAGCTCTCCCACAGTATTGCAGACGGGCCGGTGACGATGGCGGCCAAAAGCCATCTGCGGAATGGGCGGCCTGTGATTATCGCCATCTCCACCAACGATGCTTTGGCCGGCGCAGCGGAGAATATCGGCAGGCTTCTGGGAAAGAAGCATTACTATTTCGTTCCCTTTGGGCAGGATAACCCTTACGGGAAGCCCACCAGCATTGTGGCGAATTTTGCGCAGATCCCAGAGACCTTAGAGGCGGCGCTTGCAGGCGAGCAGATCCAGCCGATTCTTATATAAGGATATTATAGGCGGAGGCTTTGCTTCCGCCACTTTTTATGTGCCGACCGAAACCCGATATTGTCTTTTGTAATGGATTGAAACATGAATTTTTTATAAAAATACCGCATTCTCATTTTGTGTCCTGTCATTCTAACGGCAGGTATGCTATAATTCCTACGAGGAGATGATGATATGGACCAAGAAAAAATCGGAAGATTTATTGCCAGTTGCAGAAAAGAACTTAATTTAACCCAAGAACAAGTTGCTGAAAAATTAGGGGTCAGCAACAAAACGGTTTCCCGATGGGAAAACGGGAACAGTTTTCCGGATGTATCGTTACTGCAACCTTTGTGCGAACTGCTTAACATTTCCGTCAACGAGTTATTACTGGGTGAGAAAATACCGGAAGACAATTACCGCAAAAAAGTTGAAGAAAGTACGATTCGCATTTTAGAGGAAACCCGCTATATACTGGAAAATAGTCGGCATTTTGCAAATGGCAAAAAATCAATCAAAAGCAAGCACATATTCAAAGACAAGGAACCAATCGATTTGACAGCTTTTGGCACTGCAGCGATCGTGTTTATCATATTAAAATTGACAGGAACGATCACTTGGTCCTGGCTATGGGTTTTATCGCCTTTATGGATCGGTTTTGCTCTGTGCTTAATTATAGTTGCTGCAGCACTAATCATTATGCGGAAAAAGTTTGGAATAAAGCATATATGGAAAATGCCGGGTTTCAGTATCAGATTCAAGTTTTTTTGAATAGTAAACAATTTACCGCAGTAAAAAACGGGTGCTTTCGCACCCGTTTTTATTATAGGTTGTCGACTTCTTCCAACCAGATACGGCCGGAGGCGTCGCTTGGCATACGCCAGTCCCCTCTGGGGCTGACGGAGATTGTACCCACTTTCACACCGTCGGGCATACAGCTGCGCTTAAACTGCTGGGTGAAGAAGCGGCGGTAGAACACCTTCAGCCACTGCTTGACGGTTTCCCCGTCAAAATCATCCTTGAATGCGCGGCAGGCCAATGTATAAATCTTCCTGGGCGGGCAATCAAAGCGGAGCATATGGTACAGGAAGAAATCGTGAAGGGCATAAGGGCCAACCAAATCTTCCGTCTGTTGAGAGATCTTGCCGGTTTCGTCAGGGGGAAGCAGTTCCGGACTGATGGGCGTGTCCAAAATATCCTCAAGTACCGCCTTGGACGGGGCAAACTGGGGGTTTTGGGCAACTGTGGCAATCACCCAGCGAATCAAGGTCTTGGGGATAGAGGCATTGACACCATACATACTCATATGGTCGCCATTGTAGGTACACCAGCCCAAAGCCAGTTCGCTCAAATCACCGGTACCCACCACGATGCCGCCAACCATACCGGCATAATCCATCAGCACTTGGGTGCGTTCTCTTGCCTGGGCGTTTTCATAGGTGGTGTTAAACACCTTGGGGTCGTGGCCGATGTCCTGGAAGTGCAGGCTGACCGCGTCCTTAATGGAGATCTCCTTCGCGGTAATGCCAAGGGTCTTCATCAGCTCCCAAGAATTATTGTAGGTGCGGTCAGAGGTGCCAAAGCAAGGCATTGTGATGCCGTGGACATCGGAGGCCGGGCGACCCAATCGGCGCATCGCCTCAACCGCCACCAGCAGAGCCAAGGTGGAGTCCAAGCCGCCGGAAATACCAACCACAGCCTTGGCATTGATGGACTTCAGGCGCTGGGCAAGGCCGGTAACCTGAATGTTGAAAATAGAATTGCAACGCTCGGTTCTGTCCTGCTTGTTCTCGGGGATAAACGCCAGTTTATTCAGTTTATAAAGTGTGCCATCGGAGCGGAGTGCGGAACTGCCGCAATCGATTATACGGGCAGGTTCGATGCTGCGGTAGAACGAAGCCGCGTCACGGACGCTCTTATTCTTTCTGCGTTCGCAGCGCACACGGCCCAAATCTGCATCCTGCACCAGCAGGTAATCGGTCTGCAGTTCCTGGGCGTTTTCCGTCAAAAGATAGCCGTCTTCCGCAATCAGACTATGTCCGGAGAAAACCAAGTCCTGGGTGGATTCGGTATAGCCGGAAGATGTGTAGGCATAAACGCAACTGCAAATGGAGGACTGGTGTTTTACCAAATCCCGGCGATAGGCGCGCTTGCCCACGGTTTCGTTAGAGGCGGACAGGTTCAAAATCACTTCAGCGCCGTTGAGGGTCAGCATCGTAGACGGCGGCATAGGTGTCCACAGGTCTTCGCAAATCTCCATACCCAACATCGCGCCGTCACCGAGCTTAAAGACCAGATCACGGCCTACGGGAATTTCATAATCCGCATCCAAGCCAAGCTGACGGGCG
The DNA here is from genome assembly GCA_045614325.1 of Faecousia sp. Lineage (GTDB taxonomy): Bacteria > Bacillota > Clostridia > Oscillospirales > Oscillospiraceae > Faecousia. Next base: position 1,928 of record JAZLCU010000013.1, on the reverse strand, counting down.
TTGACCTCGTCCTGACACAGGTCTTCCGAGGAGGAGAACCAGCGGCGTTCGTAGAACTCTTTATAATTGGGCAGGTAGGTTTTGGGGACGATGCCGTGAACCTTGCCGTTTGACATCAGCACACCGCAGTTGTACATCTGACCGCCGATAACAAGGGGCGCGCCAACAGCAACGGTGACACCGGGATAATTCTTCGTGCAGGCAACAATTTCTGCCAAGCCGGCAACAGCCGCTTCCAAAAGCGTCTGCTGGAAGAACAGGTCAGCACAGGTATAGCCTGTGATTGCCAGTTCCGGGAACACGATCACATCACAGCCGTTTTTGTCGGCTTCTGCGATCTTGCTGCAAATATCCTGCGTGTTTTGCTTTGCATCTGCCAGCCGAACCGGCGGCACGGCGCAGGCAATTCTAACAAAATCAAGCATAGAATCCCTCCGTAGTATCATTTCTGATGCTATCATACCACATTCTTTCCATTTTGCAAACGGAATATAAAAAAATCCGTTCACAGATTCAAAATTATATGGTATACTGAAGGAAATGGAGGTGTTTTTATGCCTAAATCTGACAACCAAAAACTGAAAATTCTCTATTTACTTGACTACTTACAAAGAAACTCCCACGAGGATCACCCCGTGAGAGCATCTGAGATCATTGCTATGCTGGATCGTCAGCACGGCATTTCCTGCGACAGAAAAACGGTTTATTCCGATGTGGCTGCCTTGCAGGACTACGGCGTGGACATCATTTCCATCCCCGGCAAAAACGGCGGTTACTATATCGGCTCCCGGAATTTCGAGCTGCCGGAGCTGAAGCTGCTGATCGACGCCGTTTTGTCCAGCCGCTACTTGACGGAGAAAAAATCCAAGGAACTGATCGAGAAGCTGCTGAATCAATGCAACGAGCAGGACGCCAAGCTGATGAAGCGAAATATGTTTGTGTCCGGCCGGGTCAAGAGTATGAATGAGACCATCTATTACAGCGTGGACACCATTCAGGAGGCCATTGCCCAAAATAAGCAGATCACATTCCGCTATTTTGACTGGGATTTCAGCGGCAAGCGGAAGTACCGGGAGAAGCCCTACACCGCCAGCCCCTACGGTCTGTGTCAGGATAACGAAAACTGCTATTTGCTGGCTCTATCCGAGCGGCACGGCATCACATCTTATCGCTTAGACCGTATGAGCGACATTGCGGTTTTGGACGATGCAAGAGTCCCCTGCCCCGAGTTGACCGGCAAGGCGCTGATTGACCACGCAAACCGGCTGTTCCAGATGTACTCCGGCGACGCAGTAGATGTGAAGCTTCGATTCCACAAGAGTCTGCTCAATGTGGTCATCGACCGTTTCGGCAAGGACACCATGCTGATCCCCGATGGTGAGGAGCATTTCAATTTCACCGTTCAGGTGGCCGTCTCGCCTATGTTCTTAAGCTGGGTAATGGGCTTTGGCAGCAAGGCCAAGATCCTCTATCCTCAGAGCGTTGCCGACGCGCTGTGCGAGCTGTGCCGGGATGCTATGAGCCAGTATTGATCTGCTCTGTTTCCTCGATTACTCGGAAAGACGCGAAAATTTCCTGCCAGGTGGGCTGGACTTTCCCCGCTTTGCTTTCATCTGCCATAGCCGTCAGTACATAATGATAAGCGCCGTCATCCAGAATGCAGGCTCTTCCCACCTGGATGCCGTTTTCCCCGTTAGAGGCCCAGACGAACTGGTAGCGCTTTGCGTTCCCCTGCTTGGTCTGTATCATCTGCAGGTTTTCCATATCCATTCCCGTGGCCGTTTGGATGGTGCGTTTTAAGTCCCCCGATTCCATTGTCTGCACCATCACCGTGTAATCGTCGCACAGGTGGAGTTTCCCTGCGGTTTCATCCTGTAGCGTGGGTGTGGACAATTCCGGCGGCAGGTCCACAAGTACCTGCTGCATGG
>JAZLCU010000012.1:0-7620 GCA_045614325.1 Faecousia sp. | reverse complement strand
GTTTCCCAAAGCACCATAGATACCATCAACTGATTTCCATTCATTCTTGTTTCCGCCAAAATTGATATCTGAAAGCGATGTACAAACACCAAAAGCTCCGTGACCAATTTCCTTTACAGAGTTTGGAATATAAACACTTTTAAGGGAAGTACATCCTAAAAAAGTGTCAAAATCAATTTTCTCTATTCCGTTTGGGATGGAAACAGATTCAAGTGATTTACAATCCTCAAACATTGCATAGGGCAATTCCACTAATCCATTTGGAAGATTGATCTCTTTAAGACTTGAACATTCCGAAAATGCATATCCTCCTATCTCGGTAACACTTTCGGGAATTTCCAATTTCTCAAGAGATGAGCATCTAATAAATGCACCGTAATCAATTTTTGTTATTTTATTGTGAAGTGAAAGATCCTTAAGTGAGGTGCAACCTTCAAATTGACGCATCAAAATTTTCGTCACTCCGCTTGGAATGTTTATGTTTTCCAAAGCGGAGCAATGATAAAATGCATATTCGCCGATTACACCAACGCTGTCGGGAATGGAAATGCTCTTAATTTTTGAGTTCCCCGCAAAAGCATATCCACTTATTGTTTTAACCCCTTCGGGAATTATATAGCTCTCACACTCGTTTTTGGGTACATATTGAATGAGTGTTTTCTTATCCTTGCTGTAAAGAATTCCATCAATAGATACAAAATTCTTATTTTCTTCGGCAATTTTTATTTCCTCAAGATTTTCCATCATGGAAAATGCGTAATCGCCAATAAATTCTATCCCTTCGGGTAAAGTTACTTCAGCAATTGAATTACAACCAAAGAAAGCGAATGCATCAATTTTTGTAATTCTATTATGAAAACTTATAGATTCTAATTCCTTACACCCATTAAAAAGTGATCTATTAATTTGCGTTACGCCTGAGGGAATTTCAATGCTCCCCAGAGATTCACACGTTGAAAATGCACCTGCCCCAATTTCAGTTACAGTTGAAGGAATGTTGATTGTTTCAAGAAAAATGCATTCCTGAAATGCGGCATTTCCAATTTTAGTAAGTTTTGCTTCTATCTGAACACTTTTTATTTTAGAATCATTATGTAATGGTCCTCTTTTGTGGCAACAAGCGTAATTTCCAATTTCAAGTACCGGCTTTTCGTTGTAATATTCGGGAATAACAAGATTTTCAACATTCGCCCCAACATAAGATAAAATATAATATGTTCCGTCATCGGAAAGAGTATATTCTATTTTATCTTTATCAACATTCCTACATCCTGAAACTGTTAATAGCACCAAAATGAAAAGAATTGCACTAATTATTTTTTTCATAAATTTCTCCCCCATAGGATTTTGCCCACACGCCTATTATATCACAAAAACCGCAGAAAATCAATCTGCGGTTTCTGTGTTTTCTGTCGGTAGGTAAAACTGTCCTTTAGGGTACGTCCCTATTGGTACACGCTTTTTTTGTTTGGCAGGGAAGGGCAAAATAAAAACGGCACTGCTAAGCAGTGCCGTTAAATGCAGAGGGAATTAAACAGCGCGTTCAACCTTGTTGGAACGGAGGCATCTGGTACAAGCGTACACATGGCACGGGGTACCATTCACAATGGCCTTAACCCGCTTTACATTGGGCTTCCAGGTTCGATTGGAACGTCTGTGGGAGTGGGAGACCTTAATACCAAAGGTAACGCCCTTGCCACAATAATCACACTTCGCCATTCTACTGCACCTCCTATCTGCATAATAAAATCAATTTTTCTGCGCCCACAAACAGGCGCTTAGATATGATACCAAAGTTTTTTCCAAAAAGCAAGTCTTTTTTTGGATTTTTTTCGATTTTTAAAATATTGTTGCTATTTAACCGTTTGGCAGTTATAATATTCCATAGAAAATGAGGAAATGAGGGGGCTTTACTATGTTTACGGTATACAGCGTACCGCTTACCACCTTGGTAAAAGAGTTTAAGCTTGAGGTGGCCTACGAGTCCAGCGATTATGAAACCATTCAGTTGACCGTTGCCGATGTGACAAGACCCGGCTTGCAGCTGAGTGGCTACTTTGACCATTTCGAGCCTATGCGTCTTCAGGTGTTCGGCAATGTGGAGATCAGTTATCTGCAGAAGCTGACGCCGGAGGAAAGAGAAACCGCAATGGATCGGTACTATTCCTATAAGTTCCCGGCTATGCTGGTGACCCGCTACAACCCCTTGGAGCCGGTTTGTATGGAACTGGCTAAGAAGCATGACATCACCGTTTTGCGCTGTCACGAGGCCACCAGCACCATCGTCTCGGCGATCGTTGCTTACCTGTCTGCTGCGCTGGCACCCCGGATCACCAGACACGGTGTGCTGATGGAGGTCTACGGTGAAGGTGTTTTGGTGCTTGGTGAAAGTGGTATGGGCAAAAGTGAGGCGGCTGTGGAGCTGCTCAAGCGCGGCCACCGTCTGATCGCTGATGATGCTGTGGAGATTCGTAAAGTTTCCGGCAGTACTCTGATCGGCTCTGCGCCTGCGCTGATCCGCAATTATGTGGAGCTGCGCGGTATCGGTATCGTGAATGTGGCAAAGCTTTTTGGTATGGGCGCTGTCAAGGCAGAAAACGAGATCAATCTGGTTGTCAATGTTGTGCCTTGGAACAATCAGGAGACCTACGACCGGGTGGGTCTTGAGGATCAATATATGGAGATCCTGGGCGTGCAGGTGCCGATGAACACCATTCCCATCACCCCCGGCCGTAATTTGGCTGTGATTCTGGAGGTCGCCGCCATGAATAACCGTCAGCGTCAGATGGGTTATAACCCGGCAAAGGAATTTACCGAGCAGATTGATAACCACTTTCAGCAGAGCAAAATTTGATTAGGATAGAGCAAAAAGATGAAAGAATTTACCATCGGTCCCAATGACAGCGGTCAGCGGTTGGATCGGTTTTTAAGCAAAGCAGTGCCGCTGCTTCCGGCCTCCTTGGCGCAAAAATATATCCGCATCAAGCGGATCAAGCTCAACGGCGCCCGGGCAGAGCGTGACAGCCGGCTGAATACAGGCGATGTGCTTCAGCTGTATATCAACGATGAGTTTTTTGACACGCCGAAGCAGGAAAATGCCTATTTGACGGTGGCTGCGCCTAAGCTGAATATCGTCTATGAGGATGAGAACATTCTGCTTGCGGATAAGCGTCCCGGTTTGGCGGTTCATCCCCACGATGGCGCTGAGTACGGCAGAACCCTCATTGACCACATTCAGGCCTACCTGTATCAAAAACGGGAATGGAGTCCCCGCGGCGAGAATTCCTTTGCGCCGGCGCTGTGCAATCGGATCGACCGAAACACCGGCGGCATCGTGATTGCGGCCAAGAACGCGGAAACCCTCCGTATCCTGAACCAAAAAATCAAGGATCGGGAAATGGATAAGCGGTATCTGGCCATCGTCCAAGGTGCCCCCAAGCCTGCTAAGGGAAGCCTGAAGGGCTACCTGTTCAAGGATGCCAAGCAAAACCGCGTTTATGTAACGGATACACCCCAGCCCGGCGCCAAGACCTGCCAGACCAATTATCAGGTGCTCAAAAGCACCGGCGGCCTGTCCTTGGTAGAATGTGAGCTGATCACCGGCCGTACCCACCAGATCCGCGCCCAATTTGCCTACGCAGGACACCCATTGCTTGGTGACGGCAAATACGGAAAATTGGACAAGCGGTTCGATAGAAACTATCAGGCGCTGTACTCCTACAAGCTGACCTTTCAATTCACCACAGACGCAGGCTGCCTAGCCTATCTGAACGGCAAGTCCTTTCAGGTCAAAGATGTGGAATTTGTGCAGACCTATTTTCCTGACACACAAATATAACAAACCCCGGGAATTTCTTCCCGGGGTTTATCGTTTGCTTATTAAACTTCGAAATCCAAGGCGTCAGCCTGAACGGAAGTGTCAGCATCGCAGCAGCAATCATCGCCGCAGCAGCAGCCCCAGCCGTACTTGGCCCACAGGCCTCTTGCCCAAGAGACGATTCTGTCACCGTAGGTAGCAACTACATATACGATACCGGCGATCACAGCCAGAGCGGCCACGATCTTCATAATTGTAGCAAAAGTTTTCATAAGTGTTACCTCCTCAAATTATTGTCCTATAATCAGTATAACCAATCCGGGCCAAAAAAGCAATGAAAATTTATAAATATCCGTACATACCCCGTACAGAAACCTCTCCCGAACTGACAATTTCCTCTGTTCCATCGGGATTGAGGACGATCAGGCCGCCGTTTTCGTCCAAATCAAGGGCAACTGCGTAGCGCTTTTCCTCACCGCGCAATAGCAGGATCTCTTTACCTAAGGTCATACAAAGGCGCTTGTACTCGTCCATTAATGCCAGCTTGCCGGATAAAAGGGAATGGCTCATCTCATAAAGCGCCTCCGTCAGCGCCGCGGCTACCTTAGCCGGAGCGCAGGGTGCGCCCGTAATCTGCTTGACGGAAACCGCCATATCCTGCAGTTCCTTGGGGAAATCCGCCTTTTCCTGCCGGCAGTTAATGCCGATGCCGATAATGGCGTAATCCACAAGTCCCGTTGCGCTGTCCACAGAAAGCTCCGTGAGGATGCCGCCAAGCTTTTTGCCGCCGTAGACCAAGTCGTTGATCCACTTGACCTGCGGCATAAAGTCACAGGCGGCCGAAACGGCCTTGCAGGCTGCTACAGCCGCACAGCAGGTCAGATGCATCAGCTCACCTGCCGGGCAGCCCGGACGCAGGATCACCGACAGATAAACACCCATACCCTCAGGGGAGGAGAACTGCCGACCAAGCCGTCCGCGGCCTGCGGTCTGACGGCCGGCCACCAGTACTGTTCCGTGGGGCGCGCCGTCCTTGGCCAGCCGTTTGGCTTCGGTATTCGTTGAGTCGATCTCATCATACCAATACAGAGTGCCCCGCCAGGGACACTCTGTTTGGAGAAAATTCAAAATATCTTGTTTCATTATTTAGTCGATATCCTTCTTCACTTCTTCAGGAGGAAGATCCAGCTGCTCGGGGTGCTGCAGGATCCGGCGGAAGCACTTGAAGAATGCGGCATAGTAGAAGCCGTCTGCGATTCGCTCGTCCAAAGAGAACTTGCAATCCAAATACTTCTTCTGTACCACAGAGCCGTCCTCCAGCACCTCAAGGGCGCGGCGCTTGCAGCCGAAGGAACCAAATACAGGCAGGTTGCCGAAGTCGTACAGATGGTGATAGATGGGAGGGATACCCAAGGAGCCCATAGAGGTGAAGAACACGCTGCCATGGAAGGGGCTCAGCTCCAGCAGGAACTTAGGCAGAAGACCGAAGTAATCCAAAAGCTTCAAAAGCCAGACGGTGAACTTCAGGACCACGCCGGGGATCAGCATAAAGGCCTGAGCCAAATTGTCAAAGCCGGAATCCAGCGGTGTGTTCTTAACGATTTCAACCTCTTTGTTCAGCTTGTTGTAAACATCCTCTGCGGTGTCTGTGGGTGCAAGATGTACCTTGATAACCGTCTCGGGGGCGGTGGAGGTCATCTCTTTTTTAACGGTCAGGCAGAACTGAATGTCGTTGCCGTGGGAGTAGATCTTTTGACCGGAGATGAACCGGTTCAAACCGGGATACCGGCAAACTGCGCGGCAGTAGGCTGCCAGCATAACGTGCATCAGACCGAAGGAGGTCATACCTTCTTTCCGCTTCTGCCGAATGTAGCGCTCCACATTGGTGATCTCGAAGGCTTCTTCGAACAGATTCATGGAAGTGACACGGGTAACCATGATGTAAGGAGATACCTGATTCATAGGCGGCTCGGTGCGGATGCGCCGTCCGTCGGTTCTGTCGCCCCAGGTGGGGTGATATTCCTCAGAGGAATGAATGCGAATGGCAAATACAACCAGGATCAGACCCAGAGCAAAGAGCGCGTCGGGCATAAGAGGCATCATAGCCTCCCAGTTAGCTGCGATGATCGCATCACGCATCAGGTAGCATCTGGCGGCCAGGGGGAATAAAGCCAAGGGGATGATCAGCAGCGTAGCCGGGATCTTGCCGGAGGTGATCTGGGTGTACAGCACCGCAATAAACAGCATACAGACGGCAAACAGGCTGCCGATCAACAGGTCAAAAGCGACAAATTGATATGCAAAGAAGAAAAATGCATAGTAAATGCAGGAAAGCCAAACGGGGATCGCAGTTTTATAAAACTGCTCCTTGCCGCAAAGCAGGCACAGAAGACCATACAGCACAGCTGCTGCGATTGGCAGAACGATTTGGCTCCACATATCGGTTCCTTTCACACCGACCAAAAGAACGCGGGCCACTGCCGAGCAGACCATGCAAAGGGCTACCAGCCAAGTGAAGCCGTTTTTCAGGCTCACATAGAAGTGTGTTCTTTTATCCATAACACCTACATTATAACAAAACAGTCGTTTTTTGGCAACAAGAAAATAATGCCGCCAAGACCTTCATTTATAGCAGGAAGAACTTGAAAAAGCTGTATAGATATGATAAAATGTACAGAATATGATAGATTCCTTTTGCCTAAAAAGGAGTCGGTGATTTCACTAGAAAGAAAAGATGGAAAATTACGGTTTTCCGGGAGGACGCATGTATCTAAAAAGTTTGGAAGTGCAGGGCTTTAAGTCATTCCCTGATAAGACGCTGATCCGCTTTGGCGACGATATTACCGCCATCGTCGGCCCCAACGGATCGGGCAAATCCAATATTTCCGACGCCATTTTGTGGGTTATGGGCGAACAGAGCACCAAGACCCTCCGTGGCGCAAAAATGGAAGATGTGATCTTCGGCGGAACGCAGAAGCGCGCAGCCGTTGGCTTTGCCGAAGCGACTTTGACATTGGACAACACCGACCGTGCGCTGGCCTACGATGCAGACGAGGTGATGGTCACCCGTCGGTATTACCGCAGCGGTGACAGCGAATACTATATCAACCGCCAATCCGTCCGCCTGCGTGACATCAACGAGATGTTTATGGACACAGGCTTGGGCAAAGAGGGCTATTCCAATATCGGTCAGGGCAGAATTGACGAGATTCTGTCCCTTAAGAGCGCGGATCGCCGGGAAATCTTTGAGGAGGCTGCCGGTATTTCCAAATACCGTCACCGTAAGGAAGAGACCGAGCGGAAGCTGGCTCACACAGAAGACAACCTGATGCGTATCGGAGATAAGATCTCCGAACTGGAATTGCAGCTGGAGCCCTTGCGCATCCAGTCCGAGAAAGCCACCAAGTACCTTGCTCTCCGAGACGAACTGCAGGGCGTGGAGGTGGCGGGATGGAGGGACAAGCTGGAAAAGCTGTCCGCCGATGCCAAGAAGGCAGAGGAGGACTATACCTCCGCGTCCTTCGTGCTGCAGCAGGCCCACGAGGAACTGGATAAGCTGTATAAGACCACCGAGGAGATGGGCGCAGGTTTGCGTCATCAGAACGGCACGGTGGATATGATCCGTGAGCAGGTATCTCTGCTTGAGGGTACCCACCAGCAGATCGACGGCCATATCGCACTTTTGCGCAGCACCATCGAGCATAATGAAGAAAACATCCGCCGCAGCCGTGAAGACCTGCAGGGACAGGAAGACCGCAGCAGCGGCATCACCGCCCAGCTGGAGCAGGCTGCCCAGCGTATCG
>JAZLCU010000011.1:0-81066 GCA_045614325.1 Faecousia sp. | reverse complement strand
TATGGTTTTTATTTTCATTACGAAACCTCCTTTTATCTCATATACGTACCACAAATACGAGAGAAATGGAAGCTTTTTGGGGGAGAAAAATAATATTCTACGTTATGCTCGAAATAATAACGAAATGCCGGGGAGTGAATTGTTTAATATGATTCAAAAATACGGGTTTTTAATAAAAAAACGATATGGCCAATAAAAAAACGATATGCCTAATAAAAAAACGAAATGAAAAATGAAAGAAAAAGAACCGCCGAGAATTAACTCCTAGACGGTTCTATTTTACTGAAAATCGGGCATAAATGCCCAAAAAACCCTGAAAAATGCGGAAAAAAAAACGCAACCCCCCGGGGCCCAGGCCCCCGTTGGCTTTTGTTATGTAGCATTGTTTTGCGTGTCTTGCTTTTTGTAACAGGCGCGTATGAACTCGAAAATATTTTCCAGTTCTTCGTCTCGGGTTTTGGGATCTGTCGGGAGCGATATGACCGAGAGTTCCCGGTCTGTTTGCAACGCGTTATATCTGCACACGACCGCACGAATGCACAGATTCAGTTCCACCTCGTCTAGCTGCTCGATTTCCTTTACTAATGCTTTGGCTGCTGTTAAATCTTGCATCTGCAGTTCCTCTCTTCTTAAATTAGGTTAATATAATTATACCGCATTGTGATTATCTCCACAATACTGTATTTCACAATTTTTGCCTATAATAATCTATAGGAAAGGTTGGTGAGGACTGTGCTGGATTATAGCCCGATGTGGGACACGATGGAAAGAAAGGGAATCTCCCAGTATAGTCTTCTAAAAGCCGGCGTTGACAACAAGACTTTAGATTCTATTAAAAAGGGAAAGAACATCACTTTGCTGACCCTTGAGAAAATTTGCACTATTTTGAATTGTACCCCCAACGAGGTCGTGCAGTTTGTGAAAGACACCTAAAAAACTCCGTAGCATAGGCCACGGAGTTTTTCTGTGTCCTAGTTTCTGTTATATTATTCTTTTGTTTATCCTCATACCCCGCAAATTATAGATATGCCATATATCCATTTTGTACATTATAACACACAATAGCCATAAAATAAACACAAAATATATCTTATGGGAGTGTTTGCATTATGGCAGTTAAAAGTGTATCTATCCGAATTGAAGAAGAAATGCTGAAGAAAATCGGTTATGTTGCAGATTTCGAGGGTCGTAGCGTTAACAGCCACATTCTGGTGCTGATTCGCGAAAGCATCGACCAGTTTGAAAAGAAATATGGAAAAATCGAGGGTGGCATCCGCCCCGATGTGAATGTAAAACCCTCCGGCAAGCACAGCTAAATCGCAGCAACAAAGCAAAGACCCCGTGGCACAGGCCACGGGGTCTTTTGTTATGTAGCATTACTTTGCGCGTCAAATATCCCCCCCGGGGGCTTACAAAGGCATCGCAAAAATGCTATAATGCTGCATATAAAGAAGATATTGGGGAGAAATTCCTATGAATCATTTGGAAGAACTGAAAAAACGGAACAGGCGGAACACCATTGTGATGATCACAATGGTGCTTATCGTGCTTGTGACGGCGGTGGCCTGTCTGTTTGTAGGCTCGTCCAATATGTCCCTCAGCGATGCGCTGGAGGCCCTTTTGGGCGGCGGCACAAGCGCCCAGAGCCGCATCATCTGGAAGATCCGTGTGCCCCGGATGCTGGCCGCGGTGATCGCAGGCGCAGGCCTTTCCGTGGCCGGCCTTGTGATGCAGACCACTATGAACAACTCCATGGCCTCCCCCTCCACGCTGGGTGTTTCCAACGCGGCGGTTTTTGGCGCAAATTTGTCTATTATCGCCTTTGCCGGCGGTTTTCTTTCCACAGGCAACAATTTGCAGAGTTTTGCTGTAGGCGCGAACCCTTACGCCACCTCCTCGCTGGCATTCTTGTTCGCAACCGCCTCGGTTTTGCTGATTTTGGGCCTTTGCACCGTTCGCTCCTTTAACCCCAATGTGGTGGTTTTGGCAGGTCTTGCCATCGGCTCTGTGTGGACGGCCGCTACCACCGTTTTGCAGTTTTACGCCACCGATGTGGGTCTTTCCGCCGCGGTGATCTGGAGCTTCGGCGACTTGGGTCGGGCTACCTATGAGACCGATGCCATTATGGCGGTCGTGGTGCTGATCGGCATCGTTTATTTTATGCTGATGGCTTGGAAATACAATGCACTCCTCAGCGGTGAAGCCACCGCGAAAACCATGGGCGTGAATGTGGAAGGTCTGCGCTTCGTAACGCTTTTGCTTGCCTCCGTCATTACCGCCGCCTGCGTTTCCTTCCTTGGCATCATCGGCTTTGTGGGCATCATCTGCCCCCACATTACAAAGAAAATTTTGGGTCAGGACCATCGGGTGACCCTGCCTGTATCCTGCCTGATGGGAAGCCTGCTGCTCCTTTTGGCGGACACGCTGTCCCGCAGCTTGGGCAGCGGCTCGGCTCTGCCCGTGGGCGCGATCACATCGCTGCTTGGCGCGCCCTTCTTTATTGCCATTATTTTCGGTAAGAAAGGGGGTCATCATGGATGCTGAAAGTTGAAAATCTGTGCTTCCGCTACGCCTCCCACGGCGCGCCTGTGCTGGATGGCGCATCGCTGGAATTGAAGCAAGGCGAGGTGGGCATTCTGCTGGGCAAAAACGGTTCCGGTAAGACCACCCTTTTCAAGAATATCCTAGGCATCGAAAAGCCCCAAAGCGGCAGCATCACCTTCCACGGTGAAAATCTGCTGAAAATGAATCGCCGGGAACGGGCAAGGCGGATCGCCTATGTGCCTCAGCACATCCATTTCGGTGACCTGACCGTGTTCGACTCGGTACTGATGGGTCGGGTGTCCTATTTTGGCACCAAGGCCGGCCGGGAGGACTACGAGGCGGTGGAGGCCATTTTGCGGGATATGCAGCTGCTTGCGTTTGCAAACCGCAGCGCGGAGGCCCTCTCCGGCGGTGAAAAGCAGAAGATCGCCATTGCTCGCGCTATGGCGCAGGAGCCGAATTTGCTGATCTTTGATGAGCCGACGGGCAATCTGGATATGGCAAACGAGCAGCTGATCATTCAGGAGGCCAAGAAGCTGGCCAAGGAGAAGAACATCGGCATCCTCTCGTCCCTCCACGATTTGAACCAGGCTCTCAGCTTCGGTGATCAGTTTTTCTTTATGGCCGGCGGCGCAGTAAAATATGCCGGCAGCCGCGAGATCATCACCCCGGAAATTCTGAAGGAAACCTTTGATGTGGATGTCCGCATCTGTGAGGTCGACGGTCAGACCGTGATCCTGCACAAGTAAAATTTCAACCCCACAGAAAGGAAACATGAAAAATGAGAAAATTCGTGGCTTTATTGCTTGCTGTTATTATGGCTTTGTCTTTGTGTGCCTGCGTAAAGATTGACCCGTTGGTAGACGGCGAAAATTCCGTCACTCTGACCGATATGGTAGACCGCAAGGTGGAAATTGTCCCCGGCAGTTATAAAAGAGTGGTCTGCGTGGGCGCCGGCGCTTTGAGAATGTATTCTTATGTGGGCGATGTGGCGCTGCTGGCAGGCGTTGAGGATATCGACAACACCTCCCTTTCCGAGCGTCCTAAGATGTTCGATTCCGTTGCCCGTCCTTATGTGATGGCCTACGGCGAGACCTTTAAAACCCTCCCCTCCTGCGGTGTGGGCGGCCCTATGGCGCAAGCCGCTGAGGCAGAGAAGCTCCTCGCCTGCGACCCGGATATTGTCATTTCCGAATTCAAGGATGTGGCAAAGGCCGACGCACTGCAGAAGCAGCTGGGTGTTCCCGTTGTAACGGTCAGTTCCGGCTCCAACGGCGTGTTTGACGAGAATTTCTTCGCATCTGTTGAGCTGCTGGGTAAAATTTTCGGCAAGGAAGAACGGGCAAACACACTTTTGAAATACATCACCGATGAAAAGACCGCCATCACAAACAAGGTCGCAAACATCCCCGATGCAAACAAGCCCAATGTGTATATCTGCGGCCTTGGCAACTGGGGCACCACCGACCACCTGACGACCGCGGAAAATTATGTTTCCTTCCAAGTGGCCGGCGTGAAAAATGTGCTCAGCGGTCTGGGTATGAAGGGCGTCGGCCCCATTGAGGAAGAAAAGTTCGTGGAACTGGGCGAAAAGACGGACATCATCATTATGGACGCAGCAGCCGTGAAGAACATTAAGCCCTTGTATGCCGAGGACAAAACGATGTTTGACACCTGCAAGGCTTGGAAAAACGGCGAAGTATATCTGGAAATGGCCTACAACGCCTACTACACCAACCACGAGATTGCCCTGATCAACACTTGGTTCATCGCCAAGACCGTCTACCCCGAGGCCTTTGCCGATGTGGATATCACCGCCAAGGCCAACGAGGTCACCAAGATGTTCTTGGGTCAGGAGCTGGCCGACGAGATCGCCGCTTGCCCCAGCAGCTTCGGCGGCTATCAAAAGATCGACACCGCCACTTTCTTCGGATAATCAGCAGAGGAAACCGTATGGAAAAGAAAGACATTATCGAATTTTTTGACCGCTGCGCCCCCACTTGGGACGCAGATATGATCAAAAGCGACACCATTATCGGCAAGATTTTGGACAACGCCGAGGTAGGCCCGGATATGGATGTTTTGGATGTGGCCTGCGGCACCGGCGTGATGTTCGACTACTATCTGCAGCGAGGCGTGGCCTCCGTCACCGGCATTGACATTGCCCCCGAGATGGCCAAGATCGCTACCCAAAAATACGCAAACGAACCCAAGGTGCAGGTCATCTGCGGCGATGTGGAGGAGTATGCCTTCGGCCGGAAATTTGACCGGATCGTGGTTTACAACGCCTTCCCCCACTTCCCCTATCCCAAGCGGCTGATCAAAATTTTGGCCGGCCTTTTGAAGGACGACGGCCGTTTGACCGTGGCCCACGGTATGAGCCGGGAGGCCATCGACGACCACCACAGCGGCGCGGCCAGCAAGGTGTCTAACGGTCTGATGGAGGCCGACAGCCTGAAGCGGATCTTCGATGCCCATTTCCAAGTGGAGGTGGTGGTCTCCAACCGCCATATGTATCAGGTCAGCGGTGTAAAACGGGATGTTCTGGCCCACTCTCACGGTGGACACACCCATTCCCACGGCGGTCTGTCCCACAGCCACACCCATGGCGAGGAGGAACACGACCACCTGCCCAAGGAGAACGCGACCCCCTTGGAGGAGCTGCTTGTGATGATGAAATACCTTGTCAGCCACAACGATGCCCACGCGCAGGAGGTTGCCGATCTGGCCCGGGAGCTGATGGCTGCCGGCAAGGATGTGGTCTACGATGAAATTATGGATGCTGTTTCCGATTTCGATATGGTCAACGCAAAGCTGGCAGCTATTTTGGAAAAGCTGACCGCTCAGGAAGCATTTTAAAATTTTTATCCCCCCGGGGGGCTTGCGGTGACCAAAACCCTTGTGCTAGAATGATGCCATCGGTTAATATTTCCCAATCCTATATACGAAAAGCCACGCTGTTTGGGGAAACAGCGTGGCTTTTTCTTTATGCCGGACTTGCCCTTAATACCCCGGTGTGCTATAATGGGTGAAAACGGAGGAATGCAAAATGACTGGATTTTTCGGATATTTCTTTGGTAAGGGCGACACGGTGGAGTTTTCTAACTTCACATTGGCCCATCTTCTGCCGATCCTTGTGGCGATCGGCCTGATTTATTTCATTTATCGTTTTCGCGACGGCATTCGGCAGCTGAAGGGTGAAAAGAACTTCCGCTACGCAATGGCCTTTATTCTGATCGTCTGCGAGATGGCCTATTATTGGCGGCTTGTTGCCATTCCTTCTTTGAATCCCAATGTGGTCGACCACCTGCCCATTACGGTGTGCGGCTGGGTCTGCGTCTTTGCCAGCTATATGGTCATCGGCAAATCCCAGACGCTTTTCGACATCTGCTATTTCTGGAGCTTTGCAGGCTCTACCTTCGCGCTGATCACCCCCACGGTCATCACCTACACCGGCCCCACCAGATTCCGTTACTACCAATTCTGGGCGGAGCATCTGATGACCTTCGTGGCCCTTTTCTACATGATCTTCGTGCACAGAATGCGCCCTAACAAAAAATCCATCGTGAAGGCCTACCTTGGTCTTGTGGTGCTTGCCGTAATTGCCTATTTTGCAAATCAGGCCATCGGCCCCGGCGCCAACTATCTGTATATGGCAAAGCCGGAGGACACCCCCTCTATTCTGGATTTCCTGCCGCCCAACTTTGCCCTGCGGATCTGTGTGATGGCCGCTGTGATCACGGTGATGTTCCTGCTTGCCTATCTGCCTTGGTATATTAAGGATAGAAAGGCAAAGAAGAACGCCATCCCCGTCCTTTAAGCCATTAAAAAACTCCCGGTTGCTCCGGGAGTTTTTCTTTATCTTGCGCCGAATATATGGGCTGTGTAAAAATAGGGAATGCCGTCTTCTACCTTATAGCTGATGCCAATGCCGCATTCTTGATATTCCTCGTGAATCATATTGGCATAGTGGCCGGGGCTGTTTTTGAACAGGACAAATGTCCAGGCTGCCACCGCCTCGATCTGCGCGTCCGAAGCCACCCACTGATCCGCAGCGGTATAACTGCCACTTCCCACATGGGAGGTCATACAGATGTTTTCGCCCACGATCACATAGGGGTATGCGCTTTCATCCACAAGGGAGTAGTAAAGCTCCCCGTTGGGTCTTGTGTGGGAGAAGGATTCCTGAATTTCATCACCCCGGATGGCCGCAACTCTGTCCAGCTCCCCGTTCAGCGTCAGCTCGTTAAGCTGCTTGCCGGACCGTTCCAGATTGACAAGTCGCAAAAATTCCGTTTTGATCCTCCCCAGCACCTCGTCGCTGATGGTCAGCTGCTCAGACTCGGCAGAGGGCAGCTTAGGCAGAGTCTTTTCCTCTTCCTTGCTGCAGGCGCTGCAAGTTCGCTTTTCTGCGCCGTCTTCGGTGGTAGTAGGCTCTTTCGCTGTGACCCAATCGCCCCAACTATGGCCAAGCGCTGCAATAACCTCCGTGTAGGAAGCGCCGCAGGCACAGGTAAAGCTCTTGATGCCGTTCTCCTCGCAGGACGCATCCTTCGTCACCTTGTCCGCATAGCTGTGGCCGGTGGCCGGGATTGTGTTGGTATAGAAAAGGCCGCAGGCACAGGTGAATTTTTTCTCGCCGAAATTGAGGCAATCCGCCTCCCGGATCACGCTGGTTTTGTACTCATGGGTATGACCGACGGTCAGCTTCGGCATGGCCAGCGTTTCTGCGGTGTTGCACCGGGTGCAGGTTCTTTGGTTCAGGCCTTGCTCTGTGGTTGTGGCCTCCTTCAGGATCTTCCACGCGCCCCACAAATGTCCGACGGCCGGAATCTTTTCCGTGCGGACGCTGCCGCAGGAGCAGACCAAGGTCTTGGTGCCGGATTCTGCGCAGGTGGCGCTGGTTGCCTCGCTGGCACTATAAATATGGGTGTGATTGGGGTCGTCCGGAACCGTATCGCCGCCCTCTGCTCCGCCGATACCGCCGTTTCCTTCCGAGCTGCCTGCCTCATCGCCGCCATTGCCCGAATCCTCTGCGCCGGCAGAATTCTGTCCGCCGGAAGCGGAACCTGACCCCGTTGCGCCGTTGCCGGCTGCTACCTGATTCTTCTTGCTGCAGGCGGCCATAGACAAAATCAGCGCAAATGCCAAAAGCAAAACAACTACTCTCTTCATTTTTTCCTCCCTGCGCGTTTTCTTTCATTATAACAAGGAAACAGAAAACATACAAGTTTATTCGCGCTGATTGCAAAATTTTCACGCAACTGCTATAATATAACAAATTCTGCGAAACGCGAGGTTTTTATATGGTTCTGAAAACATTTCGCATCACCCACAGTATGCTGGTGGAGCATTATCAGTATATCGAGGCCCACTTGGAGACCATTTACGCAGCGGTTTCCGACGAGCCCTTCTGGAACGCGCTGGAGGAAATCGAAAAGGACAGCCTCGGCACCGTTGTCCGGGAGCTGCAGATGCTGGACAAGCAGAAGGGTCTGGGTCTGTTCACAAGCGATGAGTACACCGCCCTGCGGAACCTGACCACCCGGCGGAACTACTGGTGTCATTTCTGCTACTGCGACCTGGCTTTTAACCTGAAGACCGGCGGCCCTGCCAATAAGGCAGATGTAAAAAAGATGCTCGACGACCTGCAGACCGCTGAAGCATGGCGGGCCAAGGTGTTCCAAAAGAACATGGAAATTCTGGAGCAGACCAAGCCCTTTGTCCCCGAGGAGGAGTTCGCCAAATAAACATTCTATCCATTGGCAACAGCTTTTCTCAGGATGCTCAGCGGTATCTGCACCAGATCGCAGAGGCCGACGGCTTTCATCTGCAGTGCGCTGTTGGATAGCGGCGTCGAGAGAATCCACCGGGACACCTTCCACGCAACCTTGGGCCTGGGCCGCTACGCGCTGGGTCTTATCTGGTTTAAAACTCTGACCGGCCGGGATGTGGCCGAAAACCCCTTCCGGGACTTTGACGAGGCCCTGACTCCGGCAGAAATCGACCTTGCCAAAAAGTGCGTGGCAAAGATCGCCGCGCAATACGGTCTGTAACAAACAAAGCTTCAACACGGAGGTTTTTCTATGATCATCGAGAAACGCATCAAGGAATTTGAAACATTCGGCTTTGGTATGTTCGTCCATTTCGGACTTTACAGTGTGCTGGGCAAGGGTGAGTGGTCTCAGTTTGCCCTGAAGATGCCTTGGGACGAGTACTTAAAATCCCTCGACACCTTCTGCCCCAAGGAAAACTGGGCGGAGGAGCTGGTCCTCACCGCCAAGGACGCCGGCTGCCGGTACATCACCCTAACCACCCGTCACCACGATGGATTTTCCCTTTACGACACTTGCGGTCTGAACACCTACGACGCGCCCCATGTGTGCGGCAGTGACTTGGTGCGGGAATTTGTGGACGCCTGTAATAAGCACGGCATTCGCCCCTTCTTCTACCACACGCTCCTTGACTGGCACGAGGAAAGCTACCGGGAAAACTTCCCGGAATACCTGAAATACCTCCGCAAGAGCGTGGAGATCGTCTGCACCAACTACGGCAAGATCGGTGGTATCTGGTTCGACGGTATGTGGGACAGACCGGGCGACGATTGGGAAGAAGACGCCCTCTACGGTATGATTCGCAGCCACCAGCCCGACGCGATGATCATCAACAACACAGGCCTGTTCCAACGGGGCGCGCTGGGTCACATCGAGCTGGACAGCGTCACCTTCGAGCGCGGCAGACCCCAACCCATCAATATGGCAGACTCCCCCAAGTACATCGCCAGCGAGATGTGCGAGACCTTCGCCAGCCACTGGGGCTACACGGAGAAAGACTTCCACTTCAAATCCTTGGAGCACTTAATCAACAGCTTTGCCATCTGCCGCAGATACCGCTCCAATTTCCTGTTTAATGTAGGCCCCAAGGCCGACGGCAGCCTGCGCACCATCGACCAAGGCGCGCTGGAGGTGCTGGGTCAATGGAGCCGCTTAAACAATGAGGCGCTCCACGAGCCTGCGCCCACCGGCATTGAGATCAAGGACAAGCCCGGCAACTTCCTTTTGGAAAAGGACGGCTGCTACTATCTGTTCACCAACGACCTGAGCGTCCACGGCAACGAAAATGTGACCATCGGCGCAGAATTCAAAGCCGACAACATTTTCACCTTGGACAAGAAAATCAAGTCCGTCTACTGGCTGGACAGCGGCGAAAAGCTGAACTTCACCCAAAACGGCACAGATGTAAACATCGAGACCAAGCAGTTTAAATACGGCGAGGATTTCGTGGTGCGCATCGCCAAGATCGAAACGGAATAACATAAACCCTTTAAGGAGTCCTCTGCTTCATAAACAAACCCACTCCCTGCTGATTTGCTCAGCAGGGAGTTTTTTCCACGAAGTGCTTTCTTTTTTCCCGCAAGCCGCTTGTTATTCTAAGTTCCCTATGCTACAATGGCCTTGCAAAGACCCCTACATCTATTAAGATTCGAGAGGTATCAACTATGCGCTCAGACGGCAAGAAATGGTTAGCCTATGATCCCCCGATCGGCCTCAGTAAGGTAGGCGCGCTGGACTTTTCCTGGCTGAACGACGGCCCTTGCGGCAACCACGGCTTTGTCCTCACCCGGGACGGCCACTTCGTCTTTGAAGACGGCACGCCTGTAAAATTCTTCGGCGTGAACTTAGGCTTTGGGATGGCAAGACCAGCAAAAAAGGTGGCCGAAGCGGCGGCTGAGGACCTTTACCGCAGCGGCGCCAATATGGCCCGCATCCACGCCATCGACTGCACCTACGGCGGCATTATCGACTACAAGCAGGAAACTACCCGGAATTTCAACTTAGAAGAGCTGGACAAGCTGGACTATCTGGTCTACTGTCTGCGTGAAAAGGGCATTTACCTGCATTTGGATATGACCGCCGGCCACGCATTTAAGGCCGCCGACGGCTTTACGGAGGAGGAACTGAAATATCTTTCCCAAAACGCCCGGGCCGTCCGTTTCTTTGACGAGCGAATCATCAAACTGGAAAGCGAATTTATCACCAAGTACCTGACCCACCGCAACCCCTACACCGGTCTGCGGTATGTGGATGACCCGGCGGTGGCCGTGGTTCAGTACACCAACGAGAACAGCATCACTTGGTACCAGATCCCCGGCACACGCACGGTCTTCGACGATGTGCTGGATCTGCGGTTTAATGTGTGGCTCTGCGACAAGTACAGCAGCCGGGATGCCCTGAAAGCCGCCTGGACAAATGCCGACGGTATTTGCTTCCTTGGTGAGAACGAAGACCCCTTTGCCGGCACGGTGAGAAGACCCCCTCTTAGCAGCTGGGGCGAGCCGCTGACCGAATGGAACAATCCCGTGGACGCAGAGCATCCTCCCATTCGCCACGCGGAGCATATGGCCTTCCTCCGTGAAATCGAGGAGAACACCTTCAAGGGCGTTTATAAGATGATTCGGGACTTGGGCTTCAAGTCCGCCATCAATCTGTCCAACTACCCGGAAGCGGCGGTGGATGTGAAGATGAACACCTTAGGCGATGTGATGGAGAAAAACCCCTACTGGAATCACCCCCTGGGTCCCTATGAGCCGCCCTCTCAGTTCTTCCCCCACAGTATGGCCGACACCGACCCCCGGATCCCCCAATATGTCCACTTCTCCCACTCTTTGGGCGTGGCTTCCCGGGCGCGAGCCGCCGGCAAGCCCTTTATGATCACCGAGTGGAACGCAGGCAACCCCACGGATTTCAGAGCAGACGCTCTGTTCCAGATAGCCGCCTACGGCGCGTTTCAGGATTGGGACGGCTTTATTCTGTTCATTTACGCTTTTGAGGGCGACGAAGGCTCTTTCTTCGGAATTCGCCACTTCCACTCCTACTTCAACGCCAATGTTGACCCGGCTATGTGGGCGCAATTCGGCATTGCGGCGGCCATTTTTCGCTTGGGGCTGGTGAAAAAGGCGCGAAACACCGTGGATATGGCAGTTTCCGCGGAAGATCTGCTGGCACAATCCGCCGATTTCTGGCGACTGCCTATGATCATCCCCTTCGTGTCCCAATTCGGCTACTATTTCTTTGATCAGCAATACGATGGCAACGCAGATTTGGCCATCAGCGCCGGCAACACCGCCTCCGGCGACTACAGCAAGGCAAAGCACGCGCTGGTGCAAAGCTACAACCCCTTCTGCGACGCGATGCAAAAAGACAAAAACCGGCAGGCTTGGCTTGACCGCCACACGGAAAGCGGCAGCAAGACCACCCTTTTGTCCGGTGGCGTGTTGAAGCAGGGCAAGAAAACCGCCGTGTTTGACGCAGGCCTTTCCAATGTGACCTTGGGTGGCGAGGAGGCCGATGTGGTTTTGACCGCGGCTATGCGCGGCCTTGGCCTTCTGAGTGAAAAACAGGGCTGGTTCGACGAAAAGGTGGTAACGGACACGGAAGAGCTCGTCTATGACATTCGTCACGGCCACTTCCGGGTAGACACCGACCGGGTCGCCGTTTTCGCAGGTAAGTCCAAGGGCATTTGGCCGGTGGGTCAAGGCTCGTTTGAGACGGAAGACGACAGAGCCGGCATTGCCCTGTTCCCCTTGGACGGCAAGACCATCGCGGAAAGCAAGCACCTTTTGGTCTACTGTATGGGTCGCTGCACCAACACCGACCGGCAGTGGGACGGTGAAATGCTGACCGCTCACGGCACAGCGCCCATCATTTACGAAAATGTGGAGGGCACGCTGTCCGTCAAGTCGGACTTCTCCTGCGCCGAGGGCTGGCTGCTGGACGCCATCGGCAACCGGGTCAGCGCAATTCCCGTTTCCCCAACAGAAAACGGCTTTGCCGCTACCCTTGGCGGCGGTCACCTGTACGAGATCATCGTAAAATAAAGTCTACCCCCGTCGGTTTCCCGACGGGGGTTCGCTTATTGGCCCTTGGGCTCATCCGGCTTTGCCAGCTCAAAGTCCAGCACATGCCGGTAGATGCCGGTGAACTCTGCGTGGGCCTGCTCCAACTGTTCGTCGGAGATCTTGCCCTCTTTCCAGAGTGCCTTCAACCGCTTGGCGCGCTTCTCCAAGCGGCCAAACTCCCGATTGATGCCGCTTAAACCCTTTGCGGCGGTGGGGTCTGAATAGTATCCCATAACGATACCTCCTATTGATTTTTGTCAGGAAGGCAACAAAAAAGGCCTATCCTGCGATTTGGATATAATTTCTCTAGGGAAATTACATCTGCTTCACAAAATAGACTTTTATGGGATACAAATTTTTCAATTTGTAGACGCAATCTTATCATAGGTTGCGCCGGTTGTCAATAGGTTTGTTGAAAAATTTTTCTCCCCGGGCGCGCCGGGGAGGTTTTTTATACATCCAAGCTTGTAATGTCGTCCAAGGTCTCCCGCTTGACCGCCACATAGGATGCGCCGTTTTTCAGCATCACCACAGGGGGTCTGGGGATTCGGTTGTAATTGGAGGACATAGAATAGTTATATGCGCCGGTCGTCAGACACGCGATCAGGTCGCCCCGTTTTAAGGTGTCCGGCATCATCACATTTTCCTGGATCACATCGCCGCTTTCGCAGCAGCGACCCACCACCGCACATTCCATATTCCTCTGAGCCAGCATTTGGGTGGCCGGAAGCAGGGTGTAGGATGAGCCGTAGAGGATGTACCGGGGGTTATCGCACATACCGCCATCCACGGACACATAGTTCTTGTAGCCGGGGATGCGCTTTAAGGTACCCATTGTATAAACGGTCATACCGGCATCGGCCACGATGCTGCGGCCCGGCTCCATATAAATATGGGGCATTTCGATTCCGTGCTTGGCGATCAGGGCGTTCACAGCCCTGCCCACCTGCCGGATATTTTCGGCAATGTCGATCTCCGGGTCTGCGGCGGTGTAACGCACACCGTAGCCGCCGCCCAAGTCCAGCTTTTCGGTGACAAAGCCAAGCTTTTTGTGCATATCCGCCATAAAGGCGATCATAATCTCTGCAGTCTGCAGGTACACATCGGAGTCAAACACCTGGGAGCCCACATGGCAGTGGAAGCCCTGCAGTTTGATGTTCTGGAAAGTCAGGGCCAACCGGGTCATCTCCTCGGCCTGGCCGGTCTCGATGGCAGAGCCGAATTTGGAGTCCACCATACCGGTGTTCACCGCCGCATAGGTGTGGGGGTCGATGCCCGGGGTGATCCGCAGCAAAATTGCCTGCCGGATGCCGCGCTCACCGGCGATTTCGTCGATGGCGTACAGCTCTTCCTGATTGTCCACCACAAACACGCCAACACCGCGCTCCATAGCGTAGCGGATGTCCTCGTCGGTCTTATTGTTGGAGTGGAAGCAGGCCTTTTCCAAGGGGAAACCTGCCCGGTGGGCGGTGGCGATCTCGCCGGCAGACACCACATCCACGCCGATGCCCTCGTTGGCTGCCAGCTCGTAGATCCGCTTAAAGGAGGCGGCCTTGGAGGCATACAGCACATGGCCGTACGCGCCAAAAGCGTCCTGCATACCCTTTGCATAGGTCTGCATCCGGTTGCGGATCCGATCCTCGTCCATCAAAAACAGGGGTGTGCCGTACTGCTCCGCCAGCGCCTTCACACTTTGGCCGGCAAAGAGCAGGACGCCCTCGTTGTTGACACCGATATTTTCACAAATTCGGTCTGTGTTTCTCAAAATTTTGTCCTCGCTTTTAGAGCATTGTCTTTCTGAGGTCTGCCGGGCTCAAGGGAGAAAGGTCAGCGGGCGCAATGTCAAACATCGTCTTGCAGCCGCGATCTCCACGCTTGCTCAGCTTAGCCGCCGCACGGGCGCAGGCCAGCAGTACGCTTGCGGTAAATTCCGGGTTGGAATCCAGCTGCAGGCTGTACTCGATACAGTGGTTGTTTTCTAAATTCAGGCCCGTTTTGCCGGTGCGGATCACACGGCCGCCGTGGGGCAGCGCGCTATGATTTTTCCGCAGTTCCTCCAAGGTCACAAAGGTGACGGTGGTATCATAGTCGGCAAAATAGTTGGGCATATTCACGATTTCTTGGCGAATTCGCTCCAGATCTGCACCCTCTTCCGCCACCACGAAGCACTCTCTTGTGTGCTTCTGACGGGTGGTGAGGGTGGGGTTTGCGCCGCTGCGCACCTGCTCCAACGCCTCTTCCACCGGCACAGTATACTGCCGGGCATCCACAACGCCTTCAATGCGGCGAATGGCATCGGAGTGGCCTTGGCTCACGCCACGACCCCAGAAGGTATAGTCGCTGCCGTTGGGCAGGATCGCAGGAGCATACAGCCGGTTGATGGAGAACATTCCCGGGTCCCAGCCTGCGGAGATCACCGCAACGGTGCCGGCAGCCTTGGCCGCTGCGTCCACCGCTTCAAAGTGCTCAGGGATCTTTGCGTGGGTGTCAAAGCTGTCCACAACGCAGAAATCCTTGGCAAGAGCCGGGGTCATTTGGGGTAGGTCTGTGGCGCTGCCGCCGCAGATGATGACCACATCGATTTGGTCTTTGAATTTAAGAAGGTCATCGGCCTTGCAAACCGGTGTGCCGGTGAGGGTTTTCACGGTTTCCGGGTCACGGCGGGTAAAAACGCCAACCAGTTCGGCGTCTTCCGCGTGGTAAGCGGCGCACTCAACGCCCTTGCCCAAATTGCCGTATCCGTAAATTGCAATTCTCATAAGGTGTTACCTTTCATTCAGCATATCGTGCATATCGTAAAGGCCAGGCTTCTGATCTTTCACAAAGCCGGCTGCCACGATAGCGCCCTCAGCAAAGAGGGCTCTGTCATAGGCCTCGTGCTTCAGGGTGATGGACTGGGTGGGGGTGCAAAGGATCACTTCGTGCTCGCCCACGATGTTGCCCATCCGCACCGCGTGCAGGCCGATTTCACCGGGATTGCGCTTGTCGCTGCCGCTGCGGCCCAGCTTGGCCGGGGCATTGTCACGAACAGACGCAATCTCCCGATAGAGCATCATAGCGGTGCCGCTGGGGGCGTCCACCTTGCGGTTGTGGTGCTTTTCTATAATTTCAATGTCCGCATCAACCATCGCAGCCGCGGCGGTCTTTGCCAGCTTCACCAGCAGCGCCACGCCCACAGACATATTGGCGCTGTGGAAAATGGGGATCTGCTTGGCCGCTTCCTTGATGAGCGCCAGCTCCTCCTCGGTGTGGCCGGTGGTGGCGATCACCAAAGGCAGCTTTGCGCCAACAGCAAACTTCAGCAGCTCCTTTGTGCAAAGGTGATTGGAAAAGTCAATCAGGCAATCGGCAGAATCTGCGCCGAACATCCCGGCAGCCTGCTCCCAAGAGCCTGCCACGGGAAAATCCACCGCAGGTGTGCCAAAAGGCTCGATGCCGCCGGCCATAACCGCGTCACCGTAGCCACGGGCCGCTGCGCGAATCACTTCGCCGCCCATAAAGCCGCCTGCGCCGTTTAACAGTAATCTCATTCTTTAACCCTCTAAAATACCAACCTTGCGCATAATGGCAAGCATCTTCTCTTCATTCTTACTTTCCATAGGTGTCAGGGGCAGCCGCAGAGAATTCTCGCAGTAGCCCATAGCGGCCATCGCTGCCTTGGCAGGAATGGGGTTGACCTCGCAGAAGAGAGCGTCTACCAAGGACAGATACTTCAGCTGCAGGTCCAAAGACTCCTTGGTCTTGCCTTCCCAGAACAGGTGGCACATATCGGAAGTTTCCTTGGGAACCAGGTTGGACAGAACGGAGATAACGCCCTTGCCGCCCAGACTCAGGACAGGCACGATCTGATCGTCGTTGCCGGAGTAGATGTCCATCTTATCACCGCACAGCTCGGCAACCTTTGCGATCTGGGAGATGTTGCCGCTGGCCTCCTTAACGGCCACGATCCGCTCGTGGTCAGCCAAAACAGCGTCGGTCTCCGGCAGAATGTTGCAGCCGGTGCGGCTGGGTACATTGTAAAGGATGCAGGGCTTGGTGCTGGCATCAGCAATGGCGGTGAAGGACTTAATAAGGCCATTCTGGGTGGCCTTGTTGTAGTAGGGGGTCACCAAAAGCATTGCGTCTGCGCCAATATCGCAGCAGTACTTGGTCAGCTCGATGGCATAGGAGATGTCGTTGGAGCCGGTGCCTGCAATCACGGGAACGCGGCCTGCCACCTTGTCCACACAGTACTTGACAACGGCCTTATGCTCCTCGTCCTTCAAGGTAGGGCCTTCGCCGGTGGTTCCCACCGCCACGATGGCATCGATGCCGCCGGCGATCTGGAACTCGATCATTTTTCCGAATGCTTCATAGTCCACCTGACCGTTCTTAAACGGGGTGATGATGGCGGTTGCTGCACCTGTAAACACTGTGTTCTTCATAATAAACATCCTTTCTCAATACAAAACAAAAAAGATAGCCAACACGGGCTATCTTCCAACACAACAAAACAATCCTGTATTTTGCTTGGTTGATAGCGCTCCGCATTTCTGCGACAACAAGACAGATATTCTCTGAATTGCCAGCAATATGCCCGCCACGGCATACGCTTCGGCACTTGCCCCTTTCTCGCACGGCTTGGCAGCCCCTTGCGGTGTTGTGCGATACTCTTGGCGAAATGCACCTCTATCGATGGAAGTAGAATATCACACAAGCCCTTTTTTGTCAATACTTGTTTCCAAAAACCCACTCCGGCCGGCACGGTCGGAGTGGCTGTTCTTTATTTGGTGAAAAGGCGGATAAAGGTAACGAGCTTTTCCTTTACAGGACGCTGCTCGGCCGCGTTCATCGCGCCCACGATTTTCTGCATAAAGCTGCGCCACTGACCGGCACGGGTCAGCTCGCCGGATCTGCCCACCACATAGGGGCATTCACCCACGGGGATCTTGCCCCAGCGCCGGGCAAATTGCTTGTCCACGCCCAACGCGATGGCATAGGGCATCATCTGATGGAAGTAGTCGGGATTCAGCTGGCTGATCTGCTGTAATTGTTCCCGGGATACGGTCTTGAGATACCGCCGCAGGTCCACAACTTCACGCATTGCCTGCTTGCCGGCCGGTGTCCGGCGACCGCCGAAGGCACCCATAAGGCCGAACAGCAGCTGGCTGAGTACCAGCAGCAAGCCATAGTTGAAGCTGCCGGAAAGGGCGGCAACCAGCAGCCACGCAGCGCTGATGATCGCCAATGCCAGAAGTCTTTGTCTTCTGTGGGAGTAAAGCAGCGCCATCCAAGTTTGCAGATACCAAGCGCTCAACAGCGCAAGTCCGCCAAAGAGAATCACCAGCAGCCACTGCAAAAATGCGCCCTTGCTCATATTGATTGCCATTGCCACGCCGTAAAGGGCGCCCACCGCCGCAGCCAAACCCCGGAACACCAAGGGGTTGCCGGAGCGCTTCTGCACGAAATCGGAAAGGCTCTGCCGGGCCTGCTCGGTGTCGCGGCACAGCTGGCCGTACCGCAGGCTGCCTGCATCGATCACATTCCGTCTTAAAAACAGCTGCTTGAAGGCTCGCTGCTCAGCGGCGCTGCGCTCGTTGCCCATATCCATTTGCTGCTGCAGAAGGACTTTTCCGTTTTTCTCCAGCCGGATGAGCAAATAGCCAAGCTGCGCCCAAGACAGCACCATCATACTCAGGTCTCTACCCCGTAGCTGGAGCATACTGCCCAGTTCGCCTGCGCTGTAGCTGTCGGCAGGCAGAGGGTTTGCCAAGGGGAACGGCGGCAGATTCCGCAAAAACACGAACCAATAGGTAAGCGCCAGCAGCGCAAACACGGTCAAAAGTACATTCACCGTCTTAAAATCCGGCGGCACGATGCGCTTTTGGGGGAACATATCCTCGTCCACAAGCAGGCGCATAGCGAGGGTCTCGTGGTCTTTCAGTTCCGTTTGGGCTGTGCCGGTGATCGTCGCGCCGGTGACCTCCCAAACCATATCCTTTTCAATATTTGCCTGATGGTAGCCGCTGATAAAGGCCGGCTTGGCCGTAACCGTGCCGGGGAGGGTCACGGAAAATTCCAGCGATTGCACAGGATAGTCAAAGCCGGACAAAAGGGGCAGCTCCAGCTGGAGCTGGTCTGCTTCGTTTCTGCCGATCAGGTTGGGCAGGTTATACTGGAAGGTCAGGGAAAAATCGCCCACGCCGGAGCCGATGACCCGACCCAAGTCCACATACCACAGGCCGTTATCCGCGCGGCCTCTGGCCCGGGCGCCGTTGAGGGTCACATTGCTGGCCTTTTTCGGCAGGGGGAAGCGCAGGTCTTTATTGGCCTGATCCAGATGAATGGCCACCGTGACCGAAATCTGACAGGTGCCGTCAGAGGAGACCGTCGCGTGGGCATTGACATTTTTCGCGGAATTGGCCGCGCTGACCGATACAAAAAGGCCTGTCAGCATTGTAACAAGCACCAAAAACACCAATATTTTACGCACGATCTCACCTCCTGAAGGTTTCCTCTATTTTCGCCACCATTTTATCATAACTGCCCCCGAAAAGCAAGAAAAAGCCACCGGGAAACCGCAAAAATGTCCGACTTGCAGGAAGTAGCAAGTCGGACATTTTTTAGGTCTTAGCAGTAGAAGTCTTTGATTTTCTTTGCGCGGCTGGGGTGGCGCAGCTTGCGGATGGCCTTGTTCTCGATCTGGCGGATACGCTCACGGGTAACGCCGAAGATCTGACCCACCTCCTCCAAGGTGTGGGTGCGGCCGTCGTACATACCGAAACGCATACGCAGAACATCTGCCTCACGCTCGGTCAGGGTGTCCAGAATTTCCTTCAGCGCCTCGGCCAAAAGGGCATTGGAGGTGGCATCTGCCGGGCCGGGGGTGCGCTCGTCCTCCACGAAAGAGCCGATGGAGGTATCTTCTTCATCGCCCACGGGGGTGTCAAGGCTCAAGGTGTCGGCGGCGGTGCGGTTTGCCTCGATGATCTTTTCAACGGGCAGACCCAGCTCTGCTGCGATCTCCTCAACGGTAGGCTCACGACCCAGCTCCTGCACCAGTTTCCGGTTGCAACGGGTGGCCTTGTTGATGACCTCTACCATATGCACCGGCACACGAATGGTTCGTGCCTGATCGGCGATGGCGCGGGTGATGGCCTGCCGGATCCACCAAGTGGCATATGTAGAGAATTTATTTCCCTTTGTCCAGTCGAACTTGTCAACTGCGCGGATTAGGCCTGTGTTGCCCTCCTGAATCAAGTCCAAAATGTGCAGGCCGCGGCCGGAATATTTCTTTGCGATGGAGACAACCAAACGGAGGTTTGCTTCCGTGAGCTTATTCTTGGCATACTGGCTGCCCTCGGAGACCATCTTGGCCAGCTCCACTTCCTCGTCTGCGGAAAGCAGCTTGATCTGACCGATCTCCTTCAGGTACATACGGACAGGGTCGTCCAGATTATACTCTGCAGCCAAATCGACGGGGTCGACCAAGTCTTCCTCATCCAGTTCCACCATGCCGATCTCATCGCCCAGCGGATCTAAAAGCTCCAGCTCCTCGTCCAAGTCCAGATCCAAGTCCTCACTGACGATCTGAATGTTCATAGCCTCAAAGCTATCGTAAATTTCTTCGATCTTCTCTGCGGTCAGGTCCATTTCCTCCAGACAGCTGCGCAGATCGGCATCGCGGATCATACCATCCTTACGGCCCTGCGCCATCAGCTTTTGCAGGGCGGCCTGCAGCTCCTCCGGCGTCTTTACGGGCTTCTTTGCGGTACTCATAATACATTCTCCCCTCTTTATCTTCACAATTCGTCTTTTGCACGCCGTAAGACTATACATTGATTTTCCGATTCTGACAAGGTCTACGGGAAAATTTTTTTAAAAAATCGCCTTTCGGCGGTTTTTGTCGCTGTGAAACACAGTATTCCCCGGATTTTCCCAAAACATACTGTTTACAATTTTCCCAAAATTCGTTATAATAATGAGTAAATCTAAAGTGGCAGAGTTTGCTCTGCGTTCGTTATTTTTATTTTGAGGTACAAGCTATGACCGACCTTTCGAAAATTCGTAATTTCTCCATTATCGCCCACATCGACCACGGCAAATCCACCTTGGCAGACCGTCTGCTGGAGGAATGTGCCGCCATCGACGCAAGAGAGATGGAATCCCAGATCTTAGACTCCATGGACTTGGAAAAAGAGCGCGGCATCACCATCAAGGCCACCGCCGTGCAGCTTTCCTATCAGGCCGATGACGGAGAGGTTTATGCGCTGAATTTGATCGACACCCCGGGCCATGTAGACTTTAACTACGAGGTCTCCCGGTCTTTGGCCGCCTGCGAGGGCGCGGTGCTGGTGGTGGACGCTTCTCAGGGCGTGGAAGCCCAGACTTTGGCACACACATTCCTCGCCACCGACGCAGGTCTTGAGGTTCTGCCTGTTATCAACAAGATCGACCTGCCCTCTGCAAGACCCCAGGAGGTCAAGCAGGAAATTGAGGACATCATCTGCGTGCCTGCGGAAGATGCCCCCGAAATTTCCGCCAAAAACGGCATCAACATCCACTCGGTTTTGGAAATGATCGTCCGGGATGTTCCTGCCCCCAAAGGCGACCGGGAAGCCCCCCTGCAGGCGCTGATCTTCGACAGCCAGTACGACTCCTATCGGGGCGTTATCGTCTACACAAGAATCAAAGAAGGCACTGTCCGTGCCGGTATGGATATTAAAATGATGGCCACCGGCGCCGTCTATAAAGTTGTGGAAGTGGGTACGATGAACCCCAAGGGTCTGACCCCCCGTGCGGCTTTGGGCGCAGGCGAGGTCGGCTACATCACCGCCTCTATCAAGACCGTTTCCGACACTCAGGTGGGTGACACCATCACAGGTGTTGAAAACCCCGCCGCCGAACCTCTGCCCGGCTATCGACAGGTGCAGCCTATGGTCTACTCCGGCGTGTACCCGGCTGACGGCGCAAAGTATCAGGATCTGCGCGAGGCGCTGGAAAAACTGAAGTTAAACGACGCGTCCTTTGTGTACGAACTGGAAAGTTCCATCGCTTTGGGCTTTGGCTTCCGTTGCGGCTTCCTGGGACTTCTGCATATGGAGATCATTCAGGAGCGGTTGGAGCGTGAGTATAACTTAGACCTGATTACCACCGCCCCCAACGTTTCCTATCGGGTCACCACCAACGACGGCACCACCAAAATGGTGGTTAACCCTCTGGACTACCCCGATCCTATGGATATTCAGTTGGCGGAAGAGCCTTTTGTCAAGGTCAACCTGATGGCGCCTCAGGAATATGTGGGCAACATTATGGACTTGGCCACCTCTCGCCGTGGCGAGTTTAAGGATATGGTGTACTTGGACGCAAATCGCGTAGAGCTGCACTACGAAATGCCCCTGAACGAAATTATTTACGACTTCTTTGATGCGCTGAAGTCCCGTACCCGTGGCTACGGCAGCTTGGACTATGAGCTGATCGGCTACCGTCCCAGCCGCCTTGTGAAGCTGGACATTCTGCTTAACGGCGACATTGTGGACGCTTTGAGCTTCATTCTCTTTGCGGACAACGCCTACCCCCGTGCAAGAAAGATCTGCGAGCGGCTGAAGGAGAATATCCCCCGCGCCCAGTTCGAAATTCCCGTGCAGGCGGCCATCGGCGGCAAGATCATCGCCCGGGAGACCATCAAGGCCCTGCGTAAGGACGTGCTGGCCAAGTGCTACGGCGGCGATATTACCCGTAAGAAGAAGCTGCTGGAGAAGCAGAAGGAAGGCAAGAAGCGGATGCGTACCTTCGGTACGGTCTCCGTGCCCTCCGAGGCCTTTATGGCGGTGCTGAAATTAGACGAGGATTAAATCATATGCTGTTTTTTTCCAACAAGAACAAAACCCCTTTGGGCATCTACATCCATGTGCCTTTCTGCCGGAGCAAGTGCCAGTACTGCGACTTTTACTCGGTGACCAACAAGGAGGATTCCCTCATTGACGGCTATCAGGATGCGGTCTGCGCCCACATTAAGGAGACCGGCGCGCTGGCGCCCGACTACTTGGTGGACACCATCTACTTCGGCGGCGGCACCCCCACCTTCTTTGGTGCTGACGGTATGGTTGCCATTTTGATTGCCATTCGGAAGGCATTCAAAGTATCCCCCAACGCGGAAATCACTTTCGAGGCCAATCCGGACTCCGTATCCGACCGGCTGCTGCGGCGGCTGCGCAGCGAGGGCTTCAACCGGGTGAGCTTGGGTGTCCAATGCGACGACGACGAGATCTTGAAGAAGCTGGGCCGCCCCCATTCCTACAGTCAGGTGGTGTCGGCAGTAAGCCGGATCCGCAAGTTCGGCTTTAAGAACCTTTCTCTTGATCTGATGTACGGCCTGCCCGGTCAGACGCTCCCTGCTTGGGAAAAGACCCTCACCAATGTGCTGAAGCTCCAGCCGGAACATATCAGCTGCTATGGCCTCAAGGTAGAAGAGGGTACGCCCCTTTACGAATATCAGGAATTCTGCAACCTGCCCGACGATGATATGCAGGCAGATATGTACCTGTCCGCCATCGAGATTCTCCGGCAGCACGGCTACCGGCAGTACGAGATCTCCAATTTCAGCCGCAAGGGCAATGTATCCCGTCACAACCTGAAATACTGGAATGCTGAACCCTATCTGGGCTTTGGTCCCAACGCCAGCTCCGACTTCGGCGGACGGCGGTTCACCATCGTCCGGGATGTGCATCAGTACATCGAGGGCATTAAGACAGGCGGTCAGGTGCTGACCGAGGTGCAGGAGGTTGCCTCCCGTGAACGGGCCGGCGAATATCTGATGCTCCGGCTGCGTACCTCCGCCGGCATTGACCCGAAAAAGTACGAAAAGCGCTACCTGCTGCCCTTCGGACCTCTGGAAGCCTACCTGAACGAATGCAAGGAGCGGGGCCACGCGGTGAAAACCTATGACGGCCGCTGGCACTTAACGCCCACCGGCTTTATGGTGTCCAACACCATCATCGCAGACCTTTTGACCATTCAGGAAAAGACATAAATAAAAAGGCACCCTCTGACGAGGGGGCTGGCAAAAATCTCTGATTTTTGACTGGGGGAGAGACTCTGTTAGTTCTCTCCCTCCGTCTTCGCCTACGGCGAATCCACTTGTATTTCGGTATGCCTGCCACTGGCAGGCATTATTGTTTTGATTCGCTTCGCTACCCTCATCAGAGGGAGGCTTTTATTTTGTTAAGCAACGGTTTCTTTGATGACTACATAACCGTCTACCAGATTGGCGCTTTCCAGCGTGCCTTCCACGGCAACAGAACGGTCCATCAAATCGGTGCAGATTACGCAGCCGTCTTTGCATTCGATGTGCATCACATTTTTCAGCACAACATTTTCTTCTGCACGGCTGTTTTTATAAACGGTTGAAAGACACATAATTTTTACCTCTTAGTTTTGATTCAGACTTGCCAGCACAACGGAAAGGCGCATATTGCCCTTTTCAAAGTCGGACACGGCGGCCATTACCTGCTCGTAGGCGGTGTGGTTGCCGGCTTTTTCCAGCTGGGCGGCCAGATCGGCCAGTTCCTTGGCATGAGCTGCATTGTGGCCGGCCATATACTTCATCAGCGCCATCAGCTCCTCCATAGGGGTGTGGCTGCAGCCGCCTGCACAGCTGCTGCAAGCGCCGCTGCAATCGTGGCTGTGGTCGTGGGCATCGCCGTGAGCGTGGAGAGAATCGTGGTCGTGGGGATGGGTGTGGCCATGCTCGTGAGCGTGGGTATGCTCATGGGTGTGGGCAACGCCATCGTGGGTGTGCTCGTGGGAATGGGTATGCTCGTGGGAGTGGCTGTGACCTGCCACATGATCGTGATCTAAATGCATAAGGATTCTCCTTTGTGTTTTTCTTTTATTATAAACGCTGGCCTTTTCCTTGTCAAATGGAGAATAAAAGGGAGCAGCAAACGCTGCTCCCTAAAAAATCATTTCGCCAATTTCACATTGAAGGAAGAAACCTCATCGGTCTTATTCTCTGCGACGATGGTCACCGTTGCCACGCGGACAAGGTTCTTGTCCTTGCTGGCCGGGGTCTTTTTGTAGCTCCACATATTGTCGGTGATCTCTGCGCCCTCGGCAGCCTGATAGTAGGCCACGGTGTAGGTGGTCTCTTTGCTGAACAGGGGCTTCATTGCGCTTTCAATAACCGCCACGGTTTTTTCCTCGGGCATGGTGTCGTTCTGCTCAAGGATGATGGCGTGCATAGCCTTATTGCGCTCCACCACCTCTTCAGCAGTGTACTCCTTGGTGACGGAGTTATTGTTGTAGTAGTAAGTCAGGTAGCCGGTTGCGGAGATCGCGCCAACCAGTACCAGCGCCACCAAAAATACTACCTGTTTCTTGGCAAAACGCAAGCCTGCGCCCTTATCAAAGGTCAGACCTGCCCGATTGGTGGCAGGCATCAACGCCTTCAAAAACAGCGTCATCACCACCGACTCAACGGGGAAGAAGAACAAATTCTTAAACAGACGGGATACCGTGAAGATGCCCAGCAGTTGGCTCTTTGCAGCCTCGGGGTTGCCCATATATGTATACTGCCAAGCGATGATGCCGGTCTGCAACAGCATATTCACCACAAAGCAAATCAGGAATCTTGCCAAAATCACCCGTGTGGCCGACACCTTGGAGCGGTACAGGCACAGAGCGTAGATCATCGTGCTGGCAATTTCCGTCAGCACGAAGGGCAGGAAATAATCGCCGTTGGGGAAGAGCATAAAGCCGATGGTGTCGGAAATGATGGCCGCAGGAATTGCCACAACCGGTCCGAAAATCATCGCGCCCAAGGCGGTTGCCAGCATAGCGGTCTGGATGGCCAGCTGGGGATTGCCCAGAGGGATCTGCAAGGGCTTCAGCGCCACGCGCAAAGCGATCAGCAGGGCGGTGACCACCAGCATCTTGGTGGACTTCAGTTCGGAAGCCGCGGTGCGCCAGTAACCCTTGGAAAACGGATGGGGAAATAATGTTTGGTTTTGCATAAAATAACCTCCTTTTTATCTGGGGTGATGGCCAATGGGAAACAAAAAATCCCGCACGCATAGCGCACGGGGAGCATTTTTCACCCATTGGGTACGGTCAGCAAAATCTTCTCGACCATTCACCCGACCGAGTATCGTTGCTTGCATATAAGGGGTTATCTTATATGGGCAGCGGGTGCGGAAGCCTCATCGCGGGCAAAAACCCTTCGTCTGCCAGACAACTCCCCATTTTGGCAGCACTTCACGCGAGGTCTCCTACTCTGTTCGTCCCTATCATACAACATCAGCCGGAAAATGTAAATCCCCAATTTGTCAAATTCCCCCGGTTTTTATGAATCTTGAATACAAATGGCGCAATTTCGTGTTGAAAAAGCCTTGCTTTTTGTGCATTATTGATTTATAATCGGTATATTAAGGAAGGAGGGGTCGACCTTGGGCGAATTGATCGCTGTTCTGTCCGGCAAGGGCGGCACGGGCAAAACCTCGGTTTGCGCCGGTATCGCGGAAGCCTTGGCGCAGTTTGGCGAAAAAGTGCTGTGCATCGATTGCGATGTGGGCCTGCGAAACCTGGATATCGCGCTGGGTATGAGTCAGGTAGGCGCCCTCTCTTTTGTGGATGTTTGCTCCGGCGGCTATGGTCTGGATATGGCTGCGCGCCATCCCCAGTATCCGAATATCGCTTTCTTGACCGCGCCGGTGAGCATTGCCGCAGAAAACATTGACCCCGACGATTTTTATGCCCTTCTGGAAGCCGCAAGAGAACGGTTTTCCTATGTTTTGCTGGACGCGCCGGCCGGCCTTGACGCAGGCTTCCGTCTGGCTGCCCGTTTTGCCGACCGGATCATTCTGGTCACAGGCGCTGACCCGGCCTCCATTCGGGACGCCTCCCGGGCTGCCGATGTGCTGGAGCTGATGGGCAAGCAGAATATCCGTATGGTCATCAACCGGGTCAACCCCAAGCTGGTGGAGGCCATGGGCGTGACTGTGGACGATGTGATGGATCAGTCCGGCCTGCCCCTTCTGGGTCTTGTGCCGGAGGATGAGAATGTGATCCTCTCTGCCGCCTTCCGCAAGCCGTTACTTAAAAACAACAAAAAGGGCGCTGCTGCCGCCTGCCGGCGGATCGCCAAGCGCATTCAGGGCAACCTTGTGCCCGTAAAACTGAAGTAAAGGAGTGAACATTTTGAATATTGCATTTTTGGCACACGACAAGAAAAAAGAACTGATGGTGCAGTTCTGCACCGCTTATAAAAGTGTTCTTTCCAAGCATAATCTGTTCGCCACCGCTACCACCGGCCGTCTGATCGCCGACAACACCGGCCTGCCCATCACCCTGCTTTTGGCTCACAAACAGGGCGGTCACCAGCAGATCAACGCCCGCATCGCCTACAACGAGATCGACCTTGTGGTGCTGTTCTCCGATCCCAACACCATCGATCCTTGGGACGACAGCCAGATGATGGACACCATTCGACATTGCGACCAGCATAATGTTCCCATCGCCACCAACCTTGGCAGCGCGGAGATGTTCATTATGGGTCTGCAGCGCGGCGACCTGGATTGGCGCGAAATTTACCACACCAAGCCCAGATATTAAAACGACCAGCCGTCCGGCGTTGCTGGACGGCTTTTTCTGAAAGGATGAGAAAAATGGAGAAAATCACACCCCGGACTCTGTCCGGTTTTATGGAGCTGCTTCCCAATAAGCAGGCAAAAATGGAAAAAATGATGGCCGTCCTTCGGGAAACTTACGGCCTGTTCGGCTTCTGCGCTTTGGACACCCCCGTCATCGAGGACGCAAAGATCCTGCTGGCCAAGGGCGGCGGCGAGACCGAAAAGCAGATCTACCGCTTCCAAAAGGGCGACAGCGACCTGGCAATGCGGTTTGACCTGACCGTGCCGCTGGCTAAGTATGTTGCCCTGCACTACAACGAGCTGGCATTCCCCTTCCGCCGCTATCAGATCGGCAAGGTCTACCGTGGCGAGCGCGCCCAGCGGGGCCGCTTCCGCGAATTCTATCAGGCTGACATCGACATCATCGGTGACGGCAAGCTGGACATTCTGAACGAAGCGGAGATTCCTGCCATCATCTACCGGGTGTTCCGTGGCTTCGGCCTGAACCGCTTCCAGATCCGTGTGAACAACCGCAAGATCTTAAACGGCTTCTACGCAATGATGGAGCTGTCCGAGAAAAGCGGCGACATTATGCGCACCGTGGACAAGCTGGACAAGATCGGCGCTGAAAAGGTCGCCAAGATCCTGATCGACGATTGCGGTCTGACCGACGCGCAGGCTGACGAAATTCTGAAGTTCATCGCCATCACCGGCTCTAACGCCGAGGTTCTTACCGCTTTGGAGGGCTATGCCGGACGAAACGAACTGTTCGACCTTGGCCTTGCAGAACTCAAGGCCGTCACCGAGAATCTGGCCGCCTTCGGTGTGCCGGAGGCCAATTTTGCCGTTGACCTGACCATCGCCCGTGGCTTAGATTACTACACCGGCACGGTCTACGAGTCCACCCTTCTTGACCACCCGGAGATCGGCTCTGTCTGCTCCGGCGGCCGCTACGACAACCTGGCCGGCTACTACACCGACAAGGCGCTGCCCGGCGTGGGCATCTCCATCGGCCTGACCCGTCTGTTCTATGTTTTGGACGAGCAGGGACTTCTGAACGACGCACTGCCCAGCGCTCCCTGTGATGCGCTGGTGCTGCCGATGACCGAGAATATCGCCGCCGCCATCGCTCTGGCGGAGACCCTCCGCAACGGTGGTGTCCGTGTGCAGCTGTACGGCGAGCAGAAGAAGTTCAAGCAGAAGATGAGCTATGCCGACAAAATCGGTGTGCCTTACGCAGTTCTGCTGGGTGAGGACGAGATCGCCGAGGGCGTCTGCTCTGTGAAGAATATGACCACCGGTGAGCAGGTAAAACTGCCGGCAGCCGATGCGGCGGCCTATATCCTGCAGAGTCTGCAGGACAACTGTGGTCCGCTGATTTTGGAGAAATAAGAAAAAAGCCGGAGGCATCCGCCTCCGGCTTTGCAAGTATTCTTTTGAAAGGAGGACAAACAAATGGAACTTACCCATACTGCAACCCGTACCGGACGTTTGTCCTCTTTTCTGCGGGAGGAAATGGAGCTGTCCGCCGGTCTGATGAACCGGCTCAAGTGGCAAGATCTGCTGTTCGTAAACGGCACGCCCGTCCACACCGACTATGCCGTTCAGCCGGGGGATGTGATCACCGTTCCCTTGGACGAGCCGACCCCCGAATACCCTGCCCAGGAGGGTGCGCTGACCGTTTTATATGAGGACGAACACCTTTTGGCGGTGGATAAGCCGGCCGGGATGCTCATTCACCCATCCCGTTCCCGGAACACCGATACGCTGGCCAATTTCGTGCTGGGATACTATGAGAAAACCGGCCAGCGCTCGGCCTTTCACCCCTTGACCCGGCTGGACAGAGATACCTTCGGCATCGTCCTGCTGGCAAAAAACGCCCATATCCACGGGAAATTAAACGATTTGCACCTGCAAGGGGCATTTACCAAAACCTATCACGCACTGGTCTATGGCTGCCCGGAAAAAGAGGGGGGCATCATTGACGCGCCCATCGCAAGACTCCCCTTGCCCAGCCTTTTGCGGCAGGTTCACCCCGACGGCAAGCCCTCCCAATCGGCCTACACCCTTTTAGAGCGAACGGGGAATATCAGCAAGTTGGCGCTGCGCCCCTTGACCGGCCGCACCCATCAATTACGCGTCCACTGCGCGTATATGGGTTTCCCCATTTTGGGTGACCCCCAGTATGGCACGGAAAAATCCCAATCCTTATCGAAAGAATTGGGATTTCACACGCAGATGCTCTGCGCCAAAAGTCTTGTATTTCCCCACCCCATCACCGGCGAAATGATGGAAATCACTTCCCAAATGGATGTGGGTTTATAAATTTTCGTCCAGCAGGCGATAGGAAAATGCCAGAATTTCCGCCGTGCCAAGGCTGTTTTCGATGGTGACGCTGCCGTCGCCGTCTGCCAAAAGATTTGCCTGCTCCAGTAACTTTTGGGTGTGCCGGGCAGTGCCTTCACCGCCGTCAAAGAGGGCGGTTTTCTCCCCCAAAATCCTGGCAATAGCGGGCTTTACAAAGGGATAGTGGGTGCAGCCCAGCACCAGGGCGTCCAATTTCCCCACATAGGGAGACAGAATCCTTCCCAAAAGCGCTTCCACTTCCGGCCCGTCCGTATGGCCGGACTCGATCAGTTCCACCAATCCCGGGGCGGGAATCCGCGCCACCTTGGCTTCCGGAAACCGCGCCAACTGATGGGCCAGTTTTTCCTCCTGTAAGGTTACATGGGTGGCCATGATGCCGATGCGGCCTGTGGGATAGCGGTCGGTGGCCGGTTTTAAGGCCGGCTCGATGCCGATGATGATGGTATCGGGGTACTGTTCACGCAGGTCTTTAATGGCCGCCGCCGTTGCGGTGTTGCAGGCAACCACCAGCGCTTTTACATCTTGCTTCAACAGCATATCTGCCGCCTGCAAGGTGAGCGCGCGCACGGCTTCCGCAGACTTTTCCCCGTAGGGAGCATTGGCCGAGTCGCCAAAGTACAGGAATTTTTCCCGGGGCATACATTTCACCAGCTCACGCAGGACGCTGATGCCGCCCACGCCGGAGTCAAATACCGCGATATAGGATTCCCTGGTTGCCATTTTCTCACCTGCTTTCGTGGGTTTTCCTTATTATAGCAAACTTTGAAACGCCTTTCAATAAAAAAGTGCAAAGCCGCGTTCTGCCGCCGGGCAGGGCGCTTTTTTGCCGATTGGGGCGCAAAGCCGACCGATAAGTCCCAATCGCACCCATTTGCCGCTCTTCCGTGCTACAATGTCTGTCAAAAGGAGGCTTCTTATGGACGCAATTTGTATCACGAACTTAACGAAAACCTACGGCGATGTGACTGCCGTGCAGGGGCTTGATCTACAGATTCAAAAAGGAGAGTTGTTCGCCCTTTTGGGCGTGAACGGTGCAGGCAAGACCACCACCATCAAAATGCTCTCCGGCCTGACCGCACCCACCGCCGGAGACGCCTTTTTAGGAGGCAAGAGCATCTGCCGGGAGATGGCGGCGGCAAAGGCGATGATTGGCGTTTCACCGCAGGAAACGGCGGTGGCGCCAAACCTGTCCGTCCGGGAAAATCTGGAGCTGATGTGCGGTGTTCATGGCTTTGCCAAGGATACCTTTGAAGCAAAAATCACCCAAATGGCCGACCTTTTGGGCTTGACCTCCGTGCTGACAAAGCGAGCAAAGACCCTCTCCGGCGGCTTTCAGCGTCGTTTAAGCATCGCTATGGCGCTGATCAGCGGCCCGGAAATTCTCTTTCTTGACGAGCCTACCTTAGGCTTGGATGTGCTGGCTCGCAGCGATCTGTGGGAATTGATCCGCAATTTAAAGGGCAAGGTGACTGTGATCCTCACCACCCACTATATGCAGGAGGCCGAGGCTCTGTCTGACCGCATCGGCATTATGAAAAACGGGCGGCTGCTCATCTGCGGCACGGCCGAGGAGATCAAGGCGGCCGCCGGCTGCGACAATTTTGAGCAGGCCTTTGTGCAGATCGTAAAGGGGGCGACGGAATGCTGATTTTTGCCAAACGAAACGCAAAAGAACTACTGCGCGACCCCATC
Source organism: Faecousia sp. (assembly GCA_045614325.1). Lineage (GTDB taxonomy): Bacteria > Bacillota > Clostridia > Oscillospirales > Oscillospiraceae > Faecousia. The sequence goes on along the minus strand of JAZLCU010000011.1, from coordinate 49,959 downwards.
ACGGTGGTCTTCGGCCTTGGGTTTCCCCTTGGGCTGATCCTGCTGCTGAGCGCCATTCAGGCAAACATCCCTGTGCCGATGTTCGAGCTGCCCCATCTGACACCGGGCATTACGGTGTTTGGCCTTGCGTTTATCTCCCTGTTTTCTGCCACGGTGATCGCACGGGACAGAGCCGGCGCCTTTTTGCAGCGGCTTTACACAACGCCTCTGCGGCCGGTGGATTTCATTTTGGGCTACACCCTGCCTATGCTGCCCTTTGCGATGGCCCAAAGCGTCATTTGCTATTTAGCCGCCATTTTGCTGGGGCTGGAGGTCAGCGTCAATATGGTGTATTCCGTTTTGGCGAGCCTGCCGGTGTCGGTGGTGTACATCGCGCTGGGTCTTTTATGCGGAAGCGCGCTGAACGACAAGCAGGTGGGCGGCATCTGCGGCGCGCTGCTGACCAATCTGTCTGCGTGGCTGTCGGGCATTTGGTTTGACTTGGATTTGGTGGGCGGTGTGTTCAAAAAGGTTGCCTACGCGCTGCCCTTTGTCCACGCGGTGGAGCTGCAACGAGCCGTGTTGGCCGGTAATTTCGCCGGTGTTTTTCCGCACCTTTGGTGGGTGCTGGGATACGGGGCGGCCACGCTCGGTGTGGCGGTGTGGCTGTTTTTAAGGCAGATGAAAAGGCAATAGGTAGTCGAAAAAATATGTTTATGCGCCTGCGGCGCATGGGACTCTCCGCTTGCATTTTTGCAAACGATAAGTGGCTGCCAACAGGCATACTGCCTGCCGTCAGCCACTTATGGACTCTCCCACGACCTAAAAATTGTTCATCGACAGTTATATCGGGGTGGGTAAGGGCCTCGTTTAATCAATGTAGCCGCCAGTGTTTGCACTGGCGGCAGCAATATGCCACCGGCATATTGCATTTATATTTTTCGAGTCCCTACCCACCTGAAGAAAAAGAAGAGGAGACCTTTTGGTCTCCTCTTTTGTGTTTGTTTTGTGAGGCTGCGCCTCACGGGACTCTCCCACGGCGGGAAAACCTGCCACCGGCATGTTTTCTAATCCGCCTTTCGAGTCCCATTACCCACAAATACCCATATAAAAAACAAGGATACCAAATGGTATCCTTGTTTTTTATGGCATATACTACACAATTTGATACAATGCAACGCTGTTTCGCCGAGCGTTGCATTTTTGAGAAATAGCACAATTTGCGTTGCATTCGTTAAACAGCTGGATAAACAATCAAGATATATCTTTACATCTATCTCATTGATTGTTATTTGACTGAATTTTTGCTTTTTTAAATCAAGTTTCACTTTTTTCTTGAATTCGACGGAAGTTTGTGTTATGATATCACCACATTTTAAAAGGAGGTTTTCCTATGCGGATAAAGAGTGTTTCTGTTGGTGGATTTAAGAATCTGAAGCGTTCCACTATACAGCTTGAAAACATTGCTGCTGTCATTTCTCCAAACAACTATGGTAAGTCTAATCTGCTGGAGGCCATAGATTTTGGCGTAGATTTCCTCTCTTCCAATCCAAAAGACAGAAAAACTATGATGAAATGGATTCGTGGCATTCCAATTAATAAAACAATTGAGAATGATGAATTCACTTTCGAGGTTGAACTGGAGGATGAATCTCTTGGTGAATACAGATTTGTTCGATACGGATATGCATTCAGGTGGTTCCGTGACGATGGAAGTGGTCAGCGTGTTACCGATGAGTGGATAGAAACTCGACCAAATGAAAGTGTTCGCTATACAGCTTTTCTCAAACGCACAGAAGGAAAATACAGAAAAGAAAAAGAAACGACCTCTTTTAGAAAAATCAACTTGGAAGATAGTCAGCTGGCAATTGATGTGCTCACTGCAATGGATGATATCGCAATCCAACCGGTCATTAGGGCTATCACAAATATTGATTATCATATTTGTTCTTCCTTGGATTTAGGAAGTCGTTTTCAAGCAGCCCCCATTGAATATGTGGACCATAGTGATGAAGGTTGTATTGCGTTCGATGATAAAGATGTGCCGAGAGCACTTTATCAGTTAAAAGAACAATATCCGGACAAGTATGCTCTTTTTCTTGAAGCAGTATACCGCCTGTTCCCCGAATTTGTGGATGTATCCATTCAATCGTACACTTTGAAGATGGATGCCTCTAAGGTGAATCTTATCATTTCCGCCGATGAAGGAGAACTGCTTCCAACAACTTTGGAAGAAGCGCAAAAAGACATTCCTTTCAAAATCCGAGATGAATTGTATCGTATAATAATTACTAATAGAAATCTCAATCAATCAATAAACATCTCTATGATGTCCACGGGAACAAAACGTATTTTTTGGTTGTTAGCAAATGTTTTTATTGCCAGCGCAAAAGGTATGAGCTTTGTTGGTGTCGAGGAGCTGGAAACAAGTATTCATCCTCGGTTATTAAAGTGCTTGCTGGAAGTGCTGGACGAGGTGCTTGATGACACTTCTCTAATCATCTCCAGCCATTCGCCGTTTTTGGTTCAGTATATTAAAACAGAAAAAATTTATGTTGGTGTACCAAATAATGAAGGTACCGCAGAATTTAGAAAAACCAAAGCATCCAAGACAAAAGCCCTTATTAAAACAGCAAGGGATAGTGGTATGGCGGTCGGCGAATATCTCTTTGAGTTAATGGCAGGGGATCAGGATTCCATTGATATGCTGTCCTTCTATTTGGAGGACTGAGTATGGGGAATGATTTTGAAAAAGGGGTTGCTTTTATTTTAGAAGGAGATACCGAAAAGGTGTTTTATCTTTCTCTTATAAAGCACCTCTGCAAAAAATACGATGCCGTTTCTCTTGACAAGCAAATCGATCCCGTCAATGGTGAGATTTTTTACACACTGGGCACCACCGATCATAAAGTATTGATCATGTTCAATGTCGTGGGAACCATTTCACAAATAACAAACTCCGGTACCTGGTTTGAAAAACGTTGCTATGGGCAGTATAAAAGTTTAGAGTGGACCGTTTTCTTATGTTATGATACCGATAACTATACGCCAAATATCAGCAAATTTTATGAGGGCGATTGGAAGGAACTTCGTAAGGCTATAGACAAACGTAAGTCGTGTTCAATAATTGATCTTGCTGCACAGGCGGATATTGAGGATATTATGTTGGTCGATTCGGACGGAGTTTTCAATTTTCTCGGAATAGACCCGATTGAGATCCCGTCTGGTGCAAAAGGAAAAGCAAAAATGCGAAAGATTTTTCGTACGAAAGGTCCTGGTAGTGCATACCACGCAGGCGAGAGAGCGGAAGGGTTGATCAATTCCCTTGATTTCGATAAAATTATATCAACATCTCCTGTTCCACTAAGCCAAATACAAGCAGAATGCTTTAGCTGTTTTTAATGATTTGAGATACACTTTTGGATCCTAAAAAGTGTATCTCATTTTTTATAACATTATGTAAATGGCGCGCCGAAAAAATGAAACGCACAAATATGTAGTACACAAATTGGTATTGTTGCATTTATGTGCGCAAAAATGATTCTATTGTTAATAAGACAATTATGTACTTACTCCTACTATAGTTGTACCCCCTCACCGGAATGAGGGGGTATAGTTATGTGCGATTAGCGGGTGTATTTACCTTTCTTCTGTGTGCCCAGGAGCAGGACTACTGCCAAACCGCAAACAGAGATCAGCATCAGTGCAAACCACAGGCCCAACTGGGTATTGTCGCCAGTCTGGGGATTGTTGGGGTCTGTATTCTCAGCAAGCGGCAGGTCCTCAGTTACCTTGTATCCACATACGGAGCAAGTCTTTTCCTTAGAACCCTTCACGGTGGTAGTGGATTCTTTAACTACAGTCCACTCACCAAAGGTATGCGTACCTTCTTCAATCTTACTGCCGCACTCACAATCCTTCCAGTGACCATTCTCGTCAGACTTGAAGGTCTCACTATAAGTGTGCTCACCCTTAGGAACAGTGACCTCAGCCTCTGTCAGTTCGGTAGTAGCCTTATCGTCGTTGTACAATTTTTCACACACGGAGCAAGCATAGTGTTCGATGTTGCCAGCTGCTTCGTGGGTAGCAGGATTAGCAGTAACCTTATCCAGCTTATGCTCTGCAGGAATTACAGTGCCGGTAATTGTCTTCACGCCGCATCCCTTGCAATAGGTATCACCGGTGTAGCCGGGAACGGTGCAAGTAGCAGGAGTTGCATCCTTAACCTCAGTGCCACCTTCGTGGTTTTCCGCATTCAGGGGCAGTTTCAAATCGTCAGCACTCTGTGCAACAGCAGCGACAGTCTTCTCCAGGAAATCCTTGTCGCATACATCACAATGGAAATGTGCCTTCGTGCCATTGGTCTTACAGGTGGAAGCGATCTCGGTAACAGATGTTGCGGTTTTGTGAGCAGTTGCGGGGATGGCCTGACCCGTGATCAGCTTCCCACCGCAACCCTTACAATGGGTATCACCGGTATAGCCGTCAACGGTGCAAGACTCTGTGGATGCACCACGAACCTCGGTGCCGCCCACATGATTGTCGGGATTCTTTGCGGTAGTGAAGGTAGCTGTGCCAGCCTTGCCGCAAACGGTGCAGCTCTTGTTATAGACAGCAGCATCCTTACACGTAGCAGCAGATACCAGATACTTACTCTCGGCTCTTTCAGCTGTGAAGTCACAGCCGGTCAGGGCGCCGTAGGGTTGCGCACAATCGTCACAGACGGCCTTGTTCTGGCAATCTGCAGTGCCGCCATGGTGACCCTCTACCTCTTTCTTTTCGTGGCACACAGAGCATTCTGTCCAGTGCTGCGTAGCGTTGTAAGACAGAGTGGTTTGCCAGGAGTGGGTAATGGTACGGACATGGCCACAGGTATTACAAGTGGTGTCGCAGGTGTTATCGTAATTGTGATCGTACACATTGATCTTGTCGCCACAAGAGCATTCATTCCAGTGCTGGCTATCATTATTGCTCCAACTGGTGCTGTGGCTGTGGGGAATCTGCTCCAAAATAGTCTGGGCCTTGGTGATTTCGTTGTTGGCGGAAGCATCGCTAAAATACTTTTCGCAATCTTCACACTGCCAGTATTCGATGTTACCGGGTTTGGTATGATCAGCTGCGTTTCTGGCGTAGTGGGTCAGATCGTGATCCAGCAGCTCACCGTATGCCTTGTTACAGGTGCTACAGACAGCCTTTGCTGTGCAGGTGGCGGTACCGCCGGAGCAATTAGCCTCGTCCTCAATGTAAGTACAGCCGCTCACAGAGCACTTGTGATAGTGCTTGTTGTTTTCAGTAGTCCAGGTGGTCTCCATTTTGTGGTTGCCCATAGTTGTGCTGGTCCAGGTAGTAGTACCCATCACGGCACAGCGAGAGCAATCATAGTAATACACCTTTGCCTGCTGGCAGTTTGCGCCGGAGCCGGCAACCTGATGTGCAGCATCCTCGATCTTCTCGGTAAAGTCATGCTGCAGGGCAGGCAGTGTTTCAGCCTGCACGGTGGTTTCAGTCACGCCATCAGCCTTAAACACATCGCCACAAGCGTTACAGGTATAGTACTTATTGTTGCCGCTATTAACGCAGTCAGCACCGCTTGCAGGAGTTTCGGTCTTATTTGCATGGCTACAAGCTACAGACACAGTACAGGTAGCCTTAAAGCCGCCGTCCTTGGTGGTAACGGTGATGGTGGTAGTGCCTTCCTTAACAGCAACGACCTTACCGTTGTCATCTACGGTGGCAACAGTGCTGTCATCGCTCTTCCAGGAGACATTTTTATTGGTAGCGCTGTTAGGATCAATGGTAGCTACCAGAGTCTCGCTCTCGCCTGTCTTCAGGGACAGGGAGTTCTTGTTCAGCGTAACACCGGTAACGGGGATCTGGACATCGATAACAGCAGGAACAATAGTCATTTCCTTCAGTTCAAAGGTATCGTCTTCTGCGTAAGTGATGTCAGGATCGGTGTCGGGGGTAACGGTCAGGTTGCCGGATGCGTTGGCATCTACAGTACACTGGAAGGTAGCCATTGTGATAGGCGCAGTACCGGTGTAAGCATCGCCATAACCCAGAACCAGCAACGCAGCCTCGGTTACGTCCAGTTCGTCCCAGCCCAATAGATCCATATCAGCAGCTTCCATACTGCCGGGAACAAGGGTCAAGCCTTCGGGAATAATCAGGGTTGTTTCAAAAGATGTCATCTTTCCGGTTTGCTGCACAACAACGGAGAAGTTGATCGTATCACCGGGGTTTACGACAGTTTTATCTGCCACGATGGATACGGTAAAAGCATTCTCCGAAACAGCAAATACACCGGAGGGCAACATACACATAAACAGTGTTAGTGCCACCAAAAGTGCTGTAATTCTTTTCATGTCTTTCCTCATTTCTGCTCTGCGCATTACCACAGCAGGGCGGTTTTCTTTGCGTGTGCATTCATTCTGTTTACATCACGCGCATTGACTCTTCCATCTGCGTTTACGTCTGCGCAGACCAATTCGTAACCGGTTAGAGTTGCGGTTTTCTTTGCGTGGGCATTTGCACGGTTTACATCTCGCGCATTCAATTTTCCATCACCGGTAATATCGCCCAACAGATGAATTTTTACATCTTGTGCAATATCCTCGCCGGTAACGGTAATTTCATAGGTTCTTGTCGCATGGTTCAGCTTGGAAACCACCAGGCTATATGTACCGGGAGCAACAGATGTTAACTTATATGTCCCATCCGTTGTTGTACTACCATCGTTATCGGTACAGCCAAGAATACCCGCAATATAATAGCCATCGTTTGAGGTTATGTTACCTGTGTTATAGCAGTTTTCAATCTTGACTGTTGTGGATCCTTCCCAGCCTGAATAGTAGTATGCCATACCACAAATACCACCAACAAAGCCATAAGAGCCACTGCCGGCATTTTTCTGCTCCAACCTTGCAGTATTGTAACATTCAGAGATCGTACCGCCGGTGGCGTAACCTACAATTCCGCCGACACCGCTGGTGTGAACCGAGCCACTGGAATAAGAATAGGAATACTTAATGCTGCCGGATGTTGAACAACGGGAAACCGTTCCCTGTGATCTGCCTACGATACCGCCCACCAAATTACCGGTTCCTCTATCGAGCGTTATCGTAACATCTGCAGAAATGTTGTAAATTGAACCGCTGTTCATACCGGCAACGCTACCGACATAACTCGTGCCAGATTGAGGCCAAGTAATCACGGTGTTTTCAAGAACCAAATCGTGTACGCTGCCGGTAACATTAGCAAACAAACCAACATACTTGACTCCAACGCCACTTGGCATAGTTGTTCCATCAATTCGCATGCCGATAATTCTCTTGCCGTTACCATTAAATTCGCCGCTAAAAGCAAGACTTCCATAAATGTCATCGCTTCCAATGGGATTCCATCCGTTACCCATAAAATCCCAGTCGCCACCTTTTGCGGTAGCGGCAGTAAGATTGATATCATTCATAAGAATATACTTTGCAGCCAAATCATTACGAATGCTATACAGGTCCTCAATGGTATACACTTCGATATAACCATCTTCTGTGCAGTAGGTCTGCTGCTGCGTGCGGATATTCTTCACCTTGCAGTTTGGTAACCCCAAGAAATCCAGCAGACTGTTAACACTGGCCAGCATAGAGTTTATGGATCGTACCGCATAGCCGTGTTCTACCAGGCTCTTCTTCCATGCAACCACCAGTTCTTTCGTGATCGCGTAGTCATCTGCGTATGTAAAGAATGCCTGCACATCACGCAGGTATTTATCCTGCGTTGCGGTGCTCTTCTCCTCCCTGCAGAGATAGTTTGCAAAATTGGCAATTTGTTCAGTTGACAAGTTCATAATGATTCCTCCTTGATTTTGATAGTATTATTGTACCCAAAATCAAGCAGCAACGGAAAAACACAAAATCCGTACATCCTCTAGTGCAGATGTACGGATCAAATTGCACAGGCATCACCTCACAAAACATTTGTGTGATGTTACCGTAGTGTCTTACCATATTCAACAGTCAGTAATGACAATTATTTTCTGCTATACTTTGCTAGTATATGTGTACTTTTTCGCCTACAAGCAAACCCCCGGCAGCGTAAAACTGTCGGGGGGAAAGCAATCTATAAGGGCATTAATTTACCTACCAGAACATATCGTGCATTGTTAAATTCATAGGAACAAGTGGATAACGTTATAACAAGGTCCTCTTCACTGATTTCAACAGGCGAGTGAAATGTTGATTTTTCCCTATATCGGTTGATCAGCATCAGCAGCACCGTTTTATCCTGCCGCAGTTCGTACAGCCTATCGTCAGATTGAACCACAACACCTATGACTAACTCTATTTCGTAATTCCCGTTCGGTGTAAGGTAGTACATCGCAGGGTGCTGATCATAATAACTTTGTTCTTTATACTGGGTGAGCATACCAAACATTGTGCCGTTTTTCATATTGTGACCATAAATAATATAATTGGTATCCTCCCCAAGAGCGCCATTTTCAAAATCTACAAACAATGTGCCGCTGGCTAAATACTTTCCGTCCAGATCACTTTGCAAGTATTTGGTATTGTCCTTACCTTGCACCACCGGATAATTCAGTGCGGTGTCTGGGCAATAAAGCCATCCAGTCACGTCTTTATTTCTATTACAAAGCGAATCAAAATCGACCGAAATTGGCGGCTCTGTCGTTTCTTCTTGGGCAGCGCCTTCCATTTCCTCATTCATATTTGCATCAGTCTGATTGCTTGCGCCGGCATTTGTTTCATTAACCGCAGGTTTCTCGTTGCCCGAAACATACTCATTTTGAATATCTTCATATGTATCATCAGCTTGCTTATAATCATCGTATATCTTTATAATATTATATAATGAGGCAAACAACACGACCGCCAAAAACACGCTGATAATTATAGTAATACTTTTCTTCTTCAACGAGGCACCCCCTTTGCGCTTCTGTGCAACCCATTATACTGAAACAGCATAAAAAGTTCAACCGCCGATCCTGCGTTTTTTGTAGGACCGGCGGTTGTTTTTATTTGTTCGATTTATAAAGGCGTATCCACTTCTAAACACTTTGCGGGTTCGCCCGTTTTTGGATTTCTACAAATGTAAGAATGCGATACGCAATTATGCCAAGTACATGATTTTAAGTTTTAGCCTTTTCTTTGTAATAATATCTGCTGGATTTTCGACTGTTGCGAATTGCCTCACATTCCCGGTTACCACAGTACTTTTGACGATTACCTCTTTTGATATAGGCCTTTCCGCACCCCTCGCAGAAAGCAATGGTAGTTTTTCCTCCCCAGTCTTCTAATGCACCGGTATTAACCGCCATAAATCGTGCCAATGCATAATATGCCGCATCAATTACCGAATTTACTTCGGGCAAAAGCATAAGTTTCCCATCTGGACTAGGCTGAAGAGCCAGTTTCAATTTGGGTAGCCTTTTTGTACATATTTCGATAATGGACTTTTTTTCGGCATCCTCTTTTTTAGACAGCCACCAATCAATAAGATTCTTACCGTCGTCAAGATGAATGTTTGAATAATACCGCTGGGCTTCCGTCGTTTTCCCATCCATCAAACACCGCAATGTGAACATGAGCATTGCATCATCATATAACCGGTGTAGATCTTCAACCATATCCTCCACATAAACAGAATACAGTTCGACCACGTTTACTAAAACGTCCCAAGAACTGCAGGTATCCCAATGTGGGTGCCGGCAGCACACCGGAGGAACTGAAGCAGCTGTTCTGCTACGACCATACCTTTATCCGATTCAAGAATAGCTATCGCAGCATCGATAACTTTGAAGAGGTAGCGGTGGCGGTACTGGATAACGACAATGACCATTCGGACGATCCCGGGAAGTGGATATATGTTCAGGATATTCCCCGGCTATTTCCGGATGTGCCTTGCATTGTCTACACCAGCCGCAACCATATGAAACAGAAAGGCAATCGTTCTCCCAGACCTCGTTTTCATGTGGCATTTCCGGTGGAGCCTATTGCCGACCCCAACCAATTCACGGCGCTGATGCAGCGGATCCAAATGGCATACCCATTCTTCGATGATAATGCCCTGGATGCCGGTCGGTTCTTCTTTGGAAATCCGGACACCGAGGTGTACATCTTCCCCGGCAGCACCGCCATCGACCGGTTTCTGGATGAGCAGGCTGCAGAAGATGCCTTTGCAGAAATGGAGCGTACCATACCGGAAGGCAGCCGGAACAGCACCCTATCCCACGCTGCCGGGAAGATCCTCAAGCGGTGGGGCGATACCAAGGAAGCCGGGAAGAGGTTTCTGGAGGAAGCGGAAAAGTGTAGCCCACCTTTGGATCGTGCGGAGCTGCAACAGATTTGGAACAGCGCCCTCAAGTTCTATCGAGGAAAGGTAACCAAGCAGCCTGACTACGAAAACGGAGACCTTTGCAGCACACCCCACCTTTATGAAGACGACCTGAAGGCGCATTTTATTACGGCCTTGGGTCAACTGCTTACAGACCGCACTGCCCTGTTTGAGGACGGTAGGCTGATCCTGAAGGAACTGCTGGACACCACCGCTCTGGATGCTGACAGCAACAGAACATTGCAGGAGATGGATGTGGTGGCCGGGATGATCCGGCAGATGGTAAACGAAAATGCAAACCAGGTAACCGACCAAACCGCCTATGCAGACCGGTACAATTCCCTGGTTGAGCGATACGAAACTCTGCAAGTCAAATATGATGACCTCCAACAGCAAAAGGAAAGGCGGCAGGTGCAGGCTGAAGCGATCCGCAACTGCCTGGATGCCTTGGAAGCTTTGGAGCTACCGCAGATAGCATATACGGACGGCCTATGGAACACAGCGCTTGACCATGTGACGGTCTTTGCCGATGACCGTCTGGTGTTCCATTTCAAAAACGGCTCAGAAGTGGAGGTGAAGGTATGCAAGTGATAAAGGAGTGGCAGCTGAAGCGACTGCGTGAGGAATATCCGGTGGGCACACGGGTGGAACTGATTTATATGAACGATCCCTACAACCGCAAACTGGCCCCCGGTTGCCAAGGCACTGTCCGCTGGGTGGACGATATGGGTACGATCCATGTCAGCTGGGATTGTGGCTCCAGCCTGGGACTCATCCCCGGCGAGGACGCCTGGAAGAGGGTCACTGAATAACCCACATAGAACATTTAGAGGTCGCATCATTTTTCCTGATGCGACCTCCTTATATTGTATATGCAGTTCATTTTAGTTCTTTGCTCAACTGGAATCCATAACGGAAACCGTCGATGAAGGCTTTGTGTTCGTAGGCCGTACAAAGGTGGCAGCATAGGTTCCAGACTGCATTGTTGTCATCCAACGATAGCTGTCTCAAATAGGCATCCAGTTCTTTGAAGCCGTCCTTGATTTCTGGTGGATCGGTTTCGTGCGAATCTTGGTATGCGCAGAACAGCTGATCCAGCACCGTTCTGTTTTCCGGATCGCCGGTATCAAAGGTATTGCTCTCTGCGCATTGCTCCAACCGTTGTAATAAGGTTTGCATTGTCATCACCTCCCAAGTGTGGGTGTGATGTTAACTCTGCTTCCCCTGGTTTGCAAGTAGCTAAGTTTACCAAATATACCGGCTCTTTTTTATTAATTTCAGCTGTATAACGAATACCGGTTGTATAACGAATTGCGGTATTTTAACGAATTGAAAGCACAATATGTTTCATTTCGGCAATCCGGAAACCTGGGAAAAGCACAAACGCTAGGCAACGGAAATCAAAATGCGTTGCAAAGTTGGGATTTTTACCATTTTTAGGGGTAAAAATGGGTATAAAAAACGATACCGTAAACGACACAATTGTATCATTTACGGTATCTGTTATGGGGTGGGTAATGGGACTCGAACCCACAACGCCCGGAACCACAATCCGGTGCTCTGCCAATTGAACTATACCCACCATATTTACTTTTGCTGAAGCCGCACACCTGTGTAGCAATGTGTGGCACGCCAGAAGGGGGGAGCGAAAGGAGCGCCGCCAGTGGCGGAGTCAAGCGACTTGAGCGAGTGGCCGCGGGCGGCAGATGACCAAGCCGCTTTGTCGGCAAGGAGTATGCCGGGCACCGCAACAGGACACGACATTCAACCCTAATGGATCCACAATCTTCCGGCTTGTTTGGCACGCCAGAAGGGACTCGAACCCCTGACCTACTGCTTAGAAGGCAGTTGCTCTATCCAGCTGAGCTACTGGCGCATATTTGGAGCGGGTGACGGGAATCGGACCCGCGTATCCAGCTTGGAAGGCTGGTGTTCTACCATTGAACTACACCCGCAAGTTCCGAACTCTGGTTGATTCAGCCATAAAATATTAGCATAAGAAAATGCTTCTGTCAAGGCTGAATGCCCAGAATCTCCGGAATTTTTTTGTAAATTACATCCGCAATGGCGCCATCGGCGCAATTACACACATTTTCATAGTGTTCGGCCACCACCGCATCGCCGGGGCAAAATGCGTAATCGGCCATATCCAGCATAGTGATATCGTTCTCCGCGTCGCCTACGCAAACAAGGACTTTTTTGCCCAAACGCGCTTTCAGGTCCACCGCGGCAGCGCCCTTGCTCACGCCCTTGGCGTGGACATCGATGATACGGGGTGCAGCACGGAAAACCTCCACCTTGTCGCCCCAATTTTCCCGGATAAATGCCTCCAGTGCATTGAAACGGGCGTCGTCTTCTTCCGAGCAGTCGAACATATCTGCCAGCACAGGCTTGCGCACCGGGCCGTAGGCGGCAAATTTCAAAAACGGGCCATAACTTTCACCGGGGACGGCCGGCTCCCAAGACCACTTCATTTTTCCGTATAACCGGACAAATTCCTCCGACGGCTCATACAGGTAGTGGTTGTCTGCGCCCTGAATTTCCCAATTCATCTCGGGAAACGCCGCCTTCGCCGCAAGCAGGGTCTCCCACAAGGGCAGGTCAATGACCTTAAGATCCACCAACTCGCCATTTTCCCAAGCGGCCGAGCCGTTATAGAGCAAAAACGGCACATTGGCAGGAATTTTATGGAACAAATCCCGCATTGTGGTGGTGCTGCGGCCGGTATTCACAGTGAAACTGCCGCCGTTTTCCACAAAATATGCAATTGCATCCAAATTCCGCTGGGGGATTTTGGAGTCGGGGCCGGTCAGCGTCCGGTCGTAGTCCACCGCCAGCAGAACATCATCAAAAAGCGCCATTTTAGGACATCCTTCCCAATTTCTCTAAAACTTCCTTAAAGTAGGCCGGCAGGTCGGCCATTACCATCACCGGGTGGCCATCCCGGGGGTGAGCAAAGCACAGAATGCCTGCGTGGAGGCACTGGCTGGACTGACCCAGCTCCGGCTTTTTCCGTCCGTAGACTGTAACTCCCAAAATAGGGTGGCCGATACTCGCCATATGGACGCGGATCTGGTGGGTGCGGCCGGCCTGAAGCCGGCAGCGCACATGGGTGTAGCCACGGTAACGAGCCACCACCTCCCAATGGGTCACGGCAGACTTGCCGTTTCTCTCGGTAATGCACATTTTCTTCCGGTCGGTAGGATGGCGGCCGATGGGGGCATCCACCGTACCGGAATCTTCCTTGAACGAACCGCAGACAATAGCCTCGTAGGTTCGGGCCATGGAGTGATCCTTCAGCTGAGATGCCAGCACCGTATGGGCCAAATCGTTTTTGGCAACGGCCAAAAGGCCGGAAGTGTCCTTATCAATCCGATGGACAATACCGGGGCGAAGTTCCCCATTGATACCGGACAGTTGGTCGGCATGGGAATAGAGCAGACCATTGACCAGGGTATCCTCCTGGTGACCGGCGGCCGGGTGGACCACCAGACCCTTGGGCTTATTGATCACCAAAACATCCTCGTCCTCGTAGACGATCTCCAAGGGGATCTCCTTGGGCACGATATCCACAGGCTTGGCTTCCGGCAGGGTCACCGAGATCTCGTCGCCAATATTTAATTTGTCGTTTTTCTTGGCAGGCTTGCCGTTTCGGTTTACATAACCTTCCTCGATCAGCCTCTGCGCGGCGCTGCGGGTCAGCCCCTCCGCCGCCCTTGCCACGAAGGCATCCAGCCGTTCGCCTGAAGTGTCGGCAATCAAAATCATTTTTTCGTATCCTTCCAAAAGCCCTTGTTGAAGAAAATCAAGTGCGCGATCAGCGCGATGCAGCCGCAGGTGATAAAGCAATCGGCCACATTGAAAACAGGGAATTCGATAAACCGGGTCTCGATCATATCCACCACATAGCCGAGCCGCACCCGGTCGATCATATTGCCCAGACCACCGCCGTAGATGGCCGCGATGCACCACCATTCGGCCTTAGAAAAACCAAGGGACTGCTTCTTATATTCCCAAACGATGCCTGCGGTCAGCAGCGCAAAAATCACCACAAACAGCCATATCATCCCCTGAAAAGAGGAAAAGGCCGCGCCGGTATTCTGCACATAGGTCAGACCCACCACGCCGGGGATCACATCGATTTGGGTGTGCAGCGGAATGTTCTGCAAAACCAGCAGCTTTGTAACCTGGTCTGCCGCCACGATCAGCGCGGCAAACACCGCCATAAAAATTGCTTGCATAGAAAAGCCCTCCAAAAGGACATATTTTTGTTAGTTTACCATTTTTTTGCCCGGAAGTCAAACCTGCACATACTTTTCTTTATTTGGGAAACAATGCTTGTAAAAGGCGGTGGACAGATGGAAACATTCTCCTTAAAAACAAAGATCATTTCCGGCCCGGGCGCCATCAGCGAACTGAGCCGGCTGGGCTGCTGCAGGGTGCTGCTTGTGGCCGACCCCTATTTTCAAAAAACCGATGTGCCGGACAGGCTGAGGGCGGCAACGAACGCGGATTTTGCATTTTTTTACGATGTAAAGCCCGACCCCTCGGTGACGCTGGCCGCCAAAGGAACGGCGCTGGTGCAGGAATTCAGGCCCGACACGGTGGTGGCCTTGGGCGGCGGCAGCGCTATGGACTGCGCCAAGGCCATGGTGTACTTTTCCGGGCAAAAAATCCGGTTCGTGGCCATTCCCACCACCTCCGGCTCCGGCTCGGAGGTGACGGACTTTGCTATTTTGACCCACGAGGGTGTGAAGCACCCCCTTGTTGACCCGGCGTTAACCCCCGATGTGGCGATTTTGGACGGGAATCTGCTGAATGCGCTGCCCAAAAACTTAATTGCTGATGCCGGTTACGACATTGTTGCCCACGCGGTGGAGAGTTTTGTGGCCACCGGCGCAGGCGCGATTTCCCGGAGCTTGGCAGGCGAAGCCTTTGCCTGCGCGTTCCGGCTTTTGCCGGCCTCCTTTGCCGGGTCGACCGCCGTGCGGCAGCAGATTCACGACGGGGCCACTATGGCCGGCATTGCCTTTTCCCAATCGGGCTTAGGGCTGTGCCACGCCCTCTCTCACGCGCTGGGCGGCCAGCTGCACCTGCCCCACGGCAGGCTGAACGCCATTTTGCTACCGGCGGTGGTGGAGGCAAATGCCTGCGCCAACGACAAATACGCAGAGCTTTCCCGACGGGCAGGCCTTGGCGGCAGCGTGGACACGCTTGCGGTGCGAAATTTGCGGAACGCCCTTTTGCAGCTGCGGAAAGAACTGCGCCTGCCTCAGACATTATCCCAAGCAGGCATTGAGCCCGGGCAAGTGCCGGTGGCAAGCATCGTAAAAGCCACCTTGGACGACCCCTGCTGTGCCACCAATCCCCAGCGGCCTACGGCCCAGCTGGTGGAGAAAATTTTGCGGCAGGTGATGTAAATGGCGCAGCTTTTAAGCGTGGGGCTGGATGTGGGAACGACCACCACCCAACTGATTTTGTCATCTCTTTCTGTGGAAAATAAGGGCGGCGCATTCTCCGTGCCGGAAATGGTGATTGAGAGCCGGGAACTTCTCTATCAAAGTCCCGTGATCTTCACGCCCCTTATTTCCAACGACCGGGTGGATGGGGAGGCCATCGCCCGGTGGGTTGCTGAGCAATATGCCCTTGCAGGCGTAGAAAAATCCCAAGTGGACACCGGCGCGGTGATCATCACCGGCGAGACCTCCCGGAAAGAAAATGCCCGCGAGGTTTTATCGGCGCTTTCCGGCTTTGCCGGGGATTTTGTGGTGGCAACCGCCGGGCCGGATTTGGAAAGCAGCCTCTCTGCCAAGGGGGCAGGCGCAACGGAATTTTCCGCCCAAACCGGCAAATCCGTCCTCCATATGGACATCGGCGGCGGCACAAGCAACCTGTCTTTCATCGAAAACGGCAAAATTCTCCGCACCGGCTGCCTGAATGTGGGCGGACGGCTGGTGAAATTTGACGAAAACGGGGCAATTACCTACATTTCCCCGGTGATTGGGCCCCTTTGCGACTTGAAAATCGGAGAAATCCCAACCGAAAACCAACTGGAGCAGATAACCGACCTGCTGGTGCAGGCGCTGGAAACGGCCGCAGATTTGCGACCCAAATCGTCTGTTTTTGACGCTCTTTCCACAAAGGAAGCGGCAAAGCCTTGGACACCCGTCAAAGCCGACGTGATTTCCTTTTCCGGGGGCGTTGCCGATTGTATCGAAACCGCCCACGAAAAAAACGCCTTTGGGGATTTGGGTGTGCGGCTGGGCAAAGCCATTCAGGCCAGCGCGCTGTGCAAGGGAGAATATCGCCTTGGGGCCCACACCATTCGGGCCACGGTCATCGGCGCAGGCTGCCACAGCACCCAGCTGTCCGGCTCTACGGTGTTTCTGTCCGGCGTTTCCCTGCCCAAGCAAAATCTGCCTGTGGTGTGCCTGTCTGCGCCCATCACCGCGGAGGCGGTCTGTCAAGCCTACTTGGGGCAGGACAGTGACGCGGTGGTGCTCTCCCTGCACGGGGAGCGGTCGCCGTCTTACGCTTCGGTGCAGACCCTTGCCAAGGCCTTTGTGGACGGAAGCGGAGACCACGACCTGTTTATCTGCCTGCAATCCGATATGGCCAAGGCCTTGGGTCACGCCATTATGCTCCTTGCGCCCCGGAAAAAATGCCTGTGCATCGACGCAGTTGCGCTCACCCCGGAAAGCTATCTGGATTTGGGCGCGCCTGTTGGGCCGGCTCTGCCGGTGGTGGTAAAAACCCTGATTCTTTCACAATAAGAATCATATTTTGTCATTGCGAACCAGCGCGCACGCTGGTGTGGCAATCTAAACATATCCAAGGAGATTGCCACGTCGCTACGCTCCTCGCAATGACGTATAAAAGGAATGGATTCTATGAAACTAAAAACGACCCTTTTGGGGAAAACCTACACATTCAAAGATGTCAAAGAAGTGCTGGCCAAGGCCAACGAGGAAAAAACCGGCGACAAATTAGCCGGTCTTGCCGCCGAAACCGCCCAGGAACGGGTGGCTGCCAAAGTGGTTCTGTCCGCGCTGACCTTGGGGGACTTACGGGAACACCCGGCCGTTCCCTATGAGCAAGACGAAGTGACCCGGATTATCCAGGACGATGTGAACACCCCCGCCTATGAGAAAATCCGCAATATGACCGTGGCGGAGTTCCGGGAGTGGATTCTCTCGGAAACCACCTCCAGCGACGACATTCGCAAGGCAAGCCGTGGTCTTACCTCCGAAATGGTTGCCGGCGTGTGCAAACTGATGAGCAATCTGGACTTAATTTACGCCGCGGCCAAAATGCCCGTCACCGCCCACTGCAACACCACCATCGGCCTGCCGGGAACACTCTCCTGCCGGCTGCAGCCCAACCACACCACCGACGACCCGGACGGCATCACCGCATCTACGCTGGAGGGTCTTACCCTTGGCGCAGGCGATGCGGTCATCGGCTTAAACCCCGTCACCGACTCCCCGGAGCAGGTGGGCAAGGTGCTGCGCCGTTTCCAAGAGATTAAGGAGCATTGGGAAATTCCCACACAAATCTGCGTGCTGGCCCACGTAACCGCCCAGATGAAAGCGGGGCGCGCCGGCGCGCCCTGCGATTTGATTTTCCAGTCCATCGCAGGCAGCCAGGCCGGAAACGAGGCATTCGGTTTCTCGGCGCAAACCTTGCAGGACGCCAAAGACCTGCTTCTCACCGACGGCACGGCGGAAGGGCCCAACGTGATGTATTTTGAAACCGGACAGGGCTCGGAACTGTCCTCTAACGCCCACCATAACACCGACCAGGTGACTATGGAGGCTCGCTGTTACGGCTTTGCCAAAAGGTTTAGCCCCTTTTTGGTGAACACCGTGGTAGGCTTCATCGGGCCGGAGTATCTGTACAACTCCAAGCAAGTGATTCGGGCCGGTCTTGAAGACCATTTTATGGGCAAACTCACGGGCATTTCCATGGGCTGCGACTGCTGTTACACCAACCATATGAAAGCCGACCAGAACGACATTGAGAATTTGGCCACCCTCTTAACCGTGGCCGGCTGCAACTACTTTATGGGCATCCCCCACGGCGATGACATTATGCTGAACTATCAGACCACCGGCTTCCGGGAGACCGCTGCCCTCCGGGAGCTGACCGGCAAGACCGCCATTCCGGAATTTGACCGGTGGCTGCACAAAATGGGCTTTTTGGAAAACGGCAAGCTGACCAAAAAAGCCGGCGACGGCTCAAGCCTGCTGTTTTGAAAGGAGAAACCCTTATGAATAAACAGGAACTGACCAACCTTGTGGCGGAGATCTTAAGCACAATGAATGTCCCTCAGCCACAGGTGAAGGCAAGCGAATACAAAACCGTGGTCTATAACGAAGACCGCCCGGAGGAGGGGGCTGTGGACGATGTGACCGCCATCGACCTGCGAAAGCTCTATCTGGTGGACGAACCGGCTGACGAAAAGGCCTACCGCCGCCTGAAGGAGCGCACCCCGGCGCGGCTTGGCAGCGGACGGGCAGGCCCTCGATACAAGACCCTGACGATGCTCCGTTTCCGGGCAGACCACGCGGCGGCGCAGGACTCGGTGTTTTCGGAGCTGCCCGAGGATTTCGGGGAGAAAAACGGCCTTGTATCCGTAAAGACCCGTTGCAAGGACAAGGACGAATATCTGACCCGCCCGGACTACGGCCGCTGCTTTGACGAGGAAAATGCCGCCAAAATTCGCTCCGCTATTTCCGGAACGCCCCGGGTACAAATCGTCATCGGCGACGGCCTGTCCTCAGCGGCTATTGCCGCCAACGCTATGGACTGCGCCGCCGCCATTCGGGACGGCTTAAAGGTAAAAGGCATCGAAACCGGCAAGGGAATTTATGTGAAATTCTGCCGGGTGGGCGCAGGCGACGCGGTGGGTGACATCACCGGCTGCGAACTGGTTTGTGTGCTGGTGGGTGAGCGGCCGGGCCTTGTGACCGACAAGAGCATGTCCGCTTATATCACCTACAAGCCCCACACCGGCGTGTCCGAGTCCTCCCGGACGGTGGTCTCAAACATTCACGCCCAGGGTACACCGGCGGTGGAGGCCGGTGCGTATGTTGCCGAACTGATCGACACGATCTTAAAGAAAAAGGTCTCCGGCGTGGGATTGCATTTGGAGTAGAATTATGATTCCTGTGAATATTTTGGCAGTGCGCTACCTGTCCGCCGCCAGTGACTCTCTTTGCCGGGAATTGGGCGCGCCGGAGGGCTACCCCTGTTTGGGGCTCATCACCACCGACTGCGACGATGCCACCTATATTGCCTTGGACGAGGCAACAAAGTCTGCCGAGGTGCAGGTGTGCTTTGGCAGTAGTTTCTACGCAGGCGCAGCCAACGCCTCCACCCCCAACGCCGGGGAGGTGCTGGGCATCTTATGCGCCACCACCCCGGGCGCGTTGCGCAGCGGTATGGAAGCAGCGGTGGGCGCGCTGGGCAGGCTTGGGTTTGAGGAGGTCGGCGGTGTGCCGTACCTTGCCCATACGGTGTCCAGCTGCGGCAAATTTTTGGCTGAGGAGGCCGGCGTTGCCGAGGGCAGCGCCCTGGCCTACCTCATCGCGCCGCCCTTGGAGAGTATGTACGCCATGGACGCGGCGCTGAAAGCCGCGGATGTAAAGTTATGTAAACTATACAGGCCCCCCAGCCCCACCAATTTCGGCGGCGGTCTGCTCACCGGCACCCAATCGGCCTGCGCCGCCGCCTGCGCGGCCTTTGCCGACGCGGTTGGGGCCGTTGCTAACAATCCCAAATAAAAGGAGAACGGCATGGATAAAGACTTACAGGCCCGGCAGCAAGCAAGAGACCTGGCCCGGGCGGCGGAAGACGCCCAAAAAATCCTGGCCCAAATGCCCCAGGAAAAACTGGACGGAATCGTCCGGGCAATTTCTTCCGCCTTTGCATCTGCCGCCACGGAACTGGCGGAAATGGCGGTGTCAGAGACGGGCTTTGGCAATGTAAACGACAAAATTACGAAAAACGAATTTGCCTCCAAGACCCTACTTTCTGCCATTGATAAAAAAACCTATGTGGGCGTATTAAAGGAAGACCCCCGGGAAAAACTATGGGAAATCGGTGTGCCTATGGGCGTGATCGCGGCCATTGTGCCAAGCACCAATCCCACATCTACCGTCTGTTACAAGGCGATGATTGCCCTAAAATCCGGCAACGCCATCGTGTTTTCCCCTCACCCGAAAGCCATCGCCTGCACCTTGCGGGCCGCGGAAATTGTCGCAAAAGCCGCAGAATCCGCCGGCGCGCCCAAGGGTTCTATCGGTTGCTTGACCATCCCCACTTTGGCAGGGTGCAAGGAACTGATGGAGGCCGAGGAGACCCGGCTGATTCTGGCAACCGGCGGCCCGGCTATGGTAAAGGCCGCCTATTCCTCCGGCAAGCCGGCCATCGGCGTGGGCGCAGGCAACGGCCCTGTGTATATCCACCACTCGGCGGATGTGAAAAAGGCCCTTTCCTGCATTTTGCGGTCGAAAACCTTCGATTACGGCACGGTCTGCGCCTCGGAGCAGAGCATCATCGTGGAATCCTCTATGGAGCAAGCGGTAAAACAAACCGCCGCCACAATGGGATTCTATTTTATGAACACCCAGGAGGCCGGCTGCCTTGCCAAGTTGCTCTTTAAGCCAAACGGCACCCTGAACCCGGAGATTGTGGGAAAATCCGCAACGCTATTGGCAGAAAAGGCCGGATTTTCCGTGCCGTCTTCCACCAAAGTGCTGGTGGCGCGGGAACAGGAGGCCGGGCCCACCCGTCCTTACTCTATGGAAAAACTCTGCCCTGTGCTGGCGTTTTTCGTGATGGAGTCGGAAGACGCGGTGCTCTCTAAAGCCATTGAGGTGCTGATTCACGAGGGCAGCGGCCACACCTTCGCTATGCACGCAGAGGATGTAAATGTGGTGCGCAAATTCGCATCGCAAATTCCCGTGTCCCGGTTTTTGGTGAACACCCCGGCGGCGCTGGGCGGCATCGGCGCCACCACATCGTTGTTCCCGGCGCTGACTTTAGGGTGCGGCGCGGTTGGCGGCAGTTCTTCCTCCAACAACATCTCCCCTATGGACTTAATCAACATCCGCCGTGTGGCTTGGGGCACAAGCGAAGCGGAAAATGCCCCCTCCTGCACAGCAGACGACAACCTGATCGACATTCTGACCGCAAAAATTCTAGAACGACTGAAATAAAGGAGCAAATCTTATGAACACAAATTCTCTTGGCATGATTGAAACAAAAGGCCTCATCGGCGCCATTGAAGCAGCCGATGCAATGGTCAAATCCGCAAATGTCCAGCTGGTGGGCAAGGAACAGGTAGGCGGCGGTCTTGTGACCGTGATGGTGCGCGGTGATGTGGGCGCGGTCAAGGCCGCCACCGATGCCGGCGCAGCCGCCGCAGAAAAGGTGGGCGAGCTGATCTCTGTCCATGTGATCGCCCGTCCCCACACCGAGGTGGACAACATTCTGCCCAAGGGCCGCTTGGGTCAGACGCCCCCTGCCGCGGCTTCCAAGTAATGCTTTTCAGCGAAAAGGCCGCCCGGGACAATGTCCGTAACCGTGACGGCAAACGGGTATTCTATCTGGGCAAAAACGACCAACTGACCTCGGAGGCACGGGATTTCCTGAACCGGGAACGGATCGAAATTCTCCCGGCCACGGAGGCAAGGCCCGACCGCTACCGGCTTTTGGGCGGCGGCTATATGGAGGAAAAGCCGGAGCATATGACCCACTTGAACGGGGAGTTTTTGGTGATGAAAACCCACCCCCGGATCGCATTTCGCGGCGCGGTGGACACGCTGGAGGCGGAGCTCTTGCTTTGTTGCTCTGCAGCCACCGGGGCGATTCGCACTCAACTGGAGGAGTGTTTGTCCTACACCCGGTTTTTGCTGCGGCAGGAGGTTTTGGGAGAACCTGTGAAGACGGTGGCCTTGGGTGGCTTAGACGACGCCGCCCTGCGGCAGCGGAGCCATTTTCCACAGGATTTTTACGGCCAGCCCCATTTTATGCCCGAACCCACCGACAGCGCGCTCCTTTTGCAGGTGAACAAGGCGCGGTGCGCCGCCCGGGCGGCAGAGCTTGCGGCGGTGGCAGCCTTCTGCGACAGCCGGGAAGACCTGCTGAAGGCGTTCAACCGGCTGAGCAGTTTCCTGTATTTGATTATGATTCAGTTAAAGGCGGCCCAGTCTTGTTAGGAGTGATTTTTTGGATTATGTAAACCTAACGGAGAAAATTCTCCGGCGGATCTTCGTGGAGTTGGAGGCATCCGGCCGCCATGTTCATGTGACAAAGGAACAGGCGCAGGCATTGTTCGGCCACGGCCTCACCCCCAAGCGGGATTTATCCCAGCCCGGGCAGTATTTGGCCAACGAACGGGTGACGGTGATTGGGCCGAAGGGGGAACTTCAGAATGTGGCTGTGCTTGGCCCGGAACGGAAAGAAGCGCAGGTAGAACTGTCTATGACAGATGCCCGGCATTTGGGCATTGCCGCCCCCATCCGGCTGTCCGGTGACACGGCTTCCACCCCCGGTGCAACCCTAAAGGGTGAAAAAGGCGCAGTGACCCTGGAAAAAGGCGTGATGGTTGCCAAGCGGCACATTCACATCACCCCCGCCGATGCCGCCACAATGCAGGTAAAGGACAAGCAGGTTGTCCGCCTGCAGACGTTCACCAACCGGCCGCTTATTTTCGACGATGTGGTGGTGCGGGTCAGCCCGGACTTTCAGACACGGGTGCATCTTGACTACGACGAGGCCAACGCCTGCGGCTTTGCAAGCGGCGATTTGGGGAGGATTCTCCAATGAGGGCGCTGCTCATCGGCGCAGAGCCACTTTGCGATTTGGGGTTTTCTTATGTGGTTGCGCCGCCTTTTGACGCGGTGGTGATCGGGTCGCTGACCTTGAGCGAAGCCTTGTTTTTTGTAAACGAGCCGGCTTTGGAGGCCCTTTCCGAGGGAAAACCTGTGGTGTGCTATGCCCCCGGCTTCCCCCAGTCGCCGAAAAATCGGGCGCTGGCCGCGGCTTTGGCCTCCGGCCGTCGGAATATGAAGAATTTGGGCATCGTGTTTACCGACGGCGGACAGAAAAAGCTGATCACCGCCCAGCAGGCCAGAGAGATGAAGCTCTCCGGCAGAGTGCCTGCCCCCGGGGCGGTGCTGACACCTTTAGCAAAGGAGATACTTGAGTGAAAATTGGAACAGTAACCGGCGCGGTTTGGTCCACCCGAAAGGCCCAATGCTTACAGGGGCAGACCTTTTTGGTGGTGGACACCATGGCAGGCCCTGTGGTGGCCGCCGATCAGGTAGGCGCAGGCGCAGGGGACAAGGTTTTGCTTGTGACCGGCACGGTAGCCAGCAAATTTTGTATGGAAGCGCCGATAGACGCGGCGGTGGTCGCCATCATCGACCAAGAGAAAAAACTGTAACAGGAGGCACGCTATGTCTGCCCACGAAATTTTGATCGCCATTATGGCGGTGTTTGCCGCCGCAGGCGCGCTGGATCGGATATTCGGCAACCGGCTGGGGTTGGGTCAGCCCTTTGAGGAGGGCATTCTGGCTATGGGTACGCTGGCATTGGCTATGCTGGGCATCATCAGCCTTGCGCCGGTGCTGGCAAACCTTCTGAATCCTGTGGTTGTGCCTGTGTATCGGTTTTTGGGCGCTGATCCGGCTATGTTTGCCGGCACGATCCTCGCCTGCGATATGGGCGGCGGCCAGCTTGCCCAACAGATGAGCAGTGACCCGGATGCGGCGCTGCTGGGCGGTGTGCTTTGCGGCAGTATGCTGGGAGCGACCATCGTGTTCACCATCCCCGTGGCTATGGGCATACTGCGGCAGGAGGACCGGCCGGCGATGGCAAAAGGCATTCTGGCCGGCATCGTGACCATTCCCGTAGGCGTTTTGGTTGGCGGTTTGGTGGCCGGTTTCCCGGTTTTGATGGTGCTGCGGAACCTAATTCCCATCGTAATCATCGGCGGTTTGATCGTTTTGGGCCTTCTGTTTGCGGAAAAAGGTATGATCAAAGGCTTCGGCATTTTCGGCAAGGGCGTCGTGGCGCTGATCACCGTAGGCTTGGGCGCGGCCATTGTAGAGGAGCTCACCGGCTTTACCACCATTCCCGGTATGGCGCCATTAAGCGAGGGGTTTGAAACGGTTGGCGCAATCGCCATTGTGCTGGCGGGCGCGTTTCCTTTGGTGCATGTGGTCACCACGCTGCTGCGAAAGCCTCTGATGAAGCTGGGCAGCAAGCTGGGTGTAAACGATGTGGCCGCCGGCGGCCTGATCGCCACCTTGGCCAACTCCATCGCCACCTTTGAACGGGTAAAGGATATGGACGACCGGGGCAAGGTGGTGAATATCGCCTTTGCGGTCAGCGCGGCATTCGTGTTCGGCGACCATATGGGCTTCACCGCCGGATTTGCGCCCACCATGCTGACCCCGATGATTGCAGGCAAGTTGGCCGGCGGCATCAGCGCCGTGGCGGTTGCCCTGCTTCTGACAAGAAAAAAGCAGCAACACAACAACCCCTAACTTTGTACCATCTTCCGGCGATGCGCGCCTGGAGGGGTACATAGGGGAGGTGGCTTTGATTGCGGGAGCAATCAACTCAAACCCTCCCCTATGCCGCATTCTTTGGGTACTTTCTTGGCGGCGCAAGAAAGTACCGCCCCCGGCAGGGACCGGAAGTAAGGCTTTCCAAATTACTCGGTATGCGCGCTCTCCCTCCGTCACGGCTAACGCCGCGCCACCTCCCTCCCAGAGGGAGGCTTATGATTGCCGCGTCGCCTGCGGCTCCTCGCAATGACGGGATAGAATGACGGGGTGGTTGGGGCAGGCTTGTTCCGCGGTTGACAAACTCCTTTGTTTTTGGTATGCTAAGCCTATACAAAAACAAGGAGAAAAGTTATGAAAAGAACCGATTATATCAGCTGGGACGAATATTTTATGGGCATTGCTATGCTGGCAGCGCGCCGCAGCAAGGACCCCAGCACCCAAGTGGGCGCTTGCATCGTATCGCAGGATAATATCATCATTTCCACCGGCTACAACGGTATGCCCAAGGGCTGCTCCGACGACGAATTCCCTTGGGATCGCACCGGTGAGGATACCAAGTACCCGTATGTTGTCCACGCGGAACTGAATGCAATCTTAAATGCCAACGGCCGTGACCTGCGGGGCAGCCGGCTGTATGTGGCACTGTTCCCCTGCAACGAATGTGCCAAGGCCATCATTCAAAGCGGCATCAAGGAGGTCTACTACCTGTCCGACAAGTATGCCACCACCCCCACCACCATCGCCTCCAAGCGGATGCTGGATGCGGCCGGTGTGCGCTATGTGCAGCTGCGAACCAATGTAAAATCCATCACCTTGGATCTGGTCGCCGAGGAAGACAAGTAACCCTTCGCCCCTGTTTTCATTTGAAAGCAGGGGTTTTTTCTGCCTGTTGGTAGAATTTTCCCGGACGCAGCCATATAATTCTCGCTTTTTGTCGGCTTTCGCAGGCCGATAGGTTGCTTTTTTTTCGGTTTTGGTGTATGATAGAGTCGATTTTACTCAGAGGAGAAGCAATGTTATGGAACAACACGGTCAAAACCCTTCCGGCAGCTGTTCTTGCAAAAAGAGAACGCCCCGAATTGAACATTGGCATATGATCGCGCTGTTGCTTGCGATTTACGACTTAGTCGTGGTTTCCGGCGCGTATTTTTTGGCGCTGTGGCTGCGGTTTGACTGCCAGTTTTCCGCCATTCCCGTAGACTACCTTTGCGCCTGGCAGCACTTCACCCTGCCCTATGCCGCCATTTGTGTCATCGTATTTTTCCTGATGCGCCTGTACCACGGTATGTGGCGGTTTGCCGGCTATGACGAGTTAAAGCGCGTTGCGCTGGCCTCCCTGATCACTTGGGCGATCCACATCGCCGGTGTGACCGTGGTGCTGAGTAAATTCACAGATGCGGTCACCAGAATGCCGATCTCCTATTATCTGGTTGGCTTTGGTCTGCAGTTTACGCTGGTTTTGGCCATTCGCTTTGCCTATCGGTTTGTGCTTCTGGAGCGCACCAAGCGGAGAAAGCTGGCGCAAAACGCCGTGGCTCACCGGGTCATGCTCATCGGCGCCGGCACAGCCGGTCAGATGATCCTGCGCGACATCCACACCGTGAACACCCTGCAGGATCGGATCTGCTGCATCATCGACGACAACCCCAACAAATGGGGTCGATTCATCGACGGCGTTCCCATTGTGGGCGGCAGAGAAGACATTCTGCTGAATGTGGAAAAATATAAGATCGAGAAGATCTATCTGGCCGTTCCCAGCGCCACCGCCACAGAGCGCCGCGACCTGCTGAACATCTGCAAGGCCACCGGCTGCGAGCTGAAGAACCTGCCCACCATGGCGCAGTATGTCAGCAGCAACCTGCGTGCCGATGCGCTGCAGGATGTGAACACCGAAGACCTGCTGGGCCGCGCGCCCATCAGCGTACAGATGGACGAAATCTACCGCTATATCTCCGGCAAGGTGGTCCTTGTAACCGGCGGCGGCGGTTCTATCGGCAGTGAACTGTGCCGGCAGATCGCCAAGTACAACCCCAAGCTCCTTGTCATTTTCGATATTTACGAAAACAACGCCCACGCCATCGCGCTGGAGCTGAAGGACAAATACCCCAGCCTGCAGTTTGAGACCCTGATCGGCTCTGTCCGTGACAGCCGCCGCATCAATCAGGTCTTTAGTAAGTATAGGCCTGACATCGTCTACCACGCGGCTGCCCACAAGCATGTGCCGCTGATGGAGGACAGCCCCTGCGAATCCATTAAGAACAACGCCATCGGCACCTACAAGACCTGCTACGCCGCAATGATGAACGGCTGCAAGCGCTTCGTTCTGATTTCCACGGACAAAGCGGTGAATCCCACCAACATTATGGGCGCATCCAAGCGGATCTGTGAGATGATCGTCCAGTCCTTCGATCGAAAGATCCGGGAGGGCAAGGCAGGCGACCTGCTGCCTCTGCATGTGCATACAGAGGATTCCTACGGCAGTATGCGCAGCATGGTTAAGGACGATTTCGTTCCCCAGACCGACTTTGTAGCTGTGCGATTCGGTAATGTCCTTGGCTCCAACGGCTCTGTGATCCCCCGTTTTAAGGAGCAGATCGCCCGGGGCGGCCCTGTGACCGTTACCCACCCGGACATTATCCGTTACTTTATGACCATTCCCGAGGCAGCATCCTTGGTGCTGCAGGCCGGCACCTTTGCCGAAGGCGGCGAGATCTTTGTGCTGGATATGGGCGCGCCGGTGAAAATCGACGATTTGGCCCGTAACCTGATCCGCCTGTCGGGCCTGCGTCCCGATGTGGATATCCACATCACCTACACAGGTCTGCGCCCCGGTGAAAAACTTTACGAAGAAAAGCTGATGTCGGAAGAGGGTCTGAAAACCACTTCCAACAAGCTGATCCACATCGGCTCTCCCATCCCCTTCGACGAGGACGGCTTCCTTGCTGAGCTGCCCCGCCTGATGGCTGCAGCCCACGACGGCAACGAGGCCGAAATTCGGCAGATGGTGGCCGCCGTTGTGCCCACCTACCGCCCTGCCGGTGAACACGGCAGCGAGCACAAGGGCAAGGCCTTTGAAGAACAGATGAAGCTGGTCTCCAGCCATTAACACAAACAAAAGGCCCCCTCTGACGAGGGGGCTGGCAAAAATCTTTGATTTTTGACTGGGGGAGAGATTTTTGATATTCTCTCCCTCCGTCTTCGCCTGACGGCGAATCCACCTCCCTCATCAGAGGGAGGCCTTTTATTGCAAATTTACGGCATTTTCAACTTTTGTTCCAGCGTTTCCAGGTCAGAATCCGACAGGCCGGAGTAGTTGATGACCAGCTGCTGCTTGGCCCACTTAGGCACAGCGCTGTGGTAAAATTCGCTTAGCGTCTCCACCCGGAAGCCGGCGTTTTCGCACCAGGCGGTCAGCTCCCGGTCGGTCAGGGGAGATGCCACCTTCAGAAGAAAATGCAAGCCTGCATCCTCCTCCAAAACGGTGAGCTTTTCCGCAAAGGGGGCATTCTGCAGCGCCTCCAGCACCCGGTTTCGCCGGGTCTTGTAGAATTTCCGCATGCGGTTGATATGCTTTTCAAAATAGCCACGGTCAATGAACCTTGCCAAGGTATACTGCTGAAAACTTGGCACAGTACAGCTGTAAAAGCCCAGCTTTTCCCGGAACACTGCCATTAAATCAGATGGCAGCACCATATAACTGATACGAATAGACGGGGCAAGGGTCTTGGAAAAGGTGTTCATATAGATAACCTTTTTGCCGCCGTCCAAGCTCTGCATGGTGGGCAGCGGATGGGCAGAAAAGCGAAATTCGCTGTCGTAGTCATCCTCGATGATGTAGCGCCCCGGGGCGGCGTTGGCCCAAGCCAGCAGCGCCTGCCGGCGGCTCAAGGGGGTCACGATGCCTGTGGGGAAATGGTGGGCAGGAGAAATGTGCAGCACCTGCGCCTGCTGCAGGCAGGCCGGGTCAACGCCCTGCTTGTCCATTTTCGCATCCACGCAGGCGGCGCCTGCTGCGGCGTAAATTTTGCGAATCTTGCCGTAGCCCGGCTCTTCCACCCCATAGCACTTTTCCCGACCCAGCAGCTGGACCAAAAGGTTATAAAGAAAGTCCGTGCCGGCGCCGATGAGAATGTTCTCCGGGTCAACCTGCATACCGCGAAACTGTCCCAAATGAGCGGCAATGGCCTGCCGCAGCTCGGGAAGACCCTGATAGTGCAGCGGCAGCAAAAGTGCCTCGCCTAAGTCCAGCACCACCTCCCGTTGGAGCTTGCTCCACACGGAAAAGGGAAAATGCACCGGGCCGTTGGCGGTCAGATCCAAAAGCGCCTCCTCTTTTTTGGGGGGTGCTTTCTCCACTTTAGCCGGAGCGGCCTGCTGGGCTTGGGGTACAGGCTCTACGAAATAACCCACCTTTTCCTCCGAGCGGATGTAGCCCTCGGAGAGTAGCTGATAGTAGGCTGTCTCCACGGTGATCTTGCTGACCTTCAGGTTGGCAGCCAGCGCCCGTTTGGAAGGGAGCTTTTCGTTCGCAGCCAGCGCGCCGGACAGAATATCCGAGCGTATGCACCGATAAAGTGCCTCATAAAGGGGTACACCCGGCGTTTTTTTGAGCTGATATGTGAGCATAATTTTTACCTCTGGGGCAGGCCGTTTTTCCGATCGTACATCACAAGCAGGCTGCCGTTTTCCACGGAGATCTCCGCTTTTTTGCCCACAAAATGGTTGCTGACACCCAAGGGAAAGCCGGCGGAAAGGGTGCCGTTTTCCAAGCTGTAGTGCAGACCCTTGATGGTGACGCCCTCGGCATCGTGCCCCATACAGAATACGGAAATGATGCCCTCGGCGGCTTCGTCAAAGGAGATTTTTCCGTTTTTTACCACGGTCACAAGGTAGTCCTTGCCTACAAGATAGCCGATTGCGCCCCGGTCTGCCAAGTGCTGCAGCGCAGAAAAATTGGCAACGGTATGGTCAAGACGAGGGCCGTCCAAGCTGCCGTAGAGCAAAAAGTCCTTGAAGCCCAGCCCGAGACCCCGTTTGACAGCCAGCATCGCATCGGTGTCATCCTTCTCCACAGGGAAAACGGTGCTGTCGTCCGGCTCATAGCCCAGCGAGTCAAAATCTCCCAAAATGCAGTTGGGCGCAAGCCCCAACGCCTGCGTGTGGACAAGCCCTCCGTCGGCGGCCAGAATGTAATCGTCCTTTTCAATTGGTTTTACAAGGCCGTCAAAGCCGGCGGCGCAGAAAATCACACAAGTTCCCATGAAAAATCCCTCCCGGGACTCAATTTTCTTTCATCTTACCACAAAGCGAAGAAAAACAAAAGTCCGGGAGGGAAATATTTTCAAAAAAGCCCCATAAATAGCAAAAATCGCAGGCTTTACCTGCGACTTCTGCAACAAAAAAGAGGAGAAGAGAATGAAAAAAAGAAGTTAGCAATTTTAAGCATTGTGGACTATCGCGGCGGTTCACCGCAGTCCTCGAACCTTACAAGCACATAATAATGGCCAATTATGAAGATAGAAGAAAGAAACTGTGAAAAATTTATGAATTTATACGGTTTTTTTATAATTTTTTCAAAATATTCCCCTTACCATTTGACTGAAGGCTTAAAATAAGGTATGATACGCTTAAGAAAGTAGGGATAGTAATGCTGGATAAATTGCAGGCAGTAGAAAGCCGCTATGAAGAATTATGCGCCCGGGCAGAGCAGCCGGATTTTTATAATGACCCCAAAAAGGCTGCGGCCATTTTACGGGAGACCAACGATTTAGAGCCTCTCATCACCGCCTACCGGGCATACCGGCGGGCTGAAGCCGATATGCAGGAGGCTCAGGAGTTAATGTCCGACCCGGAAATGAAGGAATTCTGCCAGCAGACCTACCAGGATGCAAAGCAAACGATGGAGGATTTGCGGGCCGAACTGCAGATCCTGCTGCTGCCCAAAGACCCCAACGATAACAAGAATGTGATCGTGGAGATCCGGGGCGGCGTTGGCGGCGAGGAAAGCGCGCTGTTTGCCCATTCTCTTTTCAGAATGTACTCCATGTACGCGGCCAAAATGGGCTGGACGGTGGAGTTGATGAACTACAACGACACGGAGCTTGGCGGCGTGAAAGAGGCGGACTTCGTCATCACCGGCCGGGGCGCGTATTCCCGGCTCAAGTACGAGTCCGGCGTTCACCGTGTCCAGCGTGTGCCGGAGACCGAATCCGGCGGCCGTGTGCATACCTCCACCGCCACGGTGGCTGTGCTGCCCGAAATGGAAGAGGTGGATGTGCAGATCAACCCGGCAGACATTGAGATGCAGGTCTATCGCGCCTCCGGCGCAGGCGGTCAGCATGTTAACAAGACCTCCTCAGCGGTGCGACTGATCCACAAGCCCACAGGCATCGTGGTGGCCTGTCTGGAGGAGCGCAGCCAGCTGCAGAACCGGGAAAAATGTATGCGTATGCTGGCCTCCAAACTCTACGAAATCGAGCAGGAGAAGCAGGACGCGGCGGTCACCGGTATGCGCCGCAGCCAGGTGGGCACAGGTATGCGCAACGAGCGCATCCGCACCTACAACTTCCCTCAGGGACGCGTCACCGACCACCGGATCGGTCTGACTCTTTACAAAATCGATCAGGTGATGGACGGCGCCATTGATGAGATCATCGATGCCCTTGCCACTGCCGACCAGGCAGAGAAACTGAAAAACAACAATTAAGAATTGAGAATCGAGAAGTATGGAATTCATCACAAACTCACCGGCTGAAACCGAAGCCGTGGGCGCGGCGCTGGCCGCCCATCTTACACCCGGCGCGGTGATTGCCTACCGGGGTGATTTAGGCGCAGGCAAAACCGCCTTCACCCGCGGTCTTGCCCGTGGCCTTGGTATCCAAGACCCGGTGACCAGCCCCACCTACACTATTGTAAATGAATACTTATCCGGCCGCCTGCCCCTTTTCCACTTTGATATGTACCGTCTGCGCTCCGCTGACGACCTGTTTGACATCGGCTGGGACGATTATCTGGGACGGGGCGGCGTGTGCGCTGTGGAGTGGAGCGAAAATGTGGAAGAAGCACTGGAAGACCCCATCACCGTCACCATCGAAAAACTGTCCGACGATGACCGCCGGATCACCATAGGAGGTAAAATCCATGATTTTAGCCTTTGAGACCTCGGCAAAAGCCGCCGGCGTGGCTCTTCTGGAGGGCGGCAAGCTCTTGGGTGAGAGTTTTCAGAACACCGGCCTGACCCACAGCCAGACCCTGATGTCTATGGCAGAAGATCTGCTCGTAAACTGCGGCAAAACCGCTGACGATGTGACCGCTGTGGCCGTGGCCGCAGGCCCGGGCAGCTTCACCGGCGTACGCATCGGCGTGGCCGCCGCCAAGGGCTTTGCTTGGGGAAGAGAGCTTCCCTGCTACGGCGTTTCCACCTTGGAGGCTATGGCCCGGAATTTTGACGCCTGGGAGGGCTTCGTTGTGCCCACCATGGACGCCCGTCGGGATCAGACCTACACCGCCATCTTTCAGGCGCAGGATGGAAAACTCACCCGGATAACAGAAGACGAGGCCATTTCCTACGAGGAACTGGGCGAAAAACTAAAAAATTGCAAAAAACCGATTTTTTTAGTTGGAGATGGCGCAGTTTTGTGCTATAATAAATTGAAAGAAGCGGTGGCCGGTTTGGTGCTGCCTTCGGAACACCGACTCCATCAACGGGCGGCAGGGGTTGCCTTGGTTGCCTTTGATATGATGGAAGCCGGCCTTCCCGGCGACGGCGCAGGCCTTACACCCAACTACTTAAGACTCTCTCAGGCAGAGCGGGAACGCTTGGCCCGGGAAAACAGATAAAGGAGCGTATTAAAATGGGTACTGTTCACGAATTAAACCATCCTCTGATCCAGCACAAGCTGGCTATTCTCCGCAACCGCAAGACCGGCGTTAAGGAATTCCGCGAGCTGGTCAGCGAAATCGCAGGCCTGATGTGCTACGAGGCCACTCGCAACCTGCGCACCGAAGAAGTTATGGTGCAAACTCCCGTGGCTCTGGCAAAGTGCCGGAAGCTGGCCGGCAAGAAGCTGGCGATCATCCCCATCCTCCGCGCAGGCTTGGGCATGGTGGACTCCATGCTGGACCTGATCCCCTCCGCTAAGGTGGGTCACATCGGTCTGTACCGTGACCCCGAGACCCATATGCCTGTTGAGTACTACTGCAAACTGCCCGAGGATATCGGCAACCGTCAGGTATTCGTGGTCGACCCCATGCTGGCAACCGGCGGCAGCGCCATTGCAGCAATCGATTTCCTGAAGAAGCGCGGCTGCAAGTACATCACCATGATGAACATCATCGGCTGCCCTGAGGGCGTGAAGGCCGTGCAGGACGCACACCCCGATGTGGACATCTATGTTGCCGCCATCGACGAAAAGCTGAACGAACACGCTTACATCGTTCCCGGTCTGGGCGACGCAGGCGACCGTATCTTCGGCACAAAATAAATTTTGGCAAGATGCAAAAAGGACCCCTCTGACGAGGGGGCTGTCTGCGTAGCAGACTGGGGGAGAGACTTAACTTTGCTCGTTTCTCTCCCTCCGTCAAAAATCAAAGATTTTTGCCACCTCCCTCATCAGAGGGAGGCTTTGTTTTGCACGTCGCTACCCCCTACGAAAATTCTGCATTAAAAATCCCGTCCTTTCGGACGGGATTTTTCTTATTCTAACTCGAATGCGCCGGTGTAGAGCCGGTAGTAGGTGCCCTTTTGGGCGATCAGGTCGGCGTGGGTGCCACGCTCGATGATGCGACCCTTTTCCAGCACCATAATGCAGTCGGCATTGCGGACGGTAGAGAGGCGGTGGGCAATCACAAATGTGGTTCTGCCCTTCATCAGCGCGTCCATACCCCGTTGCACCAAGGCCTCGGTACGGGTGTCGATGGAGGAGGTAGCCTCGTCCAAAATCATAACCGGGGGATTGGCTACCGCTGCCCGGGCGATGGCAATCAATTGCCGTTGACCCTGGGACAGTTGCGCGCCGTTGCCGGTGAGCATGGTATTGTAGCCCTCGGGCAGTCTCGTGATGAAATCGTGGGCATTGGCGGTCTTAGCCGCGTCTATACACGCCTCATCGGATGCGCCCGGGTTGCCATAGCGGATGTTCTCCATCACCGTGCCGGTGTACAGGTTCGTCTCCTGCAGAACGATGCCAAGGCTTCGGCGCAGGTCTGCCTTGCAGATTTTGTTGATGTTGATGCCGTCGTAGCGGATCTTGCCGTCGGCAATGTCGTAGAACCGATTGATCAGATTGGTGATGGTGGTCTTGCCGGCGCCGGTTGCGCCAACGAAAGCCAGCTTCTGACCGGGATTTGCAAACAGGGTGACCTCGTGCAGAACGGTCTTTTCAGGCACATAGCCGAAATCCACGGAATCCATGGTGATTGCACCCTGCAAGGGGGTGTAGGTGATAGAGCCGTCGGCCTGATGGGGGTGCTTCCACGCCCAAGTACCGGTATGCTCGCTGCATTCGGTGATATTGCCGTTTTTGTCTACCCGGCTGTTGACCAAGGTCACATAGCCGTCATCGGCCTCCACCTCTTCGTCCAGCAGCTCGAAAATACGCTCCGCGCCGGCCAGCGCCATCACGATGGCGTTGATTTGGTTGGAAACCTGACCGATGGGCATATTGAACTTCCGGCTCAGGAGCAGGAAAGCTGCCAAGCCGCCCAAGGTGAGCAGGTTACCGTTGGATGCGATGGCAACATAGCCGCCCACGATGGCCAAGATCGTATACTGCAGATAGCCCAAGTTGTTGTTGACCGGGCCCATCATATTGGTGAACGCGCCGGCCTTGAAGGCATTGACACGCAGGTCCTCGTTGATTTCGTTAAATTCGCCTTTGCAGGTCTGCTCGCGGCAGAACACCTTGACCACGCGCTGGCCGGTGACCATTTCTTCCACATAGCCGTTGACCTTGCCCAGGGCTCTTTGCTGGCCGATGAAGAACTTAGCGGAGTTGCTGGCCACCACCTTGGTCACATACAGGATGCCTGCGGCGGTGACGACCATCACGCCGGTCAAAATGGGCGAGGACACGATCATCAGCGCAAACACGGTCACCAGCGTTGCCACAGAGGAAATGCAGTTGGGCAGCGCTTGGGTGATCATCTGGCGGAGGGTGTCGATGTCGGAGGTGTAGCGGCTCATCACATCGCCGGTGGTGGGGGAGTCAAAGTAGCGGATGGGCAGCCGCTGCATATGGCGGAACATCTCGTCGCGGATGGATTTTTGGGTAGCCTGACCCACTCTTGCCATCAGGAAGGTATACAAAAACGAGGATACGATGCCCAGCACATACACGATGCCCATTCCCACCAAAAAGCGGATCAAGGGCGCAAAATCGGGGTTTTCCTGTCCCTTCAGAGGGGCAATATAGTTGTTGATCAGCGGCTCAAGGGAATAACTGCTTAAGGCCGTTGCCAGCGAACCCATCAAAATACACAGGATGACCAGCACCATGGTGGCCCGGTAGGGCTTCATATAACTAAACAGTCGCAGCAGGGTTTTCTTGGGGTTTTTCGCCTTGCGGCCGTCGCCTTTCATACGGATAGGAGGCATTATTCCTCGCCTCCTTTCACTTGAGATTCAAAGACCTCGCGGTAGATTTCGGAAGTTTCCAAAAGCTCGTCGTGCTTGCCCGCTGCGGCAATCTTGCCGCCGTCCAGCACCAAGATCAGGTCAGCCTCCTGCACGGAAGCCACACGCTGGGCGATGATCAGCTTGGTGGTGCCGGGGATCTCCTCGGCGAAGGCCTTACGGATCATGGCATCGGTACGAGTGTCCACCGCGGAGGTGGAGTCGTCCAGAATCAGGATCTTAGGCTTCTTCAAAATGGCTCTTGCGATGCAAAGCCGCTGCTTCTGTCCGCCGGACACATTGGTGCCACCCTGCTCGATGTGGGTGTCATAGCCGTCGGGGAAGCTTACAATGAAGTCGTGGGCGCAGGCCAAGCGGCAGGCGTGTTCCATTTCTTCGTCGGTGGCGTTGGGGTTACCCCAGCGCAGATTGTCCTTGATGGTGCCGGAGAACAGGGTGTTCTTCTGCAAAACCATAGCCACAGCGTCCCGCAGGGTGTGGATATCATAATCGCGCACATCCACGCCGCCTACCTTTACAACGCCCTCGCTGGCATCGTACAGACGGGGGATCAGCTGCACCAAGGTGGACTTGGACGAGCCGGTCACACCCAAAATGCCCACGGTCATACCGGCATCGATATGGATGTTGATGTTCTCCAAGGCATTTAAGCCTGCCCCGGAGGCGTAGCGGAATGCCACATTTTCAAAATCGATGGCGCCGTCCTTTACTTCCGTTACGGGGTTATCCGGGTTATCAAGGGCAGGCTGCTCGGCCAGCAGCTCGTAAGCACGGCGCATAGGGGCGCGGCTCATGGTGAACATCACGAACACCATGGACATCATCATCAGACCCATCAGGATCTGGCTGGTGTAGGTAAACATAGCGGTCAGGGCGGCAGTATCCACGCCGGAGGCCGGGTTAATGACCAGCTTTGCGCCCAAAAAGGAGATCACGATGATGCAGGTGTAGACCGCAAACTGCATCAGGGGGTTATTAAAGGCCATAATGCGCTCGGCCTTGGTAAAGTCCTTGTAAATGGTGCCGGAGGCTTCGTCGAACTTTTCCACCTCCGCATCCTCGCGGACAAAGGATTTGACCACGCGGATGCCGTGGACATTCTCCTGCACCACATTGTTCAGCTTGTCGTAGGTCTTGAACACACGCTCGAAAATGGGGTGTACCTTTTTGATCAGGAACATCAGGCCGAAGGCCAGCAGCGGCAGCATAATGCAGTAGATCACGCTGAGCCGAGGGCTGATGCGGAAGGCCATAACAAGCGCCATCACCACCATCACCGGGGTGCGGAAGATCATGCGGATGGACATCTGGAAGGTCATCTGCAGGGTTGCCACATCGGAGGTCAGGCGAGTGACGATAGAGGATGTGGAAAATTTGTCGATGTTGGAAAAGTCATAGGTCTGCACTTTGGCGAACATATCGTGGCGCAGATTCCGGGCAAAGCCGGTGCTGGCATAGGCGGCAAAGAAGGCCGACGCCACGCCGAAGGTCAAGCTGCACAGGGCGCACAAAGCCAGCAGGCCGCCGTACTTCCAAACCATGGCCATATTGCCCGGCTCGATGCCCTGACGGAGCAATTCCGCCAAAACCAGCGGAATGAAAATCTCCATGGTAACTTCGCCGATCATACAGATCGGACTTCCCAGAGCCGTCCATTTGTATTCCCGGACGCTCCGGATGAGGGTTTTAATCACTTCTTGCTTCCTCCTTGTTTAGGTTCTGAATCGCCCGATCCAGGTACTCCAAAAACTGTTCCCGTTCCCTGTCGGTGAAATCGCGGGTAATGGTCTGCTCCAGATTCTTCATAATGCCCTGCATATGGGCGTGGCAATCCTGGGCTTTTTGCAGGCGGTAAATCCGTTTGCACCGCCGATCCTGGCTATCCGGGCGGCATTCAATAAACCCCTTTTTCTCCAACCTGGTCAGAATTCCGGCAGCGCTGGCATGGCTTAAATGCAGCGCTTCCTCAAAATCTTTTGCCATCGGGGGTGTTTGCTGATGGTTGAGAAAGCCCATTGCACACCCTTGGGAGGCAGTCAAGTCCATTTGGCAAAGGCCCTCGCTCATCGCCTGGTCGGCACACCAATGCAGACGGCGAATGCGAGCAAATATGCGTCTGTCCACAGTATCCCTCCTTGCAAATATGTCGCATGCTACACAATTCTAGCATTGAATCCGTGGGAATGCAAGTGTTCTATAAAAAAAGTTTGCAATTTTCTTGGCTTTTGCTATACTTGGGGAAGAAAGGATGTGAGCCAATGAAGGCCGATTGCCATATGCATATGGTGCTGGACGGCGTGGAGTGGAAAAGCGCCATCGCCCGACATCAGGATAAGCCCCAAGAGGCTTTTATCCGAAACGCCTTGCAGGTCTACAAAGATTTGGGGTACACCTATCTGCGTGACGGCGGCGACAAATGGGGCGTGGGTGCAAAAGCCAGGGAACTTGCCCCGGAGTACGGCATCCGCTATCGCACGCCTTTATCCCCTCTGTGCAAGGCCGGTCACTACGGCGCATTTATTGGCACAGCTTTTGAAAATGTTTCCGATTTTGCCCGTTTGGTGGTAAAAACACGGGAAAACGGCGGCGATTTTATCAAAATTATGATTTCCGGCCTGATGGACTTTCATAACTTCGGTGTGCTGACGGAGGAGGGTCTTCCGGCAAAGGAAATTGCGGAACTCATTCACATCGCCAAGCAGGAGGGTATGTCCGTGATGGTTCACGCCAACGGCGCGGACACGGTGATCGCCGCGGCGCAGGCCGGGGTGGACTCGGTGGAGCACGGGGCTTACCTTGACGAAAACGCCCTTGCCGCGATGAAAGATGCCGGAACGGTTTGGGTGCCGACCCTGTCCACCGTGGGAAATCTCTTGGGCAAAGGCCGCTTCCCCGACGATCAGGTGGCGAAGATTTTGGATAGTGCCTTACAAAATGTGGCGGATTTTGCCGCAATGGGCGGTTTACTCGCCGCCGGCACCGACGCAGGCGCTTGGGCCGTTCCCCACGGCAGTACCACCGAGGAGGGGTATTTTGCCAAAGCCGGCGTGGGAGAAGATATTTTATCCCGCGGCCTGGCGGTCATTCAGGAAAAGTTTTAACAAAAAAACCTCCCTCGAAACGAGGGAGGTTTATTTTATGCGTTTTTGGCAAAATTCCAGGCGCTGCGGCACATATCCTCCACCGTGAGCTTAGCCTCCCAGTCAAGGAGGGCCTTGGCCTTTTCCGCGTCTGCCCAGAAGGCAGGCAGGTCGCCATCTCTGCGAGGGCCGAATTCATAGGGGATCTTTATGCCGTTTGCCTCTTGGAAGGCATTCACCAGTTCCAGCACGGAAATGCCGTTACCTGTGCCCAGATTCACCGCCTCTGCGCCGGTGTGGCCGGCGGCAAACTCCAGC
Organism: Faecousia sp.; assembly: GCA_045614325.1. Classification (GTDB taxonomy): domain Bacteria; phylum Bacillota; class Clostridia; order Oscillospirales; family Oscillospiraceae; genus Faecousia. The sequence goes on along the minus strand of JAZLCU010000011.1, from coordinate 11,020 downwards.
GCTTTCAGGTGACCCACCGCCAAGTCCACCACATGCAGGTAGTCCCGTTGGCAGGTGCCGTCGGGGGTATCATAATCGCGTCCGAAAATGGTGAGCTTGGGCAGCTTTCCGGCAGCCACACGGCCGATATAGGGCATCAGGTTGTTAGGGATGCCGTTGGGATCATCGCCCAAAAGGCCGGATTCGTGGGCGCCGATGGGGTTAAAATATCGCAGGAAAACCGCGCAGAAATCAGGCTTTGCCGCCACATAGTCCGATAAGATCCGCTCGATCATCACCTTGGTCTGGCCATAGGGGCTGGTGGACTTCAGTGCCGGCATATGCTCTTTGTAGGGGTAGGGGTTGTCCGGGCCGTAGACCGTGGCAGAAGAGGAGAAAATGAACTTTTTACACCCGTATTTCTCCATATTTTCCAGCAAAGTCAGGGTGCTATCCAAGTTATTGCGGTAATATGCAAGAGGCTTCTGCACGCTCTCGCCCACCGCCTTGAAGGCGGCAAAATGGATCACCGCGTCGATTTTTTCCGCGGCAAAGAGGGCGGAGATTGCCGCTTCGTCCTTGCAATCGGCCTTGTAGAAGGTAGGCCGCACGCCGGTGATGGTTTCAATGCGGTCGATCACATCCGCCTTTGCGTTGGACAGATCATCAACGATGATGACCCTGTGGCCGGCTTTGATCAGCTCCACCGCGGTGTGGCTGCCGATATAGCCGGCGCCGCCGGTTACCAATACATTCATTCTGCTACCTCCATAGGCACACCGCCTTGCGGGCGGATGCTCAAAATGTGGCAGGCGCCTTGGCCCAGTGCGCCGTCAATGCCTGTCCGGAATTCTTCCAGCATCCCAGTGGGAACGAACGCCTGCACCGTGCCGGCAAAGCCGCCGCCGTGGACGCGGAACGCGCCCTTTCCCTGCAGATAACGGTCGCAGAGCGCCAGGGTCAGCGCCACCGCCTGCTTATGGGTGTTTCCTGCCGGGATCACATTCTGCAGATACATATAAGAGGAGCGGCCGCTTTCCTTCACCAGCTGCAGGAAGGTGTCAAAATCCCCCTGCTCCAAAGCCGCCACCTGCTTGGGTACGCGCGCGTTTTCCGCAAAGAAATGCACCGCGCGGAGCACCGCCCGGTCGCCGCATTTTTCGCGGAGCGTGGGGATCGCGGCATAGAAGTCCTTTTCGGCAACTTCCGTCAGCACCGCTTTGTGGAAATAGGCGGCAACGGCTTTCATTTCGCCGGGAATGGCCGCATATTCGTCGGTCAAATCCGCGTGGTCTGCGCCGGAATCGATGATGCACAGGGCGTGTCCACAGGCGGAAAAATCAAAATTCACGGGGCGGATTTCATCTGTGGCAAAGTCGATGGTCACCAGATTGCCAACGGCGGAGGCGGTCTGATCCATCAGGCCGCAGGGCTTGCCGAAGAACACATTTTCTGCGTACTGGCCGATTTTGGCGATCTCCGGTGCGGAAACCTTGGCATCAAAAAACAGATGATTGATAATTGTGCCGATGAGCACCTCATAGGCAGCCGAGGAGGAAAGACCGCTGCCGGGCAGGACGGTGGACTCGCAGTAAGCATCGAAGCCCTCCACCTTGCAGCCCAGCTCCGCAAAGCGCGCCGCCACGCCTCGGATCAGCGCCGGGGTGGTGTTGATCTCTTCTTTTTTGGGGGTCAGGTCGTTGACATTGATTTCGCAAGCAGGATAGCCTTTGGAGAAAACGCGGATGGTGTCCGTGCCGTTTTTCCGCACCGCCGCCACCGTGTCCAAATTCACCGCAGCTGCCAGCACCCGGCCACGCTGATGGTCGGTGTGATTGCCGCCGATCTCCGTACGGCCGGGGGCAGAAAAATACTGCTCCGGCGCACCGCCAAAGGCCGCAGAAAAGCCTGCATCCAAGGCGCTTTTTTGCGCCGCAGTGATCATCAAAACAGGTGTTGCCATCGGGTCTCCCTCCTAGTGTGGTTCGTTCATTAAGATAATTTTACCATATCCTTTTACGAAGTGCAACAATTCAATCGCGGTAACCGGAATCGATTCCGGCTTCCTTACAAAGAATAAGCACCCAGCCCCAAAAGGGGGCTGGGTGCTTATTGTCATTCGTGTCCGAAAAAGAACTGGACGAAAACCTGATTTTCTTTAATTATTATGTTCTTTTACTATGTACCCAAGAAATTGCGCTATAAGTAATTAATCCCAAACATATTACTATATCGAAGTTTTGGAAACCACTTATGACAAACGACACAATGCGAATTACAGCAAACGAGCCGAGGCCAATTGCAAATAATAGTTCTCCCAGATTCAAAAACCATTCCGGGCATATCGGATTTTTCACTTGCACAAATACAACTAAAAAAATGCCGAAAAATCCAATAATAGATACGATCGGTGTTTCTATCATTAAATCCGTTTTATCTTCTGCTCTTCCAAACAAGATAAATAGCATATACATTAGCAAAGCAATTGCAATCGGAACAATGAAAGATAGCTTTTTATTCCCAAACATTTTATCAAGTAACTTTCTCATTTATCATCACCGCCTTGGGTGTATTATAGCATAAAAGCGGCGAAGCCGCAAGAGTTCTTCACTATTCACTATTACTTATTACTTTCCAAAAATCCCGAATGCGAATTTAGTGAAGAGTGAAAAGTGAATAGTGAAAAAGTAAAATCCCGAACGCTTACGCATTCGGGATTTTTGGTGCCGGCAACCGGAATCGAACCGGTACGCTTTTTACGGCGAGGGATTTTAAGTCCCTTGTGTCTACCTATTCCACCATGCCGGCGCATAGTGTGCGTTTTTGTGTCTACCTATTCCTCCTGTTGCGGTGCCCGGCATCTTCGTCGCCGACGGCGCGACTTCCTCATCTGCCGACCGCGGCCACTCGCTCAGGTCGCTCTTTCCGCCACCGGCGGCGCTTCCTTCGCTCCCCATGCCGGCGTGCCGTTATAGTAGCACATTTTTACTCTGCCGTCAAGAATAACCGTCTCAAGATTTTTCTGCCAGGATTTCTTGCATTGTTTCCCCTTTGTTCACAAGTAAAACGCAAAAAACAGTTGTAAATCCCACGAAAATGGTGTAGAATAGAATAGATATAAAATGCATAACTCTGCACATAAGTTTTTGGAGGTTTCTATTTATGGAAAAACCGATTGTTTTAGTGATTATGGACGGCGTCGGCAAGGGCGACGGCGGCAGCGGCGATGCCGTTAAGGTCGCTAACACCCCCACCTTGGATCGCCTGCTTTCCACCTGTCCTCATACTTACCTGAAAGCACACGGCACTGCCGTGGGTCTGCCCTCCGATGAGGATATGGGCAACTCCGAAGTTGGTCACAATGCCCTCGGCTGCGGTCAGGTCTACTCTCAGGGCGCAAAGCTGGTTGGCGAGTCCATCGAAAACGGCAAGCTGTTTGCATCCAACACTTGGATCGACTTGGTGGAAAACGCAAAGGCCGGCAAAGCTATGCACTTCATTGGCTTGCTCTCCGACGGCAATGTCCACTCCAACATCCATCACCTGATCGCCCTTCTGAAGGCTGCTCACAAAGCCGGCGTGAAGAAGGCATACTGCCATGTGCTGCTGGACGGCCGGGATGTGCCTGCCACCTCCGCGCCCGAATATGTGGCTATGCTGGAGGATGTTTTGAAAACCCTCAACACCGACGGCTGCGACTATGCCATCGCCTCCGGCGGCGGCCGTATGCAGGTCACCATGGACCGCTACGAAGCCAACTGGGCAATGGTGGAAAACGGCTGGAGAACCCATGTACAGGGCATTGGCCGTCAGTTTAACTCTGCCATCGAAGCCATCGAAACCTACCGTGCAGAGACCGGCGTCATCGACCAGGACCTGCCTGCCTTCGTGGTGGCAAGAGACGGCCAGCCCGTTGCCAAGATCGCAAACGGCGACTCCGTGATCCTCTTTAACTTCCGCGGCGACCGCGCTCAGGAAATTTCCTTGGCCTTCGACCGGAAGGATTTCGACAAGTTCGACCGTGGCGACTACACCGGCGTGAAGTTTGCCGGTATGCTCCAGTACGACGGCGACCTGAACATCCCCGAAAACTACCTGGTGCTGCCCCCCGTCATTCAGAACACCTTGACCGAGGTGATGGTGAAGGCCGGCATCAACGAGTTTGCTTGCTCCGAGACCCAGAAGTACGGCCATGTGACCTATTTCTGGAATGGCAACCGCTCCGGCAAGGTGTCCGAGGAGCTGGAAACCTATCTGGAGATCCCCTCCGATGTGATCCCCTTCGAGCAGGCCCCTGCTATGAAATGCAGAGAAGTCACCGCCGCTATGGTGGAGGCTATGGAATCCAAGAAGTATCAGTTCCTGCGCTGCAACTACCCCAACGGCGATATGGTCGGTCACACCGGTGTAATGAGCGCAGTTGTGGAATCTATGGAAGCGCTGGACGAATGTCTGGCAAAGGTGCTGGAATGCGCTGACAAGAACGGTTACACCGTTGTGCTCACCGCTGACCACGGCAACGCCGACCAGATGACCGAGGAAAAGAAGGGCAAAGTTTCCGTCCGCACCGCCCACTCCTTAAACCCCGTTCCCTTCATCATCTACGACACAGACAAGGTCTGGAATGTGAAGGACGGCGCTTACGGTCTTGCCAATGTGGCACCCACGCTGGTGAAGATGCTGGGTCTGACCGCTCCCGATTGCTGGGAGGACAGCATCGTTTAACCCCACATATCATAACCCCAACCCGTATATAGGAGGTATTTTATGATTCGACACGACAACAAAAGCGGTTCTGTTACCGTCAGCACCAATGTGTACACCGACATCGCAGGTACTGCCGCCATCAACTGTATGAGCGTGAAGGGCATGGTTGCCCGTTCCGTTTCCGACGGTTTGTATCATCTGCTCCGCAGAGAGTCTATGAGCAAGGGCGTCCGTGTGGAATTCCACGAGGACAACACCATTTCCATCGACCTGCACATTATGGTGGGCAACGGTGTGAATTTCAACGCCGTCAGCGAGTCCATCATTGAAGAGGTGCGCTATATGGTGCAAAAATGCACCGGCACCGAGGTCCGTGGGGTGAATGTGTTCATTGACTCCATCACCATTGGAAAGTAAAGAAGGGCTTAAGCCCCCATTAGGAGGTAACAACCATTGAAGCAGACAATTAACGGCGCCGATTTTCGCCGACTGATGCTCAGCGCGGCCGCCGCAATTGAGATCAATAAACAGAAATTAAACGATCTGAATGTGTTCCCTGTGCCCGACGGTGACACAGGCACCAATATGTCCATGACCATCAACACCGCCGCCGCTGACCTGCGGAAGGCCGGTGATGTGACACTGGAAAAGGCCGCAGACATCGCCGCAAAGGCTATGCTCCGGGGCGCCCGTGGTAACTCCGGCGTGATTTTGTCCCTGCTGTTGCGGGGCATCGCCCGGAAGCTGAAGGGCGAAGAAATTTGTAACGGTCTTCTGTGGGCGCAGGCTCTGCAGGAGGGTGTTGACGCTGCCTATAAGGCTGTTATGAAGCCGGCAGAGGGCACCATTTTGACCGTCGCCCGTTTGGCCGCCGCCAAGGCGCTGAAGACCGCCAAGAAGAACAACAGCTTTGAGGTGGTTCACGCTGCCGCTTTGGAAGAGGCAAAGGTGGCGCTGGCCAACACCATCAACCAGAACCCTGTTCTGAAGAAAGCAGGCGTTGTGGACGCAGGCGGTCGTGGCTGGGTGGTCGCTTTGGGCGGTATGCTGAAGGCGCTGCGTGGCGAGGATATTGTCGCGCCCGAGTCCGGCGCTCAGGAGCCTGTTGCCGAGAAGGCTTCCTTCGACAATTTTAACACAGAAGACATCACCTTCACCTACTGCACCGAGTTCATCATCTCCCGTGAGAACGATCTGGACCCGGAAAAGCTCCGTGAGTTCCTGAGCAGCTTGGGCGACAGCCTTGTTTTGGTGGACGACGACGAGATCATCAAGGTCCATGTCCACACCAACGACCCGGGCAAGGCTCTCCACGAGGCTATGGACTACGGCTCCTTTGTGACCGTGAAGATTGAAAATATGCGTCTGCAGCACTCCGAAAAGGTTATGTCTGAGCAGGAAGTTGCGCCTGCAGCCGCTGAGCCTGCCATCGCCGCCCCCGAAAAGGCGCTGGGCGTGGTTTCCGTATGCGCCGGTGACGGCCTTGCCGCCGTGTTCCGCGATCTGGGCGTTGACGGCATCATCTCCGGCGGTCAGACTATGAACCCCAGCACGCAGGATATCTTGGAGGCTGTGAATAAGGTGCCTGCCGAGACCGTTTATGTGCTGCCCAACAACAAGAACATCATTATGGCCGCCCAGCAGGTGGACGCGCTGACTGAGAAGAATGTGGTTGTTATCCCCAGCAAGACCGTGCCTCAGGGCATCACCGCTATGCTGAGCTTCAACCCCGACGGCAGCGTTGAGGAGAACGAGCAGGCGCTGACCGAGGCTTTGGACTTGGTGGACACCATGCAGATCACCTACGCCGCCCGGAATTCCGACTTTGACGGCTACGACATCCACGAGGGTGACTATCTGGCCATCTACGGTAGCTCCCTGTTCGGCACGGACAAGGATGTTTCCGTTCTGCTGAAATCTTTGGCCGAAAAGGTCAAGGAAACCGGCAAGGAGTATATCACCATCTACTACGGCGCTGACATCAACGAAGAGCAGGCCCAGCAGGCCGCAGACATCTTCGGCGAAGTCTGCTCCGATGCAGATGTGAATCTGCTGCCCGGCGGCCAGCCTGTGTACTATTATCTCATTTCCGCTGAATAAGCAAAAAAGGCTCACCCCGGTGAGCCTTTCTGCGTTACTATGAAAACAAGGAGAAAAATCCATGGGTTTTTTATCTGTTGCAGCCGGCGCTAACTACCGCCGCTATTTCCGCAAGCTGAAGATCCGCGCAAAGGAAGAAAAGCGCTTTTATCCCTTTTTGCTGTGGGACACCGCTTGGTGCGTGTTCCGCTACGGTATGGCGCTGACGGACTACCTGAACTTTAAGCTCTACAAGCGCAGCCATAAGGAGCGCCTTGAGTACTTCGGCGCAATGCGCGAGGAAAAATTCTACAACACCGTTTCTCCTGCCGCCTACAAAAAACGCTTTACCATCAAGCCGGACTTCATCCGGGAGTTTGCAGACTACACCCGTCGGGAAATTACCGTGCCGGGTCGTGACGATTTCGACCATTTCTGCGCCTTTTTGGACAAAAACGAGGTGTTTATGTCCAAGCCCTATGACGGCTCCGGCGGTCAGAGCGTGGAGAAAATGCGCCGGGAGCAGATCGCCGACCGAAAGGCCTTCTACGACCACGCGGCCGCAAACCGCATCTTCCTGGAGGAGCTGGTGCGCCAGCACCCGGATATGAATGTGCTTTGCCCGGCCAGCGTGAACACCATTCGCTTTATGACCTACAACGACAACGGCACGCCCATTTTGCTCTGGTGCGGCCTGCGTGTGGGCAACGGTGTGAACCCTGTGGATAACTTCCACGCAGAGGGTATGGGCGTGAAGATCGATGTGGACACCGGCAAGCTGGAGGGCGTTGGCATCGACAAGGACAACAAGGAATTTGTAACGCATCCCACCACCGGCGTTTTGTTCGACGGTTTCCAGTTGCCTTGCTTTGAGGAAGCGAAAAATATGGTGCTGGAGGCATGTCTGAAAAGCGACAAAATCCTGATGATCGGCTGGGACATCGCCCTGTCCGACAAAGGCCCCTTAATCATTGAGGCCAACCGCTGGCCGGGCTTTGACCTGGTGCAGGTTTTGGAGGATCGGGGCAGAATGGACATCGTTCGGGATGTGCTGCGCCGCTACCACGGCAAATAATTTTCCAAATTTTTACAAGGGGTTCATAACCTGCCCCTATAGTGAATAAAAAGGGGGTAGGCAGATGTTCGGCATGGTAAGCGCCAATGTGAAAGAGCTGACAAAGCAGGCGCGGACCCGGTATAATGCCATTTACTGCGGCATCTGCCGGGGCATTCGGGAGGATTGCTCCTCCGCGGCACGGGCCGGTCTTAGCTTTGATATGGCCTTTTTGGCCGCCCTTTTGATGAGCCTTTACGAGCCGGAAGAAACCACAGGCCGCCGGGCCTGCGGTCTGCATCCCATACGCCCCCGGCCTTGGGTGGACAATGCATACATCCGCTACTGCGCCCAAATGAATGTGGCGCTGTGCTACTATAAGGCCTTAGACGATTACGAGGACGAGGGTCGCGCTGCCGCAAGAATGATGCTGAAGGTTTTCGGCCGGGATTTGGAAGAAATCAAGGCCAACTACCCCCGGCAATGCGCCGCCATGGAGCGTTGCCTGGCTGAACTGCGGCAGTTGGAACAGGAAAATTGCCCCAACCCCGACCTGCCGGCCGGTTGCTTCGGAGAACTTTTGGGGGAAATTTTCGTCTGCCACGAGGATATGTGGGCAGACACCCTGCGGCAGATGGGCGACGCTTTGGGTCGGTTCATCTACTTGGCAGACGCTGCCATGGACTACCGCCGGGATAAGAAAAAGGGGCAATATAACCCCTTTTTGGCTATGAAAACCGGGGAAGACCCCCAAAAATGGGAGCATTTTTTGGTGCTGGCCATGGGTCGCTGCGCCGATTACTACGAACGCCTGCCCCTGGTGCAGGACAAAGCCCTTTTGGACAATATTCTCTACAGTGGCATTTGGGTCACATACCGCAATAAGCTAAGGAGCAAGCGCGATGATTGAAAACCCCTACAAGGTGCTGGGCGTCAGCCCGGACGCCTCGGATGAAGAAATTAAACAGGCCTATCGGCGGCTTGCCAAGCAGTACCACCCGGACAGAAACCCCGGTGACCCTGTGGCCGCCAAGAAGATGCAGGAAGTAAACGCCGCCTACGAACAGATCAAAAACCCGGACAAAACCGCCGGCAGCTACGATCCCTTCCGGGGTCAGACCGACAACGCCGGCCAATACCGGCAGGCGGCCTATCGCTATATTCAGTTCCGCCGCTTCCGGGAGGCGCTGAATGTGCTGCAAAACGATCCCAACCACGATGCTAAGTTTCACTATCTGTCCGCCCTTGCCCACAACGGCTTGGGCAATCAGATCACCGCCTTGGAGCATATCCGGCAGGCGGTGGCTATGGAGCCGGATAACCCTGTGTATCTGCAGGCGCTGAACGCCATCGAAAACGGCGGCTACGCCTACCGGCAGACCGCCGGCAACTACCGGGGCTATGCCTGGGGCGGCTCGTCCTGCGCATCGCTGTGTATGTGCTATCTGGCACAGCTGTTCTGCTGCCGCACCCCCATCTGCTTCTGGTGCTGAATTTAGACAACAAAAAGACCCCTCATCAGAGGGGTCTTTTTCTGCTTTTTAATCCGAAAATTGGCACAGGTATTCGTATAGGGGGATGAGCTTTTCTAGGAATTCACCGGCGCGGCGGCCTAAGTCCGGGCCGAAAATGTCCTCCGTCACAGGCTCGTCCACCACACAGGCCAGCTTGCCCTTCCACGCAAAATAGGGGGCAAGTTCTTCCGTGGGCGCGGCTTTGGGTCGCTTATACTGCTCCGCGGAAACCGGCAGGCCGGTGGCCTTTTGGGTCTTTTTCATTAAATCCAAAAAGACCTTGGGGTTTTCGACAATATGCTTGCGGAAGCTTTCCATAGCGGCGGGCTTTGGATGCCACCAGATCAGGCCGTAGCTGACCCCCTCGGGGCAAATTTCAAAGAACAGGCAGGGGTTTTCCGCCCACCATTCCACATCCCGGCGGATGCAGATCCACAGGCTCTCCTTGTAAGGCGTGTCGTGGTGCATCCGCGCATCCCGGTAGATGCGGCTGACCTTCAGCAGGTTTCCCGGCTTTTCCAAAAAGGGCTGGAATAAATCCTTGCCCAGCGCCTTCATGGGCTCATACAGGCGGTTTACATAATCTTTCTTGTGGTCTAAGAACCACTCCCGATTGTTGTTCATCCGAATGCCCCACAGAAAGTCTATGGTCTCGGGGGTAAAGCCTTGAAACATACTTGCGGTTTCCTTTCTTTAAAGCTTCATTAACGCGATGCGCTCGGTGTGGCAGGCGGCCTCACCGGGCAAAATTTCGGTCTTTACACCCAGCACCTCCAGCTCCAAAAACTGCTTGCTCATAAACAGCTCGAAGTTGCAGCCATTATCGGGCAGGCTGTCCATTTCGGGGGTGTCGAAGGTCAGGGTCAGCTGCTGACCCTTGTTGCGGAACACCGCCTTGCCCTCCCGGGAGTAGACGCCGATCTTGAAATAGTCGGGGCTGGGCGCATGCTGCACCTGAATTTCGGTCTTGGTGAATTTCAGGCGGCTGTCGTTTAAGTTGGTATCGCCCCAAAGAGAAACGGTACGGGAGGGGTTCAGGCCTGCAACGCCGGAAAAGCCCACGGTGGCTTCACCGCCGCCGTCCAAAGTGTTCACGCCCCAGGATGCGCCGGTGATGGGCGCGTCACCTGCGTTGCGGAAACTGTGGTCCAGGCGCAGCGCGCCGCTCTCTTCAAAGGTGATCTTCAGGGACTTGACGATATTCTGCCGGGGGTCAAGAGCCTGCTCCACGATCACGCCGTCGGGCAGGGTCTTATAGCTGACCGGGTCGTTGTCCGGGTGATAGGAGTGGTCGCCCTCCGGAGCAAGCCACATACGGTGGCCGCCGTACAAGCGCCAGTCGCCCATAGTAAAGCCGTCGGACAGGTCATCCGGCTGACGGTAGTAAAGGTTCTCCATACCGGCGCAGGACAGATGCACGATGCGGATGCCGAAATCCAGCGCAACGCCCACATCAAGCTTGCCGTCGGTCATAAAGTATATTCTGCCCCAACTGGGGTCATTTTTGATGCAAAATTCCATAGCTTTTCTCCTGTTTAAAAAAGGGACGGCTTGCGCCGTCCCTTTGGGGTTTACTGAATTATGGATTAAACAATACCCATCAGCAGTTCCATGACGTACATCTCGAGCTTCTCGTAGTTGCGCTCTGCGATGCACTGAGCCTGGAATTCCTTGTCGAAACGCTCGA
>JAZLCU010000010.1:0-8114 GCA_045614325.1 Faecousia sp. | reverse complement strand
CTTAGCCTCAACCCACTTGTTGATGCCGTTTTCGCCCTGCAGCAACTCGGTAACCTCGGTAGAGCCCTTGGAGTAGGGATCAACGCCCAGGAAGGTCTCAATACCGGTAGCCACAACATAGTTACCGATGGAAACAGCCTTTTCGGACATCCATTCGGGAGCGCAGCCAACAACAGGAACCTGAGAAATGTTGATGCCCCAGTCCTTAGCAATGTCGGAAGCCAGAATCATCATACGGGAAATGTCAACGCAGGAGCCCATGTGCAGCACGGGAGGAATACCAGCCAGCTCACAAACACGCTTCAGACCTGCGCCGCAGTATTCCTTAGCCTGCTCGGGATCCATAAGGCCAGCCTTTGCAGCAGCCTGTGCGGAACAACCGGTGGTGATAACGATGATATCGTTCTCCAGCATCTTCTTCATCAGATTGATGTGGGCGGTGACGGGACGAATCTTGGGGTTGTTACAGCCGACCATAGCCACAGCGCCGCGGAGAACGCCGGAGTGTACACACTCGATCAGAGGCTTGGTGGTGCCCAGTTCGTCGAGCTGGGTATTGGCAACGCCGTCCAGAACCTTCTTGATAGCCTCAACAGAGTAACCCACGCGAGCCTTCTGCTTCTGGTTGGGAATATGTACCAACTCGGGGTTACGGTTCTTGAAGTTTTCAATAGCCATCTTCACGATTGCCTTTGCGCTCACGTCAGCGGTCTCAGCGGAGAACTGAATGAACTCGGAATCGGGAATACGAGCGATGGGGGAGGTGGTGATGAACTTGGTGTGGAAGCACTTGGACAGGGGACCCAGAGCAGGGAAGATACACTGCACGTCCACCACGATGGCTTCACAAGCGCCGGTCAGAACCACGTTTTCCTGGTTCAGGTAGTTGCCGGCCATGGGGATGCCGTGACGCATGGTAACTTCGTTGGAAGTACAGCAAACACCGGAAACGGTGATGCCCTTAGCGCCCATAGACTTGGCGTAAGCAATCATTTCGGGATCGTTAGCGAAATAAACGACCATTTCAGACAGGGAAGGATCGTGACCGTGAACAACGATGTTTACGTTATCCTTCTCCATAACACCGATGTTAGCCTCGGTGTCGATGGGACGGGGAGTGCCGAACATAACGTCGGAGAACTCGGTGCCCATCATAGAACCGCCCCAGCCGTCGGACAAGCCGGCGCGCAGAGCCTGGCGGATCAGAGCCTCGGAAAGGCTGGAACAACCCATGTGGGTCATGTGCATAGACTGAGAAACCTCACGGTCGATAGCGCGGGGACGAATTTCGGCGTCATCCCACAACTTCTGAGTGTACTCAGGAGCGCGCTCGGTAAACTTCTGGTAGCCGAAGGGCTTGCCGTACTCCAGCAGACCGACCTCAGCCATCTCGTGAGCCAGATCGTAAATGTCCTTGCCTTCGGTTTCTACGCCCCATTCCTTAGCGATGCGGATCAGTTTCTCAGGATCCTTGACCTGATAGTTGCCGCCTTCCTTGGTCTGGTGCAGAGTGTGCATGATCTCGCGGCCGTGGTCGGAGTGCGTTGCAGCACCGCCGGCGGTGAAGATCAAGTAGTTACGAGCGACGATACCGTGAACGTCGCAGCCACAGATACCCCGGGGAGCCTTGGGGGTAATGCGGCAGGGGCCCATGGAGCAGATGCGGCAGCAGGTACCTGCTTCGCCGAATCCACAGTGGGGAGATTGATTTTTGACGCGTTGCTGCCAAGTGTCAGCGCCAACTTTGTGAGCAGTTTCCAGCAGCTCATTGGTGGCGGCTTCCATTTCCTCGACAGTCGTAGTAAATGCCCAATCCTTCAATGTGATTTCCTCCTATATACATAATTCCGTGCCGATAAATCGGCACATAGCGCATCAGGCTAATTTTACTCTTTTTTGCCCAAAAAGTCAATGATAAATTATCTATAAATCGACCGCAAATTTCACATTTTACGGGAATGTTTACATATATTTCACATATTTAGCAAAATAAAACACCGCTGCGAGAAAATGCGCTCGCAGCGGTGTAAATTAAAAGGCAAATCTGCACACCAAAGGAAACAGCAAAACGGTGAGAATTCCGGCGGTTACCAGCGACAAACTGCTGACCGCGCCGGTCAAGGGGCTGATCTCCGAAGCTTTGGAAGTGCCGATCAAGTGGGAGGCCGTTCCCAGCGCCACGCCCTGACTTACCGGGTCGTTCAGACGGAACAATTTGCAAAGGGTCGTGCCCAGGAGATTTCCGATAATGCCGGTTAAAAGAATCACCACGCTGGTGAGAGATTCAATGCCGCCGTTATCTGCCGACAGGACCATACCGATGGCGGTGGTGATGGACTTAGGCAGCAGAGATACGGTGAGACTTCTGTCCAGGGAAAACAGCCGGCACATCAAAAACACAACGCCCAAGCTGGCAATCGTGCCGGCGAACACGCCCACGAAAATAGCGGGCAGATTTTTCTTAAGGATTTTCAGTTGCCGGTGCATAGGCACAGCCAAACAAATGGTGGCGGGGGTGAGGAGCCACGAAATACCGGCCGTTCCCTTTGCGTAAACTTCGGGGTCAATCTTCAAAACCAGAAGTACGATGATAACCAAAGCCGCGCCAATTAAAATGGGGTTGCAAACAGGGGATTTGGTTTTCTTCTGACACCAAAGGCCCACCTGAAACGCCGCAAAGGTCAGCACAAGGGAAAAAAGAGAAAAAGAGGAGAAAAACTCAGCCATTTTCGTCGTCCTCCTTTTTCCGGAGCAGTTTGGTGACAAGGCCTGCCACCGCAAACACAACCACGGTGGATACTGCCATAATCACGCAAATGGCTACCACATTGGGTCCGATGATGCCCCAGTACTGGAGCAGTTTGGCTACAGGCGCAACAAAGAGAATGGGCATAACGGAGATCAAAAAGCCGGAAACATCCGCGACTTTTTCCTCTTTCAAAATACCTGTACACAGCGCTAAAAGCAGAAGCACCAAACCGTAAATGGCGGCAGGAATGGGCAGGGGGATCACCGCCTGTAAGGCTTCTCCCAAAAGAGAAAACAGTAAAACATACAACATTTGGGTGATGTATTTCATAGAATTTTCTCCGCTTTCGTTAATTCTCCAATTTCTTTGGCAACGGTGCAGCTGGCCGCGTGGATGCAGTTTTCATAGCAGCAGTCCACATCCAGAAGCCGCCCGTTTTCCGTCTCCACGGTCACTGTGCGGCTGGCATCCACCGTGCGGCAAAAACCGCTGATAAAATGTTCTTGTTCCATAGTTACTCTTCCTTTGCAATACAAAAGCCCATGGGGGAAAGGCGCGTGCCTTGCAGACCATGTTCAAATAAAACCTGTCCGTCGGAAATCTCCCAAAGGTCATTTCCGCGATTGACATAGATGTTGACCTTTTGGCCGTTTAAGTCGCGGGAAAAGCCGATTTTTCCGCTTTCATAGCAGAAGAACCGAATGTTGCCAAGCCGGAGAACCTCCAGTTCCTTCCGCAAAGCACCCAGCTTTCTGAAGTGGGAAAGAAGCGCTTGGTTTTCTTTGCCCCAAGGGTAGGTGCGGCGGTTAAAGGGGTCTTTGTGACCCTCCATTCCAGCCTCGTCCGCATAGTAAATGCTGGGCGCGCCGGGAAGGGTGAACTGCAAAAACGACGCCATCAAAAGCCGTTGTTCCGCCAACGACTTTTGTTCGTCGGAAAGCTTGCGATTGGCATATTCTTCCCGCGTTCCTTCAAAATCGTCAACAAGAGCCGTGAGGATACGGGGCGTATCGTGAGTGCCCAGCAGATTCATATTACAGGCAAGCACCTGGGGCGGATAGTTCTCCGCAATGGTCATAACGGTTTCCTTAAAGTGCCAGCCGCCATCGAAACCTTTTAAGAAGTTCAAAATGGCCGTGCGGAAGGGGTAATTCATACAACTGTCCAGCGCGCCGTCCACAAAATACCGCCGGCGGATATTGTAGGAGATTTTGTTGGACGCATCTTCCCACACTTCGCCGATGAGGAGTGCATCGGGACGGATTTGTCGAATTCGGTTTTTCAGCCTGAGGACAAATGCATCGGGCAGTTCATCCACCACATCCAGCCGGAAGCCGTCTGCGCCCAAGCCCAGCCAGTAAGCCACAACCGAATCGTCAGCATCAATAATGTAATCCATAAAGGCTGGATCCAGTTTATTCACCGTGGGCAGGGTCTCAAACCCCCACCAGCTGTTGTAGCGGTGCGGATACTCGTAAAAGGTGTACCAAGAGTAATAGGGCGAGTCAGGTGACTGACAGGCCGATTGGAAGTAGGGGCTGTCAGAGCCGGTGTGAGAATACACGCCGTCCAAGATCACCTTGATACCCCGTTTGTGAGCGGCATCGCACAGAGCCTTAAAATCCGCGATCGTACCGAGCATGGGGTCGGGTGTCTTGTAATCGGCAGTATCGTAGCGGTGATTGGAGAAACTTTTACTGATGGGGTTGAGATAAAGAATCGTTGCGCCTAAATCAGCAATATAGTCTATTTTCTCGGTAATTCCCCGGAAATTGCCGCCGAAAAAGTCGTTATTCAGCACTTCTCCTTTTTCGTTGGGTTGCCAATGCACCTCGTCACTCCAGCTTTTGTGAACGGTGTAAGGCTCTAATTTGCCGGTTAGATCGGGTGCGCCTGCCTTGCAAAAACGGTCGGGGAAAATTTGATAAACAGTGGCGCCCTTGGCCCAATCCGGGGTGGTAAAATCCTTCGGCGTGCAGGTCAGTTGCCAGCGGTCACCGGCTTCCATATTGGTGTCGTGACCATACTTAAACAGCCGGAATGAGCCGGCAGGCTTGTAAATGCGGAAGTAATAGAAGTAAAGACCCGGCTTGTCGAGCGTGAAGCTGCCGGAGAAAATATCGTAAGGGCCTTCGGTGCGGTCCTTGGTAAGAGTTGCGGTAAGACCCGACTCGCCGTTTTCAAAGTCAAGAATGCACTCCACCTTGGTGGCTTGAACGGAGCAGGGGATATGGATGTTGAGCGCACAAAGCTCCCCTTGGGACAGTGTTCCAAAGGGTGTTTTATACTTAGCTTCCTGAGAGTCAAACAATATCCGCATAATCTGCTCCTTGCGATAATTTCCCCTATAGAATACGGCATTTTCGCAAAAAGGTCAAGAAAAACCGGAGCATTTCTGCTCCGGTTTCAACTTATTAAGCATTCAACATTTTGTGAAACAGCTCCATGTAACGGCCGGCAGGCTTATCCCAGCTGAAATCCTGCTCCATATCGGTCTTTTGCAGAGCGGTGAATTGCGCCTTGTAGTTGTGATACAGGCTCAAGCACCGCTTCAGCGCAGCAAGGAAATCGTCTGCGTTGTAGCTCTGGAAAGTAAAGCCCAAGCCGTTTTCACCCTTTTCATCAACAGGAGGAACGGTGTCCCGCAAGCCGCCGGTAGCGTGAACAACCGGCACAGTGCCGTAGCGCATGGCATTCATCTGACTTAAGCCGCAGGGCTCACTCTTGGAGGGCATAAGGTAAATATCGCCGCCGGCGTAGATCCGGGAGGCCAGCGCCAGATTGAAGGTGATCTTTGCGGCCACCCGATCGGGGAATTCGGCCTGCAGATCCAAGAAAAATTGCTCAAAATGCGCTTCGCCTGTACCCAAGATCAGCAGCTGGCAATCCTCTTCGACAAGAAGCCGCCGTGCAATGTGGCACAGAAGATCCAAGCCCTTGTGTCCTGCCAGACGGGTCACCATCACCATCAGCGGTACATCCTTTTTCTGCGGAAGTCCCACTTCCTTTTGCACAGCAGCCTTGCAGGCGGCCTTGCCAACAGGGAAGGTCTCTGCGTTGTAGTGAGCAGGCAGCGCCGGGTCTTTTTCCGGGTTAAAGGTGTTTACATCAATGCCGTTGGTGATGCCGGTGAGCTTGCCTGCGTTGCCGGCAATTACGGAATCCAAGCCGTGGGCATAGTAAGGATACAAAAGCTCCTTTGCATAGCTTTCCGAAACGGTGGTGACCAGATCGGCGGTCTCGATGGCGGCCTTCATACAGTTAACTGCGCCGTCCATATCGAACCGATCCCGATAATCCCAAGGCAGCGCCAAAACATCGTCAAAGAATTCCGGCTGAGCCCAGCCCTGATATTCAATGTTGTGAATGGTATACATGCACCGGGTCTTGGGGAAGAAGGGGTAGTATTGGGCCTTCAAAAATACGGGAACAAGGGATGTCTGCCAGTCGTTGCACTGGATAATGTCGGGAATGAATTTCAGCGCAACCAAAGCATCCAGACAGGCCTTGGAGAAGTAAGCAAACCGCTCACCGTCATCCATATCGCCGTAAATTGCGCCGGAACGGCCACCAAAGTAGTACAGGTTGTCGATGAAATAGACCTGCACGCCGTCGGTACGGTTTTTCACCCGGTAAATGCCGCAATACTGCTGCCGCCAGCCAAGCGCCACATAAAACTGGGTGACAAGCTCTGCCTCATAAGCGGCGTTTTCCAGCATTTTCTTGTAGTAGGGAAGCAGCAAAACCACTTCATTTCCGGGGATCCGGGCCAGCGCGGAGGGCAGAGCCTCCATCACATCGCCCAAGCCGCCGGACTTGATGTAGGGCGCGCCTTCCGATGCCAAAATGGCAATTCTCATACGATTTCTCCTCGTTTTACGATCAGGGGATTGGTGGGTGTGCCGATGAGCTTGGAGCCGGGACGAACAACAACATCCTTATCCAAAATGACATTCTTCAGCTCGCAGTTTTCACCCACAACGGTGTCGTTCATAACTACGCAGTTTTCAAGGCTTGCGCCTTCCCTAATGGTGACCTGACGGAACAAAATGCAGTTTGTCGCGCTGCCCTCTAGCATACCGCCATCAGCCACGATGCAGTTGTCGACAACGGAGTTTTCACCGTAATAGGTAGGCACACGGTCACGCACTCTGGTGTAAACAGGGTGGTTGTAGTAGAACAGATCGTGGCGGGTACGCTCGTCCAGCAGAGCCAGAGAGTTGCGGTAATACTCCTCCACAGAGTCGTTGAACATTGCAAGACCGCGGAACTGATATACATTCACAGAAAGTGTGCCGGCCTGCCAGGAGCCCAGCACCAGATCCCGGTCCATATGGAACAGATTCCGGGCAATGCACTCCTCAATGCGTTTGCGGAACAATGTCTTGGAGATGACAAAAATGTCCATAGAAGCCAAATAATCGGCAGGGGCGCAGTAGTCCACAGCCATATCGGCAATCTCGCCGTTTTCGTCCAGCTTAATGGCCAGATCCAGCTGTTTCTTGCCGTCGGCGATGCCTGCGTTGGTGACAACGGTGATGTCCTTGCCGCTTGCAATATGGGCATCAAGCACGCGCTTTAAGTCGATGTTGCACAAAATGGCGGCGTCGGCCATGATGACATACTCATCATCGGGACCAAAGTTCAAAAAGCCGATGGAAGAATACAAAGTCTCCAGCTTACCGCGGTAATTGTGGTAGGAGGACATAGCAAAGGGGGTGAGGAATTCCAAACCGCCCTCTTCCAGCTCCAGACCCCATTCTTCACCGGAGCCGATGTGGTTGATCAGGCTCTGGTAGTTGTGCCGGGAGATCACGCCCAAGTGGCGGACACCGGCGGCGGCCATATTGGACAGATGGAAGTCGATCTGACGGTAGCGGCCACCGAAAGGAATACTGCCGATGGTACGCTTGATGCTCAGCTCAGCCATAGCCGAGTCGTTTGCGAAGATAATACCCATTACATTCATAGCAAATTCCCTCCTTTACCGCATTTCGCCGGGCAGCAGAACGGTGCCGGCTTCGATCACAGTGCCCTTAGCGGTCACGCTGATTTCTTTCGCTTCATCCTTGGTAAACACGCCGCCCACAACAGCGTTGCGGCAGACCTTGGAATTCTCGCCCAAAATGGAGTGGCGGACGATAGCGCCGGACTCGATCACGACGCCGGGCATAACAACGGAATCCTCAACAACTGCGCCAACGCCTACGGTACAGCCGGTGGAAATAATGCTGTGGCGAACGGTGCCGTAGATCTCAGAGCCTTCTGCGATAAAGCAGTTGACGGTGGTTGCGTCCTTGTCGATGTAAGAAGAGGGCAGAGCGCTGTTACGGGCGTGGATCTTGGTGCGCTCGTCACCGCGGAT
>JAZLCU010000009.1:0-40404 GCA_045614325.1 Faecousia sp. | reverse complement strand
GGTGCGAATTTCTTTCGCAATTCGACCCTGGCGGCCGATGACCTTACCCATATCGCCGGGGGCAACATGGAGTTCAAGCACCTTTCCTTCGTCGTTAGAAACTTCCGTTACTGTAACTGCCTCAGGTTCGTCCACCAGATTCTTTGCCATATACAGCAAAAGTTCTTTCATTGGAATACTCCTTAAGGAAAATTACAGCACGCCGGCATTCTTCAGCAGGCCACGAACGGTGTCGGTGGGCTGAGCGCCATTCTTGATCCAAGCCTGAACCTTCTCTGCATCAACAGTGATGGTAGCGGGGTTGGTCAGAGGATTGTAGGTGCCGATCTCTTCGATGCAACGGCCGTCACGAGGAGAGCGTGCATCAGCAACAACGATACGGTAGAAAGGAGCCTTCTTAGCGCCCATTCTTCTGAGTCTGATTTTAACCATGAGTTTCACCTCCAAAATGATTGTTTTTAATCTATATCGCAAAGCAATTTGCTTTATACGAACCATCTGATTAGAAGCCGGGGAATCCGCCGAAACCGCCGAGTTTGCCCATACGCTTCATTTTCTTGCCCATACCCGGGCCGGAGAACTGTTTGATCATTGCCTTCATCTGGTCAAAAGACTTCAAAAGGCGGTTCACATCCTCGACCTTTACGCCGGAGCCGTTTGCAATTCGCTTTTTGCGGCTTGCACCGATAATGTTCGGATTCTCGCGCTCCTTGGGAGTCATAGAGAGGATGATCGCTTCTGTGCGACCCATCGCCTTTTCGTCCAACTGAATATTCTTCATATTCATACCGGGCATCTGCGCCAGCAGGTCCTGCATAGAGCCCATGGACTTTAACTGAACCATCTGATCGTAGAAGTCCTGAAGTGTGAATTTATTGGATTTCAGGCGCTCTTCCAACTCAGCGCTCTTCTTAGCGTCATAAGCCTTCTCTGCCTTCTCAATCAGAGAAAGAACATCGCCCATACCGAGGATTCTTGATGCCATACGATCCGGATGGAACTGCTCAATATCCTCAAGCTTCTCACCGATACCGGTGAATTTAATGGGTTTACCTGTAATCGCGCGGACAGACAAAGCCGCACCGCCTCTTGCATCGCCATCGAGCTTGGAGAGCATTACGGAATCAATTTCCAGCCATTCATTGAAGCTTTCAGCGGCATTGACCGCATCCTGACCGGTCATTGCATCAACGACCAAGAGGATCTCGTCCGGCTTCACAGCGGCCTTAATATCCTTCAACTCCTGCATCAGTGTCTCGTCTATATGCAGACGACCGGCAGTATCCAGAAAGACCATATCATGGCCGTGCTGACGGGCATAGAGAAGCGCATCCTTAGCAATCTGAACAGGGCTGATCTGACCCTTTTCAAACACAGGAACACCCAGTTTCTCGCCACAGACCTTGAGCTGCTGAATCGCAGCAGGTCGATAAATATCACAGGCAACCAGCAGTGGCTTCTTGCCCTGACGCTTCATAAGACCGGCCAGCTTACTGCCGTTTGTTGTTTTACCGGCACCCTGTAAGCCGACCAACATAACCACCGTCGGACCGTTCGGGTTGGTGGTAATGTGCTTGGTTTCACTGCCCATAAGCGCTGTAAGCTCTTCGTTGACGATCTTGATGATCATCTGTGCTGGGCTCAGGGCTTCGAGCACATCCGTGCCAACACAACGCTCTGTAACAGATTTCACAAAGTCCTTAACGACCTTGTAACTGACATCCGCTTCCAGCAAAGCCATACGGATCTCCCGCATTGCTTCCTTTACATCGGACTCCTTCAACCGACCTTTACCTCTAAGCTTACGGAAGGTGGCTGCAATTTTTTCGGTTAAACCTTCAAATGCCATACATTACTCCTCGATGGAACTTGCTGCCCTTGCGATCACTGCAACAACATCCCGTACCTGCGAATCCGCATGATTCTTCAGCGCCTCCACAGAGGTCAAAATCGCCTGCATCGCGTCACGGCTTTGTAAGTATCGGCGGACACATCCGGTCTTAGCCTCCATCTTCTGCAGATGGGCCTCAGCGCGGATGATATTGTCGTGCACTCCCTGGCGGCTTACGCCTAATTCTTCAGCAATCTCCGCAAGGGAAAGGTCCTGATTGTAACGAAGATCCAGGCACATCCGCTGGCGCTCAGTCAGCATATCGCCGTAATAATCAAACAGCAAAAGCATCTCAACCGCGTCCATCATATGCCTCCTGTCAATCAGTTTTCCTTTACACCTAGCACATCATACACTATATCGTGCACCTTGTCAAGTATTTTTTCTTGTCAGCTACAAATTTGTTGCGTCGTGCCAGCAAATCACTTCAGCTAACTTAAAAAAGCCGACTTTTTCATATAATCGAATAGCAGGGATATTGGTTGATGCAACCTCCAGAACGACCCAATCAGAGTACAGGGCGCTGCTTAATGCACACAAAACATCTGCCCCAACGCCGGGCCGCATACCTGCGATCGCCTCAATCGTATCATCCGCAACGATTCCTATACCCAGAAGCTCGTCTCCTCTATGTACAAAATATCCGGCACCCCGTTGCAAAAGCTTCTCCGCATCCGCAACGGTCATTGTGGATGCCACCGAAATGTCCGCCATTTTCTGATTATAAATTTCTCGAAATTTATCGATCGTCTTCTCCGTAACAGGAAACAAAGCCGCATCCGTCTCATCAATCGCTGTGCGCGCACACCGCATCCGTATAACAGACACCGCCTGTGGATAATCATAAAGGATGCTATGCCCGGCAGCAAAAATCCTCTGTGCGCCGACAGCGCGGCAAAACTCTACGCACTCAGAGAGCAGTTGTCTTGGATCTCGTGTATCCTGCAATGTAACAAAGGCAATGCCCTTGTAAGGAATTTCCCGCAGAACAAGACTTGCAACACCATTTTCAGTTGTAAAAACAGGAAAATCCTTCACATTCGTCACCTCGTAGCCATAATACCACAGTTTTGTAGCATCGTCTATATTCTTTTCCTCAAATAGGCAATTCAGTATAAAATTCCCTTGTTTTCTCATACCGCACAAAAATATAATAATGTCATTAAATATTACGAAAGGAGACAACTATGAAGAAAACGATAGGCAAAAAAGAGTATGATACACAAACCGCAGAATGCATCAAGCATTACACCTACGGCTATTTCGGCGATCCTGCCGGATACGAGGAAAAGCTCTACAAAACACCTGATGGGCTATACTTCATTTATGTTTGTGGGGGCGAAAGATCTCCCTACCCCGGCGAAGATATTCTGCGCTTAGGCAAAGCAAAAGTAGATGCCTGGCTAAGCGACCATGCGTAGTAAAAAACAATGGGAGACCGTTATTTCGGTCTCCCATTTTCTTGACATATGTGGTATAATAAAAGGTGGAAATTATTTATCATATGGGTGGTTTGAATGAAGAAACTGTGCCTAATTTTCATAGTTCTTTTTGTGGCACTTTCCGGTTGCGCCTCAAAAGCCGAATGGCATATTGCCGCTACCACTTTACCTGTCTACGAATTCACCTCTATGCTGTGCCACGATACCAATATCGCCGTCACCCGGCTGATCACGGAGGATGTGTCCTGCCTGCACGATTACAGCGTTCAAGTATCACAGATGCAGAAAATAGAATCTGTTCAGGCTATTGTCCTGTCCGGCGGCGGCTTGGAAACCTTTCTGGGCGGCGTTATCGACGATGATCAAACGGTCATCGACGCTTCGCATGGAATCACTCTTAATTGTAGCCATGATGGACATGAACACAAATCGGAAGACGGACACAACCATGAAAACGACCCACACATTTGGCTGTCCCCTGAAAACGCAAAGCAAATGTGCAAAAACATTGCATTGCAGTTGTGCACCCTGTATCCCGAGCATAAGAACCAATTCGAGAAAAATCTAACTAGCCTGCTCGCAGAATTAGATGCCTTACAGCAATACGGTAACGACACTCTGCGAGAACTTTCCTGTCGGGAGCTGGTTACATTTCACGATGGCTTTACCTACTTTGCTGAAGCATTTGACCTGCATATCCTGCGGGCTATAGAGGAAGAATCCGGCAGTGAGGTGTCAGCAAAGGAATTGACAGAATTATGCGGACTGATCGATATCCGCCAAATCCCAGCCATTTTTACTGAAAGAAACGGCAGCACCGCATCCGCGTCGGTGATTCGTGCAGAGATCGGCGTCAAGTCGTATGCCCTTGATATGGCTATATCCGGCAACAGCTACTTTGATGCCATGTATCATAATATAAACACCATAAAGGAGGCATTGGGATGAATATCGGAACGCACGGCGGCAGTTGCGGTCACTCCTGCTGCCTTCGTATTCAGGATCTATCCGTTAAGATCGGTAATGAGACAATCATTGAAAATGTCGACCTACATATGCACTGCGGTGAAATGATCGCCCTGATCGGACCCAACGGTGCAGGAAAGAGCACACTCATCAAAACGATTCTTGGTCAGCAGACCTACAACGGCGTGATCTCCTTCTCTGTTCCCGGTAAAAGAAATCACCGCGCTAAGATCGGCTATGTGCCGCAGAGTCCTACCTTTGACGCCGGAGACTGCTTCAGCGTCGCAGATCTATTTGCCTGCTGTTTGAGCCGTCGCCCTGCATTTTTAATGCAAACACAGGCTATGCGCCGGAAAATTCGGACCTGTCTTGAACGAGTCTATAGTGAGAACCTGATCGACCGTCGCATCGGCACACTTTCCGGCGGCGAGCTGCAGAGGGTTTTGCTTGCCGTTGCGCTGGAACCCATTCCCAATATACTGATATTGGACGAGCCGCTTTCCGGTGTGGATGTGGAAGGTATGGAGGTTCTGATGGATATGCTTGACGAAATCAGACAAACCTATGATTTGTCGATTTTGATGATCACCCACGACTTTTCTATGCTTGAACGCTATGCTGACCAGGTCGTTTTGATGGATCGTCGTTTAATCCGTCAAGGTACGCCTAACGAGGTTCTGAATTCAGAGGAATTCCGTCGTGTCTTCCACCGAAAAGGAGGCGTTGAGTGATGGAATTTTGGTACAAACTCTGTCAGGTACTCCCCATCGAAATGCTGCAATGGCGGTTTATGTGCAATGCGCTGCTGGCAATTATCATAATTGCTCCTCTGTTCGGGTTAACATCCACTATGGTCGTCAGCGGACGGATGAGCTTCTTCTCAGATGCATTGGGCCATTCTGCCTTCACTGGAATCGCCATCGGCTGCATTTGCGGCATCAGTATGCCTACGCTCGTGGCTGTTGTGTTTGCTGTGGCTTTTGCGCTGCTTTTCTCCTTTGTGCGCAGCAGAAGCAATCAAACCGCAGACACGCTGATCGGTGTTTTTTCCAGCGCTGCCGTTGCGCTTGGTATCTTTATCGCCACATTGGGCGGTAACAGCTTTACAAAATATAACAAGTACCTTGTAGGTGATATTTTGTCGGTCACACCTAGCGAGATCGGTTGTCTTGCCATTGTGTTTGTGGCAATTCTTATCTTTATGCTGTTGTGCGGAAACCGCTTGACGCTATCAGCTATTCACCCGGCACTTGCTTCCTCCAGAGGTTTTTCTCCGGCGGCCTACCAAACAGCTTTTACAACTGCTGTTGCTGTTGTAGTAACGCTTTCCATATCTTGGGTCGGCCTGCTGATTCTGAACTCTCTGTTGGTTCTCCCTGCTGCGGCAGCCCGAAATATATCGAGAAACTTGCGTCAATATCACGCATTTTCTATTGTTTTTGCGCTCTTGGCAGGTATTGGCGGCTTGATCATTTCCTATTACCTCGGAGCCTCTGCCGGCGCCGCCATATCCCTGCTGCTGGTTATAATCTTCATCATTTCTTTCATTCTGAGAAAGGTGCGATAAAATGGAAATTTCTATGCGCCCCATTGCCACTATGCGCAGTGACTTTCCAACTAAATTTGGTATCCCAAGACAAAGCGGTCTCGTTGAGAGCCTACATTCTACCGTCATTTTTGAACCGGAATACCGCAATCCCGATGCTCTGCGCGGACTGGAGGAATTCTCCCATCTCTGGATCCTGTGGCAATTTTCCGAGGCGGTTCGTAGTGAATGGTCTCCGACTGTGCGGCCTCCGCGGTTGGGCGGAAACACGCGCTTGGGCGTTTTTGCAACGCGCTCCCCTTTCAGGCCAAACAATATTGGCCTATCCTGTGTGAAGCTTGTAGGTCTTGAGCAAACAAAGGAACACGGCACGGTCATACACGTATCTGGTGCTGATCTTATGGACGGCACTCCTATATTGGATATCAAGCCTTATATCCCCTATTCTGACGCACATCCGGAAGCCTTGGGCGGATTTACCACAAATGCGGACGACTTCGTATTGGAAGTAGACTTCCCTGCGGAACTTCTCACAATGCTTCCTGCAGATAAACGCTCTGCTGCTGTTGAGGTTCTGTCTCACAATCCGCGCCCCTCCTATCACAGCGATCCTGAGCGCATTTACGGCTTACCCTTTGCCGGATTTGATATTCAGTTCACAGTTGACGGCAAAACGCTCTGCGTAAAGAAGGTAAACGCCCTATGAGAAGAAATATAGATATGATAAACGACCGTCTCGGTCCAAGTATTATACGCTACACGATACCGATCATTTTAACAAGCCTGCTGCAACTGCTGTTTAATGCGGCAGACCTCGTTATTGTCGGCCGGTTCTGTGGCAGTATTTGTGTTGCCGCCGTCAGTGCAACCGGTGCGATTACCAATCTGATCGTAAATTTGTTTATCGGCCTGTCTGTTGGCGCAAGCGTAGCTGTTGCACACAGCTTGGGCGGCAAAGACGACGAAGAAGCACACAGAACGGTACACACCGCCTTCGCAACAGCCCTTGTCGGCGGCGCAATTCTGACAGTTGTCGGTGTTGTTTTCTCTGAGAAGCTCCTCATTTTAATGAAAACACCAGAGAATGTGTTGCCTTTGTCCTCGATCTACATGCGGATCTATTTCGGCGGTATGATTTTTAGTATGGTATATAACTTCTGTGCATCTATTCTAAGAGCCGCCGGTGACTCCAAATCTCCTCTGTACTTTTTGACCCTTGCCGGTGTCATAAATGTACTGTTGAATGTGGTTTTTGTCACTGTTTTTCACATGAATGTGGACGGTGTCGCCCTGGCAACAACGATCTCTCAGGGTATTTCTGCGGTACTCGTCACCATTGCACTTATGAAACGAACAGACGCTTGTCGTCTGATGCTGAAGAAAATTCGATTCTATAAAAAGCAGCTGCTGAAGATCATCCGCATTGGCCTGCCTGCCGGTATACAGGGCTCGATGTTCTCGATTTCAAATGTGATCATTCAGTCCTCCATCAATTCCTTTAACTCCGAAGCGATTCTTTCCGGCAACGGCGCAGCAAGCAATTTGGAAGGCTTTATCTTCGTAATTATGAATAGCTTTCACCAATCTGCTGTTAACTACACCGGCCAAAACGCAGGCGCACATCAATTTAACCGCATTAAAAAAATCTATGGCACCTGCCTCGGCTATGTAACCATCGCAAGTCTTGTTTCCAGCCTCACCTTTTGGTTAT
Source organism: Faecousia sp. (assembly GCA_045614325.1). GTDB lineage: Bacteria > Bacillota > Clostridia > Oscillospirales > Oscillospiraceae > Faecousia. The sequence continues at coordinate 32,848 of JAZLCU010000009.1, read as the reverse complement.
TCGGCAGGCAGTTGCTTTCCGTATACATCACGGACTCGCAGGAGGCTATTGAATACGGCATGATTCGAATGACCTATATTATGCTTCCCTACTTTATATGCGGCCTTATGGATGTGTCCACAGGCGCATTACGCGGACTTGGATCGTCCTTTGTTCCTATGGTGATCACCGTACTGGGTGTGTGTGGCATTCGTATCCTATGGATCTACACCATTTTCCAAATCCCACAGTATCACACGCCTGAATGTCTATACATTTCATATGTGATTTCCTGGACGATCACATTTATTGCCCAGACGATCGCATATCTACTGGTTTATAAAAAGAAAGCCAATGCGGATTCGCAGTGGCTCGCACAACAAGCTACAAGGAGAGCAATATGAATATTTTGATTTGCAATGTAGGCAGCACCTCGCTGAAATATCAGCTTTTTGATATGGATGCCAATGAAAAGGTTCTTTGCGCCGGTGGCGCAGAGCGCGTTGGTGCTGACAACAGCGTTTTTTACCACAAGAATTACCTGACCGGCGATGCGATCCGTCAGGAGGAAGCATTCCCTACTCACCGTGAGGCAATTTGCGTAATGTTAGAGCAACTGCTCTGTGGTTGCATCGAATCACTTTCAGAAATTTCCTGCGTTGGTTTCAAGGTGGTGCACGCAAAGGGCATTACCGGCGTACAGTACCTGTCAGAAGAAGTCCTGCGTGCTATGGCCGATTTTAATTCCGTTGCACCGGCTCACAATCCTCCCTATATCGCTGCAATTCGGCAGTTTAAGAACCTGATGCCCGATACACCTATGATCGGCTCCTTTGAAACTGCCTTCCACGCGCAAATGCCGCCCGAGGCCTATCTTTACCCCATCCCCTTGGAACTGAGCAAGGCCCACAGCATTCGCCGCTATGGCTTCCACGGCGCATCCTTGGAATACCTGTCCACTTGGACTGCAAAAGAAATGGGTCGCGACGACCTGAAGCTTATTTGCTGCCATCTGGGTGGCAGCGGAAGTCTCTGCGCTGTTAAAAACGGCATCAGCATCGACACCACGATGGGTATGGGTCTTCAATGCGGTGTGCTGCAAAACAATCGCATCGGTGATATGGATCCTTATATCATCTTCCATCTTGTCGAGGAATGTGGAATGGAGTTGGGCGAGGTCAAAAAAATGCTGCAAAGCAAAAGCGGACTGTATGGTATGTCCGGCGGTGTTTCCAATGACCTTCGTGACATTCAGGCCGCTGCGGAAAACGGCAACGTTGACTGCCAAAACGCCATCAAGGCCTATGCTTATGGCATCAAGAAATATATCGGCGCATACGCTGCCGCAATGGGTGGCGTGGATGCCGTTGTGTTCGGCGGTGGTATCGGTCGGAAGAGCAACTTGGTTCGCGCATTGAGTCTGGATGGCTTGGATTTCCTCGGCATCACTTTGGATGCTGATAAAAACCGCGATCCCGAAAGCGGAAATGATATTTCTGCTGACGGAAGTACGGTTCGCATTTATGTTGTGGACACTAACGAAGAAATCGTAGTCGCAAGAAAAGCAAAAGCACTGTTAGAATAATAATAGATATTAAAACCCCCGGAAGGTTATCCTTCCGGGGGTTTTTTAATTAGCCTTTGAAGTACTTAACCGCTGCTTCAAACATACGGATGTCATAATTACCGGGCACATTCTTGTAAAGGCCTGCACCAATACGCTCGCTGTGGCCCATCTTACCCAAGACGCGACCATCGGGAGAGGTAATGCCCTCGATAGCAAATACAGAACCGTTGGGGTTGAAGGCAGTATCCATAGAAGGTACACCCTCCAGATCCACATACTGGGTTGCGACCTGACCGTTCTCAGCCAGCTTCATTGCCAGTTCCTTATCCGCATAGAAGCGACCTTCGCCGTGAGAAATGGGAACATTTACAATATCGCCTACATTCATCAGGCTCAGCCACGGAGACTTGTTGGATGCGATTCGGGTACGGACGATCTTGGACTGGTGACGCGCGATCGTATTGAAGGTCAAGGTAGGACAGGTTTCATCTGTGTCGATGATCTTTCCGTAAGGCACAAGACCCAGCTTAATCAGCGCCTGGAAACCATTGCAGATACCGCACATCAGGCCGTCACGGTCGTCCAGCAAGCGTGTAACCTGCTCTTTAACTGCGGGATTACGGAAGAATGCTGTGATGAACTTAGCAGAACCGTCGGGCTCATCGCCGCCGGAGAAGCCGCCGGGAATGAAGATCATCTGGCTTTCTGCGATCTTAGCAGAAACCTCTTCAACACTTCTTGCCACATCATCGGCTGTCAGGTTTCGGATGACAACGATGTCTGCATCAGCACCGGCAGCCATAACGGCCCGGGCAGAGTCAAACTCGCAGTTTGTGCCGGGGAATACGGGGATCAGCACCTTCGGCTTCGCGCACTTTACGGCAGGTGCCTTATTGGTGCGTCCGTCAAAGATAAATGTAGGCGCCTGATTATCATCGGCAGGAGCGCAGGTGGGGTAAACATTCTCCAAAACGCCCTCATTCATCGTAAGCAGCTCATCGATAGAAGCACTGTCATTGTCCAGCGCAATAACACCTTCAGCTGTAGTCGTGCCGATCTTCATAACGCCGGGCAGTTCCACATCCTCGGTCAATTCAGCAACGATAAAGCCATACAAGCCAGCGCTATGCCAGTTATCTCCAACAGAACCGCAGGAAGCGAAACCAACGCGGTTGCCGAAGGACATCTTCATAACTGCCTCAGCAAGACCGTTCTCAACAGCCCAGGCTGCCTTGACCTTGCCCTCCAAGTGGAGTTTATTGAACGCATCCCATGCAGCCTTCTGTCCCTCAGCGGTATCATCCGCAGGACCAAAGACATAAACAGGGTTGCCGGCCTGCTTAAATTCAGGTGTCAGCACCTGCTCCTTAGCGATCGGAGCAATTGCAAAGGAGATCAGTGTGGGCGGCACATCCATATCCAGGAACGAGCCGGACATAGAGTCCTTACCGCCGATCGCAGCAGCGCCCAACTCCAACTGCGCATCAAATGCGCCAAGCAGTGCAGCAAAAGGCTTGCCCCAACGAGCGGGTTCTGCCTGCAGCTTTTCGAAGAACTCCTGCAGAGTCAGGTAAACCTTTTTATAGTCAGCACCGGCAGCAACCAACTTAGCAACAGAAGAATATACCGCGGAACGAGCGCCTGTGTAAGGATCAATAGACATATGATCCGGGTCAAGACCCCAAGCCATAACACTGGCCTGAGAGGTCTCCTGACCGGGCAGGACAGGCAGAACAGCTGCCATTGCCTGTGCAGGTGTGGTCTGCGTCTTGCCACCAAAGGGCATCAACACAGAACCGGCGCCGATACTGCCGTCAAAACGCTCGACCAAACCTCTACGGCTTGCGACCTTCAAATCAACCGCCATTTCACGCAGGGACTTATACAAAGGTTTGCCCAAAGCAGACATATCCTTAGCGGTAACATTTACCTTAGTATGCTTGTCTGCACCATTCGTGTCGAGGAAGGCGCGAGAAAGATTTGCAATGGTTTGACCCTTCCAGACCATAACCATTCTTTCTTCCTCGGTAACAACAGCTACACGATAAGCCTCCAGGTTTTCCTTCTGCGCTGCAGCAATGAATGCATCTGCATCCTTTGCATCGACAACAACAGCCATACGCTCCTGAGACTCAGAAATTGCGATTTCCGTGCCGTCCAAGCCGTCATACTTCTTGCGAACAGCATCCAGATCGATCTGCAAACCGGCAGCCAATTCTCCGATGGCAACAGAAACACCGCCTGCACCAAAGTCGTTACAACGCTTAATCAGACGGGTAACATTGCTATCACGGAACAAACGCTGGATCTTCCGCTCTTCAGGGGCATTACCCTTCTGCACTTCAGAAGCCATCGTTGTCAGGGACTTCATATTGTGACTCTTAGAAGAGCCGGTAGCACCGCCGATACCGTCGCGGCCGGTGCGGCCACCCAACAGAACAACAACGTCGCCTGCAGCAGGACGCTCTCTGCGAACATTGTATGCGGGAGCAGCGCCAACAACAGCGCCGCACTCCAAACGCTTTGCAGCATAGCCGTCGTGGTAGATTTCAGCCACATGGCCGGTTGCCAGACCGATCTGGTTGCCGTAGGACGAGTAGCCTGCAGCAGCGGTCTGGCAGATCTTGCGCTGAGGCAGCTTACCGGGAATGGTCTCATTCAGCGGCTTTCTGGGGTCAGCGCCGCCGGTAACACGCATAGCCTGATGCACATAGGCACGACCGGACAACGGGTCACGGATACAACCGCCGATACAGGTCGCAGCACCGCCAAAGGGCTCGATCTCAGTGGGGTGGTTGTGGGTCTCGTTCTTGAACATCAGCAGCCAATCCTGCTTTTCGCCGTTAACCTCAGCATCCACATGGATAGAGCAGGCGTTAATTTCTTCGCTCTCGTCCAATTCGGGCAGAAGACCGCGCTTCTTTAAAGTTTTGGCACCAATGGTAGCGATGTCCATCAATGTCTGTGGACGCTTAGCCGCCTTTTCCTCGCCGTAAACCTCAACGCGGGCAGCCAAATAGCGCTTATAGGCATCGGCAACTGCCGGATCCTCAATCTTCACATCATCAATAATTGTGGAGAAAGTGGTGTGACGGCAGTGGTCAGACCAGTAGGTGTCGACAACACGAATCTCGGTAATTGTAGGATCGCGCTTTTCTTCATTCTTAAAGTAGTTCTGAAGGAACTTCAGATCGTCTAAATCCATAGCAAGACCAAGCTTATCCAAAAGATCAGCCAAGCCCTGTTCATCAAGGGCGATAAAGCCTTCGACTGTTGCAACAGATTGGGGAATCGTGTAATCAACGACCAATGTCTCCGGTAAAGCCATCTCCGCCTCACGGCACTCAACGGGGTTGATCACATGCTTCTTAATTGCAGTGACCTCCTTGTCGGTCAGCTTTCCATACAGCGCATAAACCTTAGAAGCACGAATGATAGGACGCTCACCCTGAGAGATGATCTGAATACACTGTGCAGCAGAGTCTGCACGCTGGTCAAACTGACCGGGCAGGGGTTCAACCGCAAACACGACGGCATCACCCATATCGCAGGTGTCAGTAACAATATCGATCTGCGGCTCAGAAAAAACCGTCTGCTTTGCGTAATCAAACAGTTCTTTTGTGATATTCTCTGCGTCATAGCAGTTTAACAATCTGACATTTTCAATACCAGCAATGCCGAGCAGATTCTTAGCCTCGCTTAAAAGTGCCTTTGCCTCATTGGCCAGTTCAGCCTTTTTCTCTACAAATACTCTATATACCAAACTTAATTCCTCCCGGCCTTCAATGCCTTTGCGCCAATGTCATTACGATAATATGCGTTATCAAAATGGATCGTTTTCACCATAGCATAAGCATCAGAAATTGCCTGCTCCAAAGTGTCAGCAACAGCAGTTGCACCCAACACACGGCCGCCATTTGTCAGAAGCTTTTCATCCTTCAGCGAAGCGCCGGCAACATATACATTATCCCAGACAGCATCGGGGATCGTCATTTCAAAGCCCTTCTCATAGGCTGTGGGATAGCCCTTGGATGCCATAATCACGCAGCAAGCGTTCTTGTCAGAGAATTTCACTTCTGTTTCAGCCAGGGTGCCGTTGGTGGTAGCCTGCATAACAGTAAGTAGATCGCTCTCCAGCAGAGGCAGCACAACCTGTGTTTCAGGATCACCGAAACGGCAGTTATACTCGATGACCTTAGGGCCATTGGGGGTCAGCATCAGACCAAAGTACAGACAGCCTTTGAATGTACGGCCCTCAGCATTCATTGCTGCGATGGTCGGCAAGAAGATGGTTTTCATACACTCGTCAGACAATTCCTTGGTGTAGTAAGGATTGGGTGCAACCGTGCCCATACCGCCGGTATTTAGGCCGGTGTCGTTATCCCCTGCCCGCTTATGGTCCATAGAGGAAATCATAGGCACAACGGTCTTACCGTCTGTAAAGGATAGCACGGACACCTCAGGGCCAGTCAGGAACTCTTCAATTACGATTTGGTCACCACTTTTGCCAAACACCTTATCAGCCATCATAGAACGAACGGCATCCTTAGCCTCATCGCGGGTCATCGCAATGATAACACCCTTGCCCAGCGCCAGACCATCAGCCTTGATAACGGTAGGAATGGGCGCAGTATCCAAGTATGTAAGGGCAGCGTCCATATCGGTAAAGACCTCATAGGCCGCTGTGGGAATATTATACTTTTTCATAAGGTTCTTGGAAAAAACCTTACTACCTTCAATAATTGCTGCATTTGCACGGGGACCGAAGCAAGGAATACCCTTTTCTTCCAACGCATCAACGCAGCCCAAAACCAGCGGATCATCGGGGGCAACCACTGCATAATCAATGCCGGCTTCAATTGCAAAAGCAACGATTTTATCGATATCCTTTGCACCGATATCCACGCAAGTAGCATCCTTGGCTATACCACCGTTACCCGGTGTTGCGAAGATTTCCGACACCGCGGGATTCTCTTTGATTTTCTTGATGATGGCATGCTCTCTGCCACCACCACCGACAACAAGTATCTTCATAGCATAACCTCAATTAATGGTGGAACAAACGCATTCCGGTGAATGCCATAACCATATCGTTCTTGTCGCACCCAGCGATAACCAGATCGCCGCGGATGGAGCCGCCGGGTTCAGCAATGTAAGAGACGCCGGAAGCCTTTGCACGCTTGATGCTGTCGGGGAACGGGAAGAAAGCGTCGGAACCCAGTGCAACACCGGTCTGTGCGTCCAGGAATGCACGCTTCTCCTCAGCGGTCAGAGGCTCGGGACGAGTAGTGAAGTAGTTCTGCCAAATGCCATCAGCGCAGACATCCTCTTCGTTTCCGTTAATGTAGCCGTCGATTGCATTATCACGACCAGGACGGCCAAGATCATCACGGAAAGGCAGAGCCAGTGTCTTGGGATGCTGACGCAGGAACCAGGTATCAGCCTTACCACCGGCCAAACGGGTGCAATGCACACGAGACTGCTGGCCTGCGCCGACACCGATAGCCTGTCCGTCATAAGCAAAGCACACAGAGTTGGACTGGGTGTACTTCAAAGTAATCAAGGAGATGATCAGATCGATCTTGGCATCCTCAGTAAAGGTCTTATTTGCGGTAACAATGTTCTCAAGCAGGTGTTCACCGATCTTGAAATTGTTGCGACCCTGCTGGAAGGTAATACCAAACACCTGCTTTGTCTCCTGCTCAGCAGGCACAAAGTTGGGGTCGATGGCAACAACATTGTAGCTGCCACCCCGCTTGGTCTTTAGAATTTCCAGAGCCTCATCGGTATAACCGGGTGCGATCACGCCATCGGAAACCTCACGGGCAATCAGCTTAGCGGTCAGAGCATCACAAACATCGGACAGAGCGACCCAGTCGCCAAAGGAACACAAACGGTCAGCGCCTCTTGCACGGGCATAAGCGCAGGCCAAGGGGTTCTCGTCCAGACCCTCAATGTCCTCAACAAAGCAGGCCTTCTTCAGCTCCAAGGGCAGCTTCTTGCCAACTGCTGCAGAGGTGGGAGATACATGTTTAAAGGAGGTGACAGCGCACATGCCGGTTGCTTCCTTCAGCTCCTTGACCAGCTGCCAAGAGTTAAAGGCATCCAAGAAGTTAATGAAGCCGGGACGGCCGTTCAGAATTTCGATGGGCAGCTCGCTGCCATCGTGCATATAAATTTTAGCAGGCTTTTGATTCGGGTTGCAGCCATATTTTAATTCAAATTCTTTCATATTCTGAGTCTCCTTATTCGTGCTTATTGATGATCAAATGCTCATATGCGCCGGTTTCAATGTCCGTATAGCGCACATAAAGAGAGATCTTATTATCTTCATTTAGGTTTTCCCACAGCATTTTTGCAAATGCGTCCATGTCATTATCCATCGCCACGCGTTCGGGCTCGCCTTGGAAGGTGGGAATTACAGGGTTGCCATCACACACATAGGTGTGGATAAAGTGACCCAGACCGGGTTCGCCGGGGTACTCATAGAAGAATCTTGCACAGGCCTGACCTTCAGGGTCAGCCGCTTTCAGAATAGACATCTTGTAGCTGCCATCCAGCGCAAGCAGGCCGGAAATACGAGGTGTCCAGTTAGGACCGTCATCTTCAAACATTCTGGTGCGGAGTGCAGATTCCCAACTCTCACCTCTTGCGAGGAAATCCCAAATCGTATCGGTCTGGTCACCGTTTGTAACAATCAGTCCGCAGCCGACCTCGCGTACAGGATGATAAATGATCAGATGCGGATCCTTCATCAGGCTGGGGTCATGTGCTTCAGTGCGAATACCATCCGGCTCAAAAGCAAAGATACGGTTGCGGCTGTTAACGCTGCGACCCATAATAAAATAAGCAGCAACAGCGTGCTTACCGTCAGGTGTTACACCCAGAACGATACCGCGACCGGGATATGCGTTCGTGGACAATTTATCCTTCAAAGAACCAATTTCATAGACATTCATAGCAAAATTCTCCCTCATAATTAACCAATTAACTGTTTGCTGACCATTTCAACGGCCGCAGGCAGGATCTTCCATTCTGCTTGCTCCATGATCCGCTTCTGCAGGATTTCCGGCGTGTCGTCCGGCTGAATCACAACAGCTTTCTGCATAATGATCTCGCCGCCGTCAGGTATTTCATTCACAAAGTGAACAGTAGCACCCGACACCTTAACGCCGTAGGCCAGCGCAGCCTCGTGAACCCGAAGGCCGTAAAAGCCTTCGCCACAAAAAGATGGAATCAAGGACGGATGGACATTCAAAATGCGTTTCGGATAGCAAGATGTAAAGCTTTCACTCAAAATGGACATAAAGCCTGCAAGCACAATCAGATCGATCTTATATTGCGTAAGCAGCTCCTTAATTTTCTCCTCGAACGCTGCTTGGCTGCCCAGTTCCTTTTTCAGCACGACCTCAGAAGCGATGCCGGCGTTGGCCGCACGCTGCAAAGCATAGGCCTTGGCATTATTGGAGATCACCAAGCAAATTTCACCACTTTGAATGGTTCCGGCTGCTTGTGCATCGATCAGTGCCTGCAGGTTTGTGCCACCACCGGACACCAGCACTGCAATTCTTGCTTTATCCATCCTTGTCCCTCACTTAATCAAACAATGGTAATTTTGTCGTCAGATTCGACGATCTTGCCGATCACATAGGCGTTTTCGCCATTAGCGTTCAGAATCTCCAGCGCCTTGTCCACTTCCTCAGCCTTGACAACAACGCTCATACCCACGCCCATGTTGTATGTATTGAACATATCACGCTCGGGGATATTGCCTATCTTGGCGATCAGTTCGAAGATAGGCAGAACCTTGACAGCGCTTCTGTTGATCACAGCCCCCAAGCCATCGGGAATGCTGCGGGGAATATTCTCGTAGAAACCACCGCCGGTAATGTGGGAAATACCCTTAACATCTACCTGCTCCAGCAGAGCCAGAATAGACTTCACATAGATACGGGTTGGAACAAGCAGTGCCTCAGCAACAGACTTGCCGCCCAATTCCTCACGAGCTGTATACAGCTCAGGGGGGTTGTTGTCGATATCGAACACCTTACGGCACAAAGAGAAACCGTTGGAATGGATGCCGGTGGAGGCCATAGCGATGATCACATCGCCTGCTTGCATACGGGTGTTATCGATAATCTTCTTCTTGTCAACTACGCCAACAGCAAAGCCTGCCAGGTCGTAGTCTTCCTCCGGCATCAAGCCGGGATGTTCGGCAGTTTCACCGCCGATGAGCGCAGCGCCGGACTGCACACAGCCCTCAGCAACGCCGCCAACGATGGTTGCGATCTTTTCAGGGAAGTTCTTGCCGCAGGCAATGTAGTCCAAGAAGAACAGCGGCTTTGCGCCACAGCAGATAATGTCATTGACACACATAGCAACAGCGTCAATACCGATGGTGTCGTGCTTGTCCATCAAAATAGCCAGCTTCACCTTTGTACCGCAGCCGTCGGTGCCGGAAACCAGAACAGGCTCTTCAACACCAGCCAAATTCAGACCAAAACAGCCACCGAAACCGCCCACATCATCCAGACAGCCTTCGTTTTTTGTACGCTTGATATGCTTTTTCATCAATTCAACAGACTTATAACCGGCAGTAATATCCACACCGGCGGCTGCATAGCTTTCGGAATAACTTTTTTCCATGGTTTTTCTCCTTATTATTCTTTACCGTTCCAGCAGTAGGTGCACAGCTTACAAGGATCGATACCGATCGCCTTCACAACACCATCCACCGTCTGGAAGCCCAAGGATGCGAACTTAAACTTATCACAAATAGCATGGCGCATTGCCTTGCCACGCTCGGAATTACCGTCAGCGTACTCCTCGATATGATTAAAGCCTTCCTCCCCTTCCAGTTCCATGATCGTGCGACGGGAAATGAGATCCATATCGCTTGTGGAACGGGAGAAGTTCAGGTACTTACAGCCATACATGATTGGAGGACAAGCAGAGCGCATATGGACGGATTTTGCGCCATTCTCATAAAGGAACTCAACGGTCTCCTGCAGTTGCGTTCCACGGACGATGGAATCGTCAACAAACAGAAGATTTTTGCCCTTAATGAGATCGTGAACGGGAATTTGCTTCATCTTTGCGACCTTTTTTCGATCGGACTGCCTTGCAGGAGTAAAGGAACGGGACCAAGTAGGCGTGTACTTAATAAACGCGCGGGCAAAAGCCTTGCCGGTCCGGTTGGCATAACCGATGGCGTGGGGTGTACCGGAATCGGGAACACCGCCAACATAGTCAATGTCCATAGCGCGACCCTTTTCAATGTCACGCTCTGCGATAGACGCACCGTTGCGGTAACGCATAGACTCGACATTAATGCCCTCATAGGTGGATGTGGGATAGCCGTAATAGCTCCAGAGAAACGCGCACATCTTCATTTCCTTACCGGGGGCAGCAAGCTGTGTCATACTGTCGGGGGTCAGCTCGACAATTTCGCCGGGGCCAAGCTCACAAACTTTTTCGTAGCCAAGCTTGGTAAAGGCAAACTCCTCAAAGGATGCACAGTAGCCATATTCATCCTTGCCGATCTGTACAGGAATTCTGCCGAGGCGGTCACGGGCCGCAATCAGGCTGCCTGTATTGGTGAGGATCAAGATGTTGGCCGTTCCCTCGATCACAGACTGGGCATACTGGATGCCTTCCACGAAATTGGCTTTGCGGTTAACAAGCGCAGCTACCAGCTCGGTGGAATTTACACGACCGCCGGTCATAGCGTCGAAGTATCCGCCGGAACTGTCTGTGATGTCGCCGATCAGTGCATCCGCATTTGCGATATAACCGATCGTTGTGATGGCATATGTGCCAAGATGAGAGCGAATCAGCATCGGCTGGGGATCAGTATCACTGATACAGCCGATTACCGATGTGCCTTGCATCTCATCGAAGATATTTTCAAACTTTGTACGGAAGGGCGAATTTTCAATATTGTGAATTTTCCGCTGCAATCCGATTTTCGCATCCCAAGCAGCCATACCGCCGCGGCGTGTTCCTAAGTGGGAGTGATAATCCACTCCGAAGAACACATCCATCATACAGTCTGTTTTGGATGCAACGCCAAAGAATCCACCCATGGCAAATCTCCTTTGATTTGATGAGAATAATTATGCGAAGAACAGCTTGTTCAGGGTCATGGGGTCAACATACTGACCGTCCTTGTATACACGCATATTGCCGGATGCGATCTCGTCGATCAGCATAACCTTGCCCTCGGGATCGTAACCAAACTCAAACTTGATGTCGTAAAGATCCATACCCTTAGCCTTCAGATCGTCAGCAACGATCTTGGTGATCTTCTGAGTCATATCCTTCAGGTCGTCGTACTGCTCAGCAGTCATAACGCCCAGATCCACCAAGCCATCCTTGGTTACCAGAGGATCGCCCTTTTCGTCGTTCTTGAAGGTGGTCTCAACATAAGCAGGCAGGTCCTGACCCTCGGTGCAGTAGTCGGAATAACGGCGGAAGAAGGAACCAACAGCCTTATAGCGGCAAATAACTTCCAGACCCTTACCGAAAACCTTTGCAGGAAGAACTTCCATAGTGGTGTCATCCAAATTTGCGCTTACATAGTGAGTACGGATTCCAGCCTCATTGATCTTCTCAAAGAAGTAAATGGACATACGCAGGTTAACATCGCCAACACCCTCGATGGTCAGACCGACGGAGTTCTCGCCGGGATCAAATACGCCATCCTTACCTGTGCAGTCGTCCTTGAACTTCAGCAGGCAGTTGCCGTTGGGCAGTGCGTAAACATTCTTAGTCTTGCCGGTGTAAATGAGTTTGTTTTCCATAATAAAATCTCCTTTTATAAAATCAATGGTTGATAAACTTACAAGTTTGCAGCGATGGTTGCATCCTTTTCAAGGACCTTTGTAGCATCGCTTTTCCGTTTTGCATCCAGTTTCTTTGCCAGCTCTGCGTCTTCAACTGCCAAGATCTGCGCACACAGAAGTGCAGCGTTTGCAGCGCCGTTAATGGCAACTGTCGCAACAGGAATACCCGTGGGCATCTGAACGGTGGAGAGCAGAGCATCCATTCCATCCATCATACCGCCCTTGCAGGGAATGCCAACTACAGGAAGTGTGGTGTTTGCGGCGATCGCGCCGGCCAAATGCGCAGCCATACCTGCAGCACAAATGATCGCGCCAAAGCCATTTGCTCTTGCGTTTACCGCAAAGTCATGTGCCTCCACAGGGGTTCTGTGGGCAGAGTAAATATGAACCTCATAAGGGATCTCAAGACTCTTCAGCATATCAACAGCCTTTTGCACGATCGGCAGATCACTGTCACTACCCATAATGATACCAATTTTTTTCATTGCCATTCCTCCTTAAAAACCAAAAAAGGGCGCACTTGACCTCATTTTTGTGTCAAATGCGCCCAGACGGTCGGCTCGTACACATTCTTTGGTCCCCCATGGTAATCCATGAATTCCGTCAGTCGCAAAGAACGCCTAAAAATAACAAAATAATTTTATCATAGTAACCAAGTAGTGTCAAGTTAACCAATCGGTTTTTACCACGAAAAAACATCATTTTGCAGAATATTTACAAATTAAGACAGTTGCTTTTTAGCCTCGCAGTAAATGCAGCGGTAAATCTTCCGCTGGGCATCTACCAACTTAAATTTATGAGGCAATTCTTGCTCAACAGAAGAAATGCAACGAGGGTTGTCACAGACCAATCGATCATCTTCAACAGACTCCACTTCTTGCATCTGTTTGCCCTCCGCTGCCTCCTTCAGCAGCTTCAAAATCAGCGCCATACGCATATACTTCGCGTTCAATGCCTGACGGAAATAAGCAGCTCTGGGATCATCATCGACCTTGACGCTGATCTCATTGACCCTGGGCCGCGGATGCAGCACACGCATAGTGGGCTTACCGGCAGCCATCTTCTCAGGCGTCAGGATGTAGCTGTCCTTCAAGCGCTCATACTCGTCAAAATTGTCGAAGCGCTCCTGCTGGATACGGGTCATATACAGCACATCCAATTCGGGCATAGCGTCTTCCAAAGAAGTGGTCTCCACATACTCCATACCGTACTTATCCAGCACTTCATATTTTACATACTTGGGAAGCTTCAGCTCCTCGGGAGAGATCAGTACAAACTTGATGTTCTCATAGCGAGCAAATGCAGAGATCAAGGAATGCACAGTTCTGCCGTACTTCAAATCGCCGCAGCATCCAATGGTCAAGTTATTCAGTCTGCCATTCTCACGGTAAATCGTCAGAAGGTCAGCAAGGGTCTGTGTGGGGTGGCAATGTCCACCATCGCCTGCGTTGATAACAGGGATGGACGCATTCTTGGCTGCCACATAAGGCGCGCCTTCCTTGGGGTGGCGAATGGCCATAATATCCACATAGCAGGATAGCATCTTGGCGGTGTCAGCCATACTTTCGCCCTTAGAAGCGGAGGAAGAACCGGCGCTGCTAAAGCCCAGAACATTACCGCCCAGCTCGTACATAGCAGCCTCAAAGCTAAGACGCGTGCGGGTAGAAGGCTCAAAAAACAGGGTTCCCAGCTTCTTACCACGGCAAGAATCTGCATATTTTCCAGGATTCTCGCTGATGTCACAGGCGGTTTCCAGCAGCTGCTGGATCTCCTCAACGGAAAAATCAACAATATCAATCAAACTTCTCATCATTTTGCTCCATTAACAGCCAGATAATTCTTGATCCGGGTTACATTTTCTTCGTTTGCAGGATCCTCCTCCAAGTACTCGATAATGTCATAAACATCAACAACGGAGTACACAGGGAAACCAAACTGCTCCTCGATCTCCTGCATTGCACCCTTTTCGGTCTGACCCTTTTCCTTACGGTCGACCATAATGAAGGTTGCAACGACCTTTGCGCCATCCACATGACTCAAAATCTCCATGGACTCACGGATAGCAGTACCTGCGGTAATGACATCCTCAATGATGACAATTTCCTCTCCGGCCTGGGGTACATAACCCACAAATGTGCCGCCCTCACCGTGATCCTTGACCTCCTTGCGGTTAAAGAAGAAAGGAACATTCAAGCCATTACGGGACAGAGCAACAGCAGCAGAGATAGACAGAGAAATGCCCTTGTAGGCAGGTCCGTACAGAACGGCCTGCTTCTTGCCCAGCTTATCAAAATAAGCCTTTGCATAAAACTCGCCCATCTTGGTGATCTGATCACCGGTCTTGATCATACCGGCATTGACAAAGTAAGGGATCTTACGGCCGGACTTGGCGGTAAAATCGCCGAATTTCAGAACGCCTGCGTCCTGCAGGAATTCGATAAACTCTCTTTTGTAGCTTTCCATAGTTTTCCTCCTTAATCGCAGAACTCTTCTACGCAACGGTTGTAGGCTGCAACGGGGTCTGCAGCAGCGGTAATGGGACGGCCAACAACAATGTAGTCAGAGCCGATTTCCTTTGCCTGTGCAGGCGTCATGACGCGCTTCTGGTCACCTACATCGCCGTCAGCAAAACGGACGCCGGGCGTAATCGTCAAAAACTGCTTGCCGCAAAGGTCATGCACCTTACCTGCTTCCAGAGGAGAACACACGATACCGTCAAGACCTGCTTCCTCCGCACACTTTGCGTAGTGCATAACGACCTTGTCAATGGGTTCGTGAATCAGCAGATCTTCTTCCATAGACTGCTGGTCTGTTGAGGTCAGCTGTGTCACGGCGATCAGCAGAGGACGGGTGCCATCCTCGCGGGTCAGACCCTCCAATGCAGCACGCATCATATTCTTTGTGCCGGCTGCGTGCAGGTTTGTAATATCCACATCCAGATTGCGCAAAACAGCCATAGCCTTCTTTACGGTATTGGGAATGTCGTGCAGCTTCAGGTCCAAAAAGATCTTGTGGCCTCTTGCCTTGATCTCCTTAACGATTGCAGGACCTTCTGCGTAGTAAAGCTCCATGCCGATCTTCACAAAGGGCTTGCGACCGGTGAATTTGTCCAAAAATGCGAAGGTTTGCTCAGCACTTGCAAAATCACAAGCAACAATAACGTCCTTACCCATTATTTTACGCCTCCTATAATTTCACTCAAGGTATTGATTCTGTATTTATCCATCACTTCGGGCAGATCATCAATGATCTCCTTGCACACAAAAGGATTCACAAGGTTTGCAGCGCCAATCTCAACAGCTGTTGCGCCAGCCAGCATCATTTCGATCACATCTTCAGCGCTGCTGACGCCGCCCATACCAACTACGGGGATCTTTACAGCGTTTGCGACCTGATAGACCATTCTCACAGCAACAGGGAAAATTGCAGACCCGGAGAAACCACCCATCTTATTGGCAATGATGGGCTTGCGTGCTCTCAGATCGATGCGCATACCAAGCATTGTGTTAATGAGGCTGATGCCGTCTGCGCCTGCATCTTCGCAGGCTTTTGCGATGGAAACAATGTCCGTAACATTGGGAGAAAGTTTCACGATCACAGGCTTTGTTGTTACCCTTTTAACCGCAGCGGTCACTTCAGCTGCTGCTTTGGGGTCTGTGCCGAAGCTCATACCGCCACCGTGGACATTGGGACAGCTAACATTCACTTCCAGCCAACCAACCTGCTCCTCTTTGTCCAGCTTTTCGCAGGTGTATGCATATTCATCCACGGAGAAGCCGCTGATATTGGCCATTACAGGCTTGTTGAAACAAGCTTTCAGCTTCGGTAATTCCTCAGAAATAACCTTCTCAACACCGGGATTCTGCAGACCAACTGCATTGATCATGCCGGCGGTGCATTCAGCAATTCTGGGTGTGGGGTTGCCGAATCTGGGCTCCTTGGTTGTGCCCTTAAAGGAGAATGTACCAAGGCAGTTAATGTCATAAAGTTCTGCATATTCGTAGCCGTAACCAAATGTACCGGATGCCGGGATCACCGGATTATCCAGAGGAATTCCGCAAAGATTAACATTTAATCTTCCCATAAAATTTCCTCCTTCTTCATCACTGGGCCTTCCTTGCAAATACGCTTATAGCCGGTGATGGTCTTGCAGGAGCATCCCATACAAGCGCCAAAACCGCAGCCCATTCGCTTTTCAAAACTCATTTGACCGGATGTAACAGATGCTTTATAAACGGCCTTCAGCATAGGCTCCGGGCCGCAGGTATAGAAGTAGGAATACTCCGTATTGTTCAACGCATCCGTCACGAAGCCTTTGACGCCGTAGCTGCCATCAACCGTTGTCACAACAACTTCTGCACCCAGTTTTTTGAATTCCTCTTCGTAGAAGATCTCGCTCTTCGTGTTAAAACCGAGAATTACAGAAACCTTTTTGCCTTCAGCAATAAGCTTCTTAGCCAGCAGATACATCGGAGGCACGCCTACACCACCGCCCAGCAGCACGGGCTTATCACCGGACAGAGTCAGGTCGTAGCCGTTACCAAGACCTGTTAAAACATCCAGCTTCTCCCCTGCCTGCATACGCGACATCTGTTCTGTACCCTTACCCACAGCCTTATAGACAACGGTCAGCACATCACCCTCTAAATCGCAAACAGAGATCGGGCGTCGCAGGTAAAGACCGTCCAGTTTGATATTAACAAACTGACCGGACGCGGTGATTGCAGAGGTGTCACCCTCCAGCTGCATTTTGAAAACGCAATCCGTCAGAGCAGTATTACTGCGAATTGTAAAAATACTTTGCTTCATCGTTCTCTCCTTAAATGGACAGGCGCTTATTTCGCATCAATGGTGGAAACCTTGCTGGTAATCTCCTCCAGAACATCCAGAACAATGCGTACGGTATCCAAGTTAGAGAACAAGGTCACACCGTTTTCAACAGCGCAGCGGCGGATATATTCGCCATCCTCATAGTGTACACCGGACAAGATTGCTCGGGTATTAATAACATAGCTGACATATCCTGCACGGATAGACTCAAGGATCTCCTCGCTTCCCTCAGACAGCTTGCCGCGAACACGGGTACGGATGCCGTGCTCCTTCAGATAGTTAGCAGTACCAATGGTTGCTTCAATGTTAAAGCCCATCTCGTAGAAACGACGCACCAGAGGCAGCGTTTCCTCCTTATCCTCATCGGCCAGAGTTACGATAACAGTACCGTAGTTCTGCAGATTCATACCGGAAGCGATCAGCGCCTTGTACATTGCGCGGTGCAGCGTATCGTCATAACCAATGGCCTCACCAGTGGACTTCATTTCAGGGGACAAGTAAGCATCCAAGCCCTTGATCTTATTGAAAGAGAACACAGGCACCTTAACATAGTAGCGTTCTTTCTCCTCGGGGTACAGGCAGAAGATGCCCTGTTCCTTCAGGCTCTTGCCCAGAATAACCTCGGTGGCAATATCGGCCAAGGAATAGCCGGTTGCCTTGGACAGGAACGGAACAGTACGGGAGGAACGGGGGTTGACCTCGATGATATAGACATTCTCGTTCTTATCCACGATGAACTGGATATTATAAAGGCCAACGATACCGATTCCAAGGCCCAGCTTCTTTGCATACTGCAGAATAATGCCTTTGACCTTGTCAGAAATAGAGAAGGTAGGATACACGGAAATAGAGTCGCCGGAGTGAACGCCGGTTCTCTCAACCAGCTCCATAATACCGGGGATAAAGACATCCTGACCGTCGCAGATGGCGTCGACCTCAACTTCCTTGCCAACAATATACTTATCGACCAAAACCGGCTTATCTTCATCGATCTCAACAGCGGTCTTCAGATAGTGGCGCAGATGCTCGTCCTTCGCAACGATCTGCATAGCGCGACCACCAAGCACGAAGGAGGGGCGAACCAGAACGGGATAACCAATCTCATTTGCCGCGGCAATGCCGTCCTCGATCTTTGTAACAGCGCGACCCTTAGGCTGAGGAATATTCAATTCACGCAGGATCTTTTCAAAGCTGTCGCGGTTTTCAGCGCGCTCAATTGCGGCGCAGTCCGTACCAATGATCTTGACACCGCGCTCCATCAGAGGCTGTGCCAGATTGATGGCCGTCTGACCGCCCAAGGACGCAATGACACCGTCAGGCTTTTCAAAGTCGATGATATTCATAACATCTTCCGGTGTCAGGGGCTCAAAGTACAGCTTATCGGCAGTTGTGTAGTCGGTAGAGACTGTCTCCGGGTTGTTATTGATAATAATTGCCTCGTAACCGGCCTTCTTGATCGTCATAACCGCGTGAACGGTGGAATAGTCAAACTCAACACCCTGACCGATACGGATTGGGCCGGCACCAAGCACAACGATCTTCTTCTTGTTGGTCAGAACAGAAGTGTTCGTTCCTGTGTAGGAAGAGTAGAAATAAGGAATATACGCGCCAGTATGGCAGGTATCGACCATACGGTATACAGGATACAGTTTCTGCTCCTTACGCAGGTTGTAGACCTCAACTTCCTTCCAGTTCCAAAGCTTAGCAATATACTGATCGCCAAAACCCATCTTCTTTGCGCTCTTCAGCGTCTTCAGGTCACCGGGGTTTGCCTGGATAATAGTCTCAAACTTTACGATACGCTGGATGGCCTCAAGGAAGAAAGCAGTAATTTTTGTAATATTATGAAGCTTTTCGACGCTTTCACCGCGGCGGAACAGCTCAGCAACTGCGAAGATGTTGTCGTCCTGGAAGAATTCCAGATACTTGAGCATATCTTCGGTGGACATATGGTCAAACTTTGCCATATGCATATGGCAAACACCGATTTCCAAGGAGCGAACGCCCTTAAGCAGGCATTCCTCTAAGGTAGAGCCGATGCCCATAACCTCACCGGTGGCCTTCATCTGTGTGCCAAGTGTATTTGCAGCAGAGGTGAACTTATCAAAGGGGAATCTGGGCAGCTTAGCGATGGTGTAATCCAGCTTCGGTTCAAATGCTGCAGTTGTGTTTGCAACAGAGATCTCGTCCAGACGCATACCCACAGCGATCTTAGCTGTCACACGGGCAATGGGATAACCGGAAGCCTTGGAAGCCAGCGCAGAAGAACGGGAAACTCTGGGATTGACCTCGATCAGGTAGTACTCAGATGTTTCAGGATTCAGCGCAAACTGGACATTACAGCCGCCCTCGATCTTCAGCTCACGGATCAGCTTAATGGCAGAGTCATTAAGCATCTTTTCATCTTCCTTCGACAGAGTCATAATGGGCGCAACAACAAGGCTATCGCCGGTATGAACGCCGACAGGATCGATGTTTTCCATACCGCAGATGGTGATGGCATGGTCATCGGAATCGCGCATAACCTCAAATTCGATCTCTTTGTAGCCCTTAACGGACTTTTCGATCAACACCTGATGAACAGGAGACAGCTTAAATGCATTGGTACCGATCTCAACCAATTCGGCCTCGTTATAGGCAAAGCCGCCGCCGGTACCACCCAGCGTGAAAGCAGGGCGCAGAACCACGGGGTATCCAATGCGCTTTGCTGCATCCTTCGCCTCATCAAGGGAGTATGTGATCTCAGAAGGAATAACAGGCTCGCCGATGGACTCGCACAGTTCCTTGAACATTTCACGGTCCTCAGCTCGCTCGATGGAGGAGCTGGAGGTGCCCAACAGTTCTACCTGACACTCCTTTAAGATACCCTTCTTCTCCAGCTGCATAGCCAGATTCAGACCTGTTTGACCGCCGATGCCGGGAACGATAGCATCGGGACGCTCATAACGGATGATCTTTGCAATGAATTCAAGTGTCAAAGGCTCCATATAAACCTTATCCGCAATCACAGTATCGGTCATAATGGTAGCAGGGTTACTGTTGCAAAGGACTACCTGATAGCCTTCTTCTTTTAATGCCAGACAGGCCTGTGTGCCTGCATAGTCAAACTCCGCGGCCTGTCCGATCACGATAGGGCCGGAGCCGATGATTAAAATCTTTTTAATGTCTGTTCTCTTTGCCATAATGCTACCTCCAATTAAACCTTACTATACACAATGTTACCGTCGCAGACAGTAAGCATACATTCACCTTTTAACTGCCAACCGGCAAAGGGCGTCGCCTTGCCTTTGGACAAAAATGCAGCCGGATTGACCACAAAGCTCTTATTGAGATCCCAAACGGCATACTCTTCTCCCATCGGGATACCGAAGCGCGCTCTCGGGTTCGTGCTGAGCAACTGCACAAGCCGCTCGAGCGTAATGATGCCGGGCTCTACCAAATGGGTATACAGCACAGGAAACGCCGTCTCGATGCCCACCACGCCAAAAGCGCTTCCGGCAAGGCCTTTGCTCTTTTCTTCCGCACTGTGAGGCGCGTGATCAGTTGCGATCATATCTATCGTGCCGTCAACAATGCCGGCAACCAACGCTTCACGATCAGACTTATCGCGCAGAGGCGGATTCATCTTAAATCTGCCGTCTTCCTGAAGGAAGCTATCATCCATTGTCAGGTAATGGGGGCCGGTCTCACAGGTTACATCGAGGCCTTTTGCCTTGGCCTGTCGGATCAGTTCAACACTTTCCTTTGTGGAAATGTGGCAGACATGGTAAGCACAACCTACCTCCTCTACCAGCTTCAGATCTCTGGCAATCTGTTCGTACTCACTTGCGCTGCAGATACCCTTATGGTCGTGGGCCAAAGCATATTGACCGTCGTGGATATATCCGCCCTTAAGCAGGCTGTTGACCTCACAATGGGCAACGATCATCTTTCCCAACGCCTTGGCGCGGATCATAGCCTGCCTCATCATTTCATCACTCTGTACGCCTCGTCCGTCATCAGAAAAAGCAATGCACAGGCCGGCCATATTTTCCAGATCTGCCAATTCTTCACCCTTTTGACCAACAGTAATCGCGCCATAGGGGTACACATGTATGCAGGCTTGTTCTTCGATCAGTTTCCGTTGCATCTGCAAGTGCGCAACACAATCAGGAACAGGATTTAAGTTCGGCATAGTGCAAACAGCTGTATATCCGCCACGGGCAGATGCTTTCGATCCGCTTTCAATAGTCTCCTTATAAGAAAAACCCGGCTCACGGAAATGCACATGCACATCACAAAAGCCGGGTAAAACAACATATTCAGAAACATCATCAGCGGACAATGCGGTCATCAAAGGAGAATCGGAAGAAACAATAACGCTGTCACAGCAACCAACAAACTTTAACTTAGCCAGTGCGCTCATAGTCCCATACCCTCCCATAATACTTTTCTTTGAGAGTATACCATATCTACGGCACTTTGTCAAACAAAGTCGGAAAATTTCCACGCAAAATATTACACAAATTATTGGTCCTCAAATAGCGTCATCGTGTCCAAATCCACGAAGGGATACGCCCGTTGCCAAACGCCCTCTGTTTTTACTACGCTGGCACGGTGTTCGCTGAGTAATCGAACGATGTCATATACATCGATCCAAATCTCGGAATTACATTCCTTTTGACTCTCATCAAACACAAGCTGCATACCAAAATGCAGGTGTACCGTTTCAATATTGTTTGTATTCTCCTTATCCGAGTAGCCGGTTCGTCCCATAAATCCGATCAGCTCGCCGGGTTGCACAATCTTACCCTCATAGAGGCCATCGGCAAAGGGCTTGTCCTTTTGTAAATGGGCGTAGTAATAGTACCGCTTGGAATCAAATGACCGAATTCCAATGCGCCAGCCTCCATATCGGTTCCAGCCCAACGCTTCAACCACGCCACCCTCCACTGCCATAACAGGGGTACCCAATCCGCCCATTAAATCATTGCCCAAATGCTTACGCTTAAAGCCAAATGACCTGCTGTTGCCGAAATCGGCACAATGGCTGTAGCCATATCCGGCTGCAATGGGGCTAAACGCCTTAAGTCCATAAGCCGGTTTCCACTCCCCATTGATCTTTACCGCATAGTTCCCCAAAAGTCCGCCCAAAACAGCCGTGTAAGCCTCGTAATAGTAGGAATAATACTTGTGTAGATCCCCAAGTATTTCTTGCGGTGTTCTATCGCCGGAAAGCTCCGTTGTAGCCTTCTTCACAGATGCAAGACCGCACTTACCGCCAGTACGGCAGGCCGATACTGAAAGAATATCGATCCAACTGATGTGTTTCTCTTTATTTGCTGTATCCAAATCCACATCCATTGCATATTTCAGCGACTCATACGGTACAGCAAAATCGACCCATTTGATCGGTTGCGCCTGAACGCTCGGCGCCGCCATCAGCAAAAGCGCAGACAAAACAAAAAACCACCGCTTCACAAAATCACCTCGGTAGGTAGTCTGTGAAGCGGCAGCTAAATCATTCGATGTAATTATTGCAAATCCTTACGGATTCCCTCTGCAATTTTATAAATATCTTCCATTGTCTGAATTGCCGAAATTTTCTCTTTGTAATAGTTGGCATACGCAACACCGCGCAGATACCAGGCAAAATGCTTTCGCGCCTCCAAGCAAGCAATATGCTCACCTTTATCTTCAAGCGCAAGCTCAAACTGCTTGACTGCCACATCAATGCGCTTTGCTAAAACAGGACGGACATACGCTTCCTCTCCTGCCAGCGCGGCCTGCACATCCGCGAAAACCCACGGGTTTCCAAAGGTGGCTCTGCCGATCATTAGGCCGTCCGCATTCGTCCAGTTGCGGCACTTTACGGCCGTCTGTCCGTCTACAATGTCGCCATTGGCAATTACGGGTATTGAAAGGACATCCTTTACCTTTGCGATCATATCCCAATCGGCAACGCCGGAATAGAGCATACTGCGAGTTCTGCCGTGGACAGTGATCAAAGCAGCGCCGCTGTCTTCCATTCGTTTGGCAAAGTCCAGCACATTGACACTGCCCTTGTCCCAGCCAAGGCGGCATTTTACCGTTACCGGCACATCCACTGCTTTTGTCACAGTTTTAACAATCTGCTCTGCCAATTCCGGTGTTCGCATCAGGCCGCAGCCATCGCCATTGTTCGCAATTTTAGGCATAGGGCATCCCATATTGATGTCTAAAAAATCGCAACCAGAGATCTCCAGCGCTAACCGGGCCCCCTCTGTCATAATCTGGGGATCATTGCCGAAAATCTGCGCGCCGCAAAGGCTGCCCGCATTTTTGCGAAGCAATGCAGCGCTTTTCTTATCCTTATAGACAAGTGCCCGGGAAGATACCATTTCTGTGATGGTCACACTTGCGCCCAGCTCCGCGCAAATCGTGCGGAAGGCCCAATCCGTGACGCCTGCCATCGGTCCCAAGGCAAGGAAATTATCCACTTGTAATGTGCCGATCTGCATACCGATCACCTCCCGAGTACCGGGAAATTATAGCATACAGACTGGGCATTTGCAAGTCAAATCAAAGCTGTAACCAACCACGCAAGGCCGATGGCCATTGCCCCAACCAAAGCCCAAAAAGAGCCATAGTGCACAACATTCGGTTTGTTGCTATGCCCAGAGCTGTGAAACAGCTTGTCCGCTGTCTTCAGCAGCATCTCATCTGTAATGCCGTCCTTCCCGACCGCATCATCCTTCAATATAAAAATTGCCTGTTCAAAAAGCTTTTGATCCGGTGATTGTACAACGATCACCTGTCGCGAGATTCCTTTTACCATATTTTACCGCCTCCTTTTTGAAGGCAGTATTCCCACAAGGGAACGCTTTCATACTATTATTCCAAATCGATAGGACGCTTGTAGCGACCCTTAGGCCCCCACTCAGGCAAAGGCAGCCGCTGCATAGCGCCAAAGATTCGCTCTTTCAAGTCCGGGTATGTTGCACTGAGATCATAAACAAGCTTCTTAATTTCTTCACGCTTGGTACGCTTATCAACCGGGCAACGATTCTCAAGCACCGGCAAATTCTCGCGAGCAGCAAAGCTGTCTACAGTTCGCTCGTGGATATAGAGCATGGGACGGATTTGAATGATACCGGTGCGGTCCAAATCCGTTACCGGCTGAAAGCAACTGATACGACCTTCATAAATCAGACTCATAACAAAGGTTTCCACTGCATCATCAAAGTGATGACCAAGCGCCAATTTGTTAAGCCCCAGATCCAGCAGCGCCTGATTCAGCGCGCCACGACGCATCTTTGAGCACATAGAGCAGGGGTTCTTCTCTTTTCTATGGTCGAATATAATCGGACCGATCTCCGTCTTGATCAGATGGAACGGCACATCCAACTGCTTACAAAGCTCCTCAATCTTCGTAAAATCCATCCCAAGACCCATATCGATGGTAACCGCCTCCAGCGTGAATGGCTGGCTGTTGTACTTCCGCAGTTCAGCTAAGAACACCAACAGCGCCAAAGAATCCTTACCGCCGGACACGCCAATGCCTATTCTGTCACCGGCTTCTATCATATTATAGTCTTCCACACATCTGCGGACCAGACCGATCATTTTCTGCATAGTTTTTCCTCCAAATATATCAAAATAGGAAGTTAGCATTTACGAGAATACGAGAGCTTTTGCGAGTTTTTTAGAGTTTATATGGTGTTGCATAAATTTTTACAAAAAACCTGTTGACATTTCCAACTTCATATGTTTTAATAATCAAGCGTTTTGCAGTCATTGTACTGCTTATATATGAATTTGTCAAAATAATTTAACCTATTGGAGGAAAGCATAATGTCCACTACTTTGGCTAAACTTGAGACCGTAGAGCGCAAGTGGTATGTGGTCGATGCAGCCGGCAAGCCCCTGGGCCGTACCGCTGTTACCGTCGCTAACCTGCTGCGTGGCAAGCACAAGGTCGATTTTACCCCCAACGTTGACTGCGGTGACTATGTTATCGTTATCAACACCGACAAGGCTATTCTGACCGGCAACAAGCTGGACCAGAAGACCTACTACCGCGTATCCGGCTGGATCGGCGGCTTGAAGGAAACTAAGGCTCGCGTTATGATGGACAACCGTTCCGACTACGCTATGGAGCTGGCTGTTAAGGGTATGCTGCCCAAGAACACTCTGGGCCGCAACTGCATGGGCCGTCTGCATCTGTGCAAGGGTGCTGAGCACAATCACGCTGCTCAGAAGCCTGAAGCATGGACCCTGGACTAATGGAGGTTACTGATTATGTACGAAAGCAAGAGAAAATATAACTACGGCACCGGCCGTCGTAAGTCCTCCGTTGCCCGTGTTCGCGTTTACGAGAACGGCACCGGTTCTATCATCATCAATGGCCGCGACATCGACGATTATTTTGGCCTGGACACCCTGAAGCTGGTTGTCCGTCAGCCTCTGGTTGCCACCGATATGGTTGGCAAGGTTGACATCGTTGTTACTGTTGCCGGCGGCGGCGTTTCCGGTCAGGCTGGCGCTATCCGTCACGGTCTGTCCCGCGCTCTGGTAACCATGAACGCTGAGTATCACTCCACTCTGAAGGCTGCTGGTTTCATGACCCGTGACCCCAGAATGAAGGAAAGAAAGAAGTACGGCTTGAAGGCTGCTCGTCGTGCTCCTCAGTTCTCAAAGAGATAATCTGTATTATTTCAATGTTTACAAAAACCCCGAAACCATCACGGTTTTCGGGGTTTTACTTTTGCACAAAAATCTGCTTTGGTGCAAATTTGGTGCAAGTTATAAAAATCACCCTATGACCGTAAAAAGTCGTAGGGTGATTTAATATAAAACTATAAAGTTCAATCTTCCGTTATAGTATCTTCTAATTCTTTTTGCCTTTTTTCTTCTCGTGTTAGAGATATGATTTTTACAATATTATATATTTGATAAGGGATGTAGGAAAATATGCCCGCGTATACACAGGCACCAAATGTAATAGGCCATAAAACAGATGCGATAATTTTAAAAACTAATCCTCGTTTCCTAAAAAAACCTACGGAAAGTATAATGGTAGAAACTATGGCACTAAACCCAAAACCGCCCAAGCAACCAAAAAGCAAAAAAGATTGTAATTTACTTTCGTTCACAAGTGGTTGTTGACTTGCAAGAAGTCCGTAAATAATGAATCCAGTAACGACAACACTTAATGTGCATACTAAATACTCTATTCGGTTTTTCTTAGTCATTAGTAATCCCCCTCTTTTAATTATTCTTTTAATCATTATATCACAAACCAATGATAATTTCAACATAAACGATTTTCAACGATATTACACGATATAAACGGTACACCGAAAACTCCAAGAGATAATCTGTTATCTTTCAAGAACATTCAAAGCCCCGAAACCATCCTCGGTTTCGGGGTTTCATTATTGCAATTGTTGTTTTTAAATGCTACAATCAAGCTACAACAATCCATTGGAGGCAAATATGTATCAATTTCGATCTTTAGACAACACACCGTTGGAGCAATTGGCATCTTGCTTCAATCTTGCTTTCTCCGATTATGAGCAACCGATCCACTTTACTCCAGAGTCATTCAAATATTACATAACGGCCAGCGCTGTAGATCTTTCCTTATCGTTCGGCGCATTTTATAATGATGAGGCTGTGGCCCTCATTCTAAATTCTTACGGCATTTATGAAGATAAGGCCGTTGTTTACGATGCCGGCACCGGTGTTATCCCGGAACATCGCGGCAAAAAGGTGTTTTCACAATTATTCGAGTATACGGTTCAGCAATTACGCGAGCGCAGCATTGATAAATATTACCTTGAAGTGCTGCAGGGCAACGCCCACGCAATTGCCATCTACACCAAAAAAGGCTTTCATATCCGTCGGGAATACTCTGTGCTTGTTGGATCCGGGGCTGATCCTGAGCCGGATGCGCTTATTGCCATCTCACCGTATCAGGATTTTGATGTATTCCCTACTACCTGCTCTGTTGTACCGTCATTTGAACACACAACGCATACAATAGACCGCAATCCGGACCTTTATGAGGTGCGCAGTCTCAATAAAGAAGCGTACTGCATCTATGCAAAGCGTAATGGCGAGATCATCCAGATGCACTACAACGACATCGGTGCTTTGCGGGATGTAATGGTTGCTGTTACACGTCAGTACCCGTCTGCTTTTGCAAAGAATGTGGACTTTAATTATCCTGAGGTCCTGCAAATGCTAAAAGAAATTGGATTTAAAAAAATCACAACACAGTTTGAAATGGTGCGCGACATTTGATTCTCCAGACAGTTTTCTTACGGCCTTTCGAGTCCCATCTCTACAAATAGCATACCAAAAAAGAGAGCACCCAAAGGGTGCTCTCTTTTTTGGTGCGAGAGATGGGACTCGAACCCACACGGCGTAACCACACGCACCTCAAACGTGCTTGTCTACCATTCCAACACTCTCGCGTGCCTGTGTATTATAACCTCTCTATATGGTTTTGTCAATTGGTTTTTTCTTTTGTTTCAAACACAAATGCCATACAGCGCACACAGGAGATAATAGGCTCTAAATTTACCTAAGCGCCTCAATAATAGCGGATGCATCCTCCAAAACCAGATGGGGCTTATCCGCAGACTCGGCAAGGATCTGGGGTGTTGTTTCACCGCTCATAACCAAGATTCCCGTGATACCGGCATTCAAGCCAGACTTGATGTCTGTGTAGATTCTGTCGCCCACAACAGCCGTTTCAGCGGCCTGATAGCCGTGCTTTTCCATTGCCAGCTGCGGCATTAAGGGGCTTGGCTTGCCAATCACAACCGGGCGCTTGCCTGTTGCGTTAAAGATCATATCGCACACGCTGCCGCAATCCGGAACGCTACCAAACTCTGTGGGGCAAACATAATCGGGATTGGTCGCAATATATGGAATGCTCTCCCGGGTCAGCAGCAGGCGGCTCACATCCTCAAGCTTTTTGAAGGTCAATTCCGTATCAAAGCCCATCACGATGCAATCCACATCGTCCAGCACCTCGGTAACCACGAAACCCTCCATCTCCAACTCACGCTTCAAAGACTGGGTACCGCAGACATAAAGACGCTGGTCGGGGTGGTACAATTTCAGATAATGGGCCGTTGCCTGCGACGAAGTGATAAAGTCATCTCTTGTGGCCGAAATGCCAAGCTTGCCCAGTTTCTTAATATAATCCTCCACGCTCTTGGAGGAATTATTGGTCATAAACAGATAACGGCGACCTGTCTCCTTGATGGTCTTGAGTAAGGTGTTTGTAAAAGGATAAAGCTGATCTCCCAAATACAGCGTTCCGTCCATATCAAACAGAAACAACTTTATGCTCTGTAATAATTCATTTTGATTCATATTAACTCCTTATAGTGCCTCACACAGCTCATCCAAAACGCCAAGATCCCACGCCAAACGGGACAGCACATACTTATCACGAATGTCCTTTGTGGCTTTAAAGGTGCGAATGGCAGTTTCCCGATCAACACCGATCGAGGACAGTTCTTTAGATATGCCGATCGCATCGAGAATGCCGGAAAGCTGCTGATAGTTGGGCAATTCCTCGTCCAAGATTTTCAGAATGGTATCCCAATTATCTCGGATCAGCGCAAAACGGGCGGGATGGGTAGATTTATCATATTTCTGTTCCCGTTCTTCCTGTGCGATCATCGTTTCGGCGCTGTTTCCAAGAAAACCACGAAGCTCGCATTTCCAATCCTCAAAGGAAAACTGCTTCACATACGCCTCTGCCTTCTTATGGTCAGGTGTCAGCTTTCTAATCTCGCCATAAAGCTTTACGGCCTGCAGCGTACCAAGCGCGCACTGGATACCATGCAGATCCACCTGTGTTCCGAACTCAAGGCCACGCATATCCCAAATGTGGGAGAAATAATGCTCCACGCCCGACGCAGGCCGCGACACCCCGGCATACGCCATCGCGATGCCACCAACCACGAGGCCTTCAAAAACCGCCTCTACAGCCTTCTCATCCCGTCGCAAAAGACCCTCAGCATTATCAACACACTTCTTCAAGGCATCGCGGATCAGCTGAGCAACACGTTCGCAGTAATACTCGCCCGTTATCAGATGCGCAATCCTCCACTCAGCAATGCTGACATATTTTGCCAGCATATCTCCTATGCCGGATTTGAGCATATGGATCGGTGCGTTTTTCAAGATGTCCGTATCGCCGATGATAATATCCGCGCAGCGGCTGTTTAGAGATACCTTCAATCCATCCATAGACATAGACGAGGTTGCGGAAGCGTATCCGTCCATAGATGGCGCAGTTGCAACGATAATATATTTCCTGCCTGTTACATTGCTTAAAATCTTGCCTATATCGTTGATAACACCGGAACCAATAGCCACGATCAGGTCGCAGGAATTGTCAAAGTGCATAACCGCGGAACCAACAGCCGCTTCATCCGGCTCGAGATGCTCATTTTGAAAGCAATGGCTTACATAAGGAATATTATATTTATCCAAGGTGCCGCACACCTGTTCGCCTGCTGCTGCAAAGGTATTGATATCAGAAAGCAAAAAAAGCTTCTTTGCCTCATACTTATTCACGAAAAAGCCAAGGCGGTCAATCGCCCCTTTTCCGAAAGCGATTTCCTCCACAGATGCGCTATGCACCTTACCGCACTGACAGACTCCGTTTCCCAAATAATGCTCCAATTATGATTCCTCCAACGCCCAGTTGATTTATTTATTATATCGTGATATTATCATACTGGCTATTTAGACAAATGTCAAATACGGAGGAAACCAAATGCCAATTGTCACAATTATCGGCTCCGGTATGATGGGTTCAGCCCTCGTATTCCCTGCAAGAGAAAACGGAAATACTGTCCGTCTGGTAGGAACGCCCCTCGACCGGGAGATCATCAATGCCTGCAAAGAAACCGGCAAGCATCCAAAGCTGCCACTTCCCTTTCCTGCCGGCGTTGAATATTATCAAATTGAGGATGTAAAAGACGCGCTTGACGGCGCAGATATGGTTATCGGCGGTGTCAGCAGCTTCGGTGTAAACTGGTTTGCTGACGAGATCCTGCCTATCCTACCTGAGGGTATGCGTCTTTTGACCGTCACAAAGGGTCTTATGGATACACCGGATGGCAAGCTCATCACCTACCCTGCCCTGTGGCAGAAAAAGCTGGACAGTATAGGAAAGTATATTTCTCTCAACGCTGTTGGCGGTCCTTGCACCAGTTACGAGTTGGCGCAACACGATCAGACAGAGGTATCCTTTTGCGGCAGCAATATGGACGACTTGCGTTATCTGAAGTCTGTTATGCAGACCGACTACTACCACATCAGCCTGACAAAAGATATTGTGGGTATTGAAAGCGCCGTTGCTTTGAAGAACGGCTATGCTTTGGGTATTGCGCTGACTGTGGGTCTGAACCAAAAAGAATTCGGATTGGATAGCGAACTGCACTACAATTCGCAGGCCGCAGTCTTTGGACAAGCCGTAAAGGAAATGGCAAAACTGCTGGCATTTCAAGGCGCGCCTGACTTAAACAACCTGTGTGTAGGCGCCGGCGACTTATATGTAACCGTATACGGCGGCCGTACACGACAGATCGGCATCCTTTTGGGTCGCGGTATGGATATTGACAGCGCAAAAGAAGCCTTAAGCGGTGTTACGCTGGAATCGTTGGTGGTAGCAGGCCGCGTGGCCAAGGTAATCCGACAAAATATTGCCGCAGGCAAGTTAGATGCCGCTGATTTTCCCCTGTTGCTGCACATCGACGAAATCGTTACAAACAAACTGCCCGTAAATATCCCTTGGGAGAAATTCACTTATGAAGACATTTGAAATTTACACCCAAATTCTCCGTGAAGAACTGAAGCCCGCAATGGGCTGCACAGAGCCTATCGCTATCGCTTATGCTGCATCCATCTTACGAAACGCACTTGGTAACGATCCTCAAAAAATCGAACTGCAGCTTAGTGGCAATATTATCAAAAATGTGAAAAGCGTCATCGTTCCCGCAACCGGCGGTATGCACGGCATTGAGGCCGCTGCCGCAGCCGGCGTGATTTCCAACGCACCCCAAAGGCAGCTCGAGGTTCTTGCCGGCCTAACAAGTACGGACATCCTGAAAATCAAGCGCTTTTTGGATACCTGCAGCATCCATATCAGCGAGTTAGAGACTGATAAGCCGTTTGAAATCAAGATTTTCGGCACATATGATACCGACTCTGCCTATGTACATTTGGCGGACAGGCACACAAATGTGGTTGCTGTCAACAGAAATGATACCGACCTTACAGATGAATATTCGATTTTTGAAGTCAGCGAAGAAGTTGACAACGCAAACAGAGGTCTTCTGAACGTTGCCGACATCGTGGAGTATGCCAAGGCCGTACCGCTGGACACGGTCGCGTCCCTCATTCGTCGCCAGATTGAAATGAACATCGCCATCGCCCGGGAAGGTGTGAAAAACGATTACGGTGCATCCATCGGCAAAATTCTGTACAAAAATGGTAACTGCTCCGTGCAGGATAAGGCCCGTGCATTTGCAGCTGCCGGCTCAGATGCACGAATGAGCGGCTGCGAGATGCCTGTGTGTATTCTCTCCGGCAGCGGTAACCAAGGCATCACCGCATCCGTTCCTGTGATCATTTACGCTGAAGACATGGGCGCAAGTGAAGAGGAATTGATTCGTGCGCTGCTTGTAGCAGACCTGATCACTATTCACCAGAAGACCGGCATCGGCTGTCTTTCCGCCTACTGTGGCGCGATCAGCGCCGGATGTGGCTGCGCCTGCGGCATCTGTTTCCTGAACGGCGGCGGTTATGAGGAAATTGCTCACACGCTGGTCAACTCCGTAGCAATTCTCTCCGGCACGATCTGCGACGGTGCAAAACCCTCCTGCGCCGCTAAGATCGCTATGGCTGTTGAAGCCGGCATCATGGGCTACGAAATGATGAAGGCCGGTAAGGAGTTCCTTGGCGGTGACGGCATCGTGACCAAGGGTGTTGAAAACACCATTAAAAATGTCGGCAGATTGGCTCGACAAGGTATGAGCGAGACCGACAAAGAGATCATTAAAATTATGCTGAAATAATAAAAACCCCGAAGTTCAATTGAACTTCGGGGTTTATTTAAGTGTTAAATTACTTCAAAGACTCCTCAACAGCAACAGCCACGGAAACGGTCATGCCGACCATGGGGTTGTTACCTGCGCCCAGGAAGCCCATCATCTCAACGTGGGCAGGGACGGAGGAAGAACCTGCGAACTGTGCATCACCGTGCATACGGCCCATAGTATCGGTCATACCGTAGGAAGCAGGACCTGCAGCCATATTATCGGGGTGCAGAGTACGGCCGGTGCCACCGCCGGAAGCAACAGAGAAGTACTTGCGGCCATTCTCCATGCACTCCTTCTTGTAGGTGCCGGCAACGGGGTGCTGGAAGCGGGTGGGGTTGGTGGAGTTACCGGTGATGGAAACGTCAACACCCTCGTGGCGCATAACAGCAACGCCTTCACGGACATCGTCACAGCCGTAGCAGTTAACGGCAGCGCGCTCGCCCTTGGAGTAAGCGATTTTCTCAACGATCTTCAGTTCGCCGGTGTAGTAGTCGAACTGGGTCTTCACATAGGTGAAGCCGTTGATACGGGAG
>JAZLCU010000008.1:0-8372 GCA_045614325.1 Faecousia sp. | reverse complement strand
CAGCGACGTGGTTCATTATACACATAGTATGTCACTTTGTCAAGCACTTTTTTCGAAATTTAAGAGTATTTTTTGCCGCCCGAAGGGTTTTCGGGCGGCAAGGCAAATCTTACTTGTTTCCCTCTAATTCATCCACTTTGGCGATCAGTCCTTCGACCATATCTTTCAGACCCTTTTTCGCCAAAACTTGGGGCAAATCAAAGCCGGAGCCCCGGTTGCCCTCGATCAGCAGAGGACCTTTGGGGGTAAGCGCCACATCCCAGCCGATGAAGTGGATCTGGTCGTTGACCAGCGCCGCATCCAGGCAAAGCTGCTTCACTTCCTCCCAGAAAGGCACCTGATAGCCGTCATAGCGGATGCCGGTGGCTGTAAACTCCACTTCGTCCAACTTCTTGTTGATGCCGTTGCCGGTGAGCTTACCGGTTTCCATATCGATCAGCGCTGCGCTGCCGCCCATATGGAAGTTATCGGCAACACCCTTACCGGAGCCGACACGCGTTGCGGCAAAGAGGATCCAGGACTGGCCTGCAGCCGCGCCGGTGATGATCCGCAGGGTGTTCACGCAGCCGGGGCAAAGGGCCTCCCAATCCGGGTGCTGAACCACCAGCTCCTCCAAGCAGGCCTTGGCTGCCATCGCATCGTCGAAGAACTGCTTTCTGTCGGGAATTTCGGCCGTTACAATCTTGGCAACGCTCTCACCGCACTGGCCGATCTGAGGCTTATAGATGAACACGGGATTGCGATCCAAAAACGCTTCAAATGCCTCGTAGCCGCCGTCAGGATCGAAGAAATCCCGGCGGGTATACTGGCCGTAATTCTTGTGGAAATTGGTCTTGTTGGAGATGAACGGAGACCATTTGATATTGGAAAGTCTTGTGATGGCCTTATCCAGATAGCCCACGCTCACATAGGTTTTCCGCTGGGCGTGCTTCTTCTCGTAAAAACGGAAGTTCAGGTAGTCCTGCAGGCCGGAACCGTAGCGCAGGCAGCAGATGGCTGTATCCAAAAACATATACCAAGCGGGCTTTTTTGTGGTTTTGGACAATTCCTTCAAGTCACCGTAAAACCGCTTGTAATTTCCCTGTAATGCAAAACTGATAACGCCCATAGTTACAGTCCTTTCAGTATTTGTTGAATATCTTCCGGGGTGAACAGGTATTTCTCATCGCAGAACTGGCACTCCACAGGGAAGGTCTTCCCTTCCGCGGCGATCTCCTGCAGTTCCTTTTCACCAAGGCTGATGATGGCAGCGGTAACCCGCTCACGGGAGCAATAGCACTTATACTCCACAGGGGTTGTCTCCATAAACACAACGCCCAAATCGCCGCAGACCTGTCCCAAAATTTCCTCAGGGGTCAGGCCATCGTTCAGCATAGTTGTCACTGCGCCGGCCCGCTTGATGCCGGCTTCCACTTTATCGATGGTTTCGTCGGGAGCGCCGGGAAGCAACTGGATCAGGTAGCCGCCTGCCACCTTGACGCTGCAATCTGTGTCCACCAGAACACCCAGCGCGCAGGCGGTGGGGATCTGCTCACTTTGGGCAAAGTAGGCGGTCACATCGTCACCGATCTCACCGGAAACCAAGGGAATTGAGCCAACATACGGCTCTTTCATCTGCAAATCGCGGATCACGGTGAGCATACCGTCAGTTCCCACAGTTGCGCCCACATCCAGCTTGCCGGGATATTTCTCCACAAAAGGAACATTGGGCTCGTACACATAGCCGCGCACATTGCCAATGGGATCAGACACGCACACGATGGTTCCGATGGGGCCGTCGCCCTTGATCTGCAGGGTCATAGAACCGTTTTCCACCTTTTGCATATTACCCATCATAGATGCAGCCGTCAGCGCCCGTCCGAAGGCCGCTGTGGCGTTGGGTGTGGTTTTTTGTATCTGCGCACCACGGCGCACAAGTTCCGTGGAACGGATGGCTACGACCTTTACAAAGCCGTCCATACTCATTCCGCGCACTAAATAGTCATTCATTTGATTTTACCCTTTCTCGCTTTTATGTAAATGCGCTGTTCACCGGGTCTGGGTGAACAAATTTCTCTGTCCGCAAAAACTTCAATGGCAGTAAAGCCGGCCTCTTTTAAGTAAGCGGTCAGTTGTTCGGCAGAGTAGGCATACTCTCGATGCTCTTCAAAGCTGCGCTGCCACGCGCTTCCGACGCGCTGAAACAAATCCATTTCATAGGTGCAGATATTGGTTTGCTCGTCGAAATCACCCTGCCAGACGCAGTACACATCATCGTCCTCGTCCATAAAAATCTGGCCGTCCATGGCGCGGAGCTTTTCCGGCGTGTTCACATCGAAAATAAAGCATCCGCCGGGATTGAGCACCTTATAGACCCGGCCGATGGCCTTGCGACAATCATCGGGATCCGTGATATAGTCCATACTGTCCAAGGCGCAGACCGCCAAGTCGACACCTCTCGGCAAACACAGGTTCTGCAGCTTCTGACAGACAAACAGCGGACGGTTGGGCGCGTCATCAGCCTTCTGAGAAGCCACACAGAGCATTTCCCGGGACATATCCACAGCCGTGACATCCAAGCCCTTTTCAGCAAGCAGCAGCGCCACGGAGCCTGTGCCGCAGGCAAGGTCGACAGCCGTTCTGGGGGAAAGACCCTCCCTCTCCAGCAGCTGCCAATAAAAGGCAACAGTTGCCTTGTAATCCACATCATCGGTCAGACGATCATAGCTGGCTGCTAAATTATGATATGCATTCATAGCAATCTCCTAAGCAAAAAACATCCCGGACAAATGTCCGGGATGTGGCAATTGTCTTGATCAACGGTTGAAGATGTTGAAGATCTCGTCGATGTCGTCGCTGCCCTTAATTGCACCGATGCCGGAACTCTTTGCCTCGCCGGCAGTCTCTTTCTGCTCGAAGCCGGTAGCAATAACGGTAACACGCATTTCATCCACAAACTCATCGGAAGAAGTTGCACCGAAGATGATGTTTGCGTCGGGGTTTGCTGCTTCCTGAACGATGCCTGCTGCGGTCTCAACATCATCCAGAGTCAGCTCGGAAGAACCGGTAACGTTCACCAGCACGCCGGTAGCACCGTTGATGGAGGTCTCCAGCAAGGGGCTTGCAACAGCGGCCATAGCAGCCTGCTCAGCCTTCTCGCGACCGGAAGCAACGCCAACGCCCATATGTGCGCGGCCAGCATCCTTCATGATAGCGGAAACGTCAGCGAAGTCCAGGTTGATGATCACGCGATCGGAGTAACCAACCAACTCGGAGATGGAAGTAACTGCCTGCTTCAGAACATCGTCAGCGATGCCGAAAGCGTTGGCGAAGGTGATCTTCTGATCGGTAACATACTTCAGGCGGTCGTTGGGGATGATGACCAGAGAGTCAACTCTCTCGTGCAGCTCAGCGATGCCGCTTTCAGCCTGACGCATACGGTTTGCACCCTCGAACTTGAAGGGCTTGGTAACAACACCAACAGTCAGGCAGCCGGCCTCACGAGCCAGATCAGCCACGATGGGTGCTGCGCCGGTTCCGGTGCCGCCGCCCATACCTGCGGTGATAAAGACCATGTCAGTGTTCTCAAGAATCTTGGCAATCTGTGCGCGAGATTCCTCAGCGGACTGCTGACCGATCTCGGGCTTGGAGCCTGCGCCCATACCGCCGGTGAGCTTTTCACCGATCTGAACCTTGTTCTTGCACTTGGATTTATTCAGGTCCTGCTTGTCGGTATTGATAACTACGAAGTCGACACCGTCAACGCCCGCTTCGATCATACGGTTAATGACGTTGTTGCCGGCGCCGCCAACACCAATTACCTTAATTTTAACAACGCGTTCCTGGAACATGTCTGCCATATTACTTATCCTCCTATGTATCTGGGGTAATTACAATTTTACTTTTATATTCTATCGCGAAAAATCGATTAGGTCAATAGAAATTCTCATTTTTTCCCGAATAAATTTAAAAAATTTCAGGAATTTGTCTCAAAAGGCCTATGATATACCTCATTGGGCCAAGTTGTGAAACTCACATCCAAGTATCCCGTCTGATATTCGCCCATTTTGTTGATGGTGGACTTCAGAGTTCTAACTTTATAATCAAGTTGATCGGTGCTGCCCAGGTTGATCTCGAAGCGGTTTTCATACCATATAGTCAGCTGCTCCAGATCCGTAACATCTATGGTTGCGATGGTGCCCATAACGCCGCATTTTTCAAGCGCTGTGGTGATTTTTACTGCCGCAGCCAGCATTTCGCCTGTAGGGATCTCTACAGCAGGCGGCTGGGGTTCACCGGTGGTTTCTGTGGTTTCGGTGGTTTCCTCTGTGGGCAGCTCTACCTTTGCGGCTATCGCCTGCTCACCGATCACGGCATTGCTGATCTGCACGCCCGTAATACGGGTGTAGGTCTTGGCTGTTGCCACATTGGTGGTATCCACGATCCGGCCTGTGCCATCCATCAGCCACCAACCACCTGTGTTATCCTCGATGGCATAGACCACCTCAAGCTCCGTTATAGAAATGATAACCGTATCCGGGAGTTTTATTCCCACGCGCACATCTCCAACATAAGGAAGCGCTTGGCGGATACGCGCGGTGACCTTTGCCTCGCTAAGACCAAGAAGCGAATCATTGTCCTGAATGCCGGCAGCTTCCTTTACCTCCCACGCAGAATATTTCTCTGCGCCGGATACCAGCACCTGCCGGGTCTTAAAGAAGATGGACATACCCAAAAGCACCGCCAGCACAACTGCCACCACCGTTGCCAGATGCAGCAAAAAGCGTGTGCGGTTAAAGGGCTTGGCCGGGGTGTATTGGATCTGGATCTTCTCTTCCCTCTTGGGCGCATTTTCCCCGGAGGCTCTGCGGCGGCTGGGTTTGCCGGTCAGATGCATTTTATTTCTGTCGTTGGTTTCCATTGCGTTTCTCCTTTGTCTTCACCAGCTGCTCCATCTGTGCGCACAGACGCTCTGCACTGTCCGGAACGGCCATGGTGTATAACGCGTTACCCATTGCTTTATATCGCTTTTCATCCTTCAAAAGCGCACAAATTTCTGTGAACAAACGCTGGGCGGTACATTCTTTTTCCTGCAAAACCACCGCGCCGCCTTGGGCTTCCAAGGCTCTTGCGTTCTTTTCCTGATGATTGTCGGTCACATTCGGTGACGGGATCAGCACACAGGGTGTGCCGGAGGCTGCGATCTCGCTGCAGCTGGACGCACCGGCACGACTGATGATCACATCGGCCGCCGCCATAACGGTGGGCATATTGTAGATATATTCCCGCATATCGATGGAGGGCGCTTTGCTTAAGTCAACGCCTTTTTGCTTCACATGCTCCGGCATCCAATCCCAGCCGTAGCTGCCCACAGCGTGGATATGGTGGAACGGAAAGCCTGCATCCTGCTCCAGTTTGAACAGCTCTGCGGTCAATTCGTTCATCGCACGGGCGCCTTGGCTGCCGAAGGCAGACACCACCACGGGACCGTCGCCCAAGCCCAATTCTTTTCTGGCTTTTTCCTTTTCGGTGAACACAAATTCACGGCGCACCGGCATACCAACCACTTCCACCTTTTCCGGGTGACGGTAGTATTTTGCGCTCTCCGGGAAGCACACCAGCACCTTATCCACCCAATCGGCAACCAGCCGCGTAGTCAGGCCTGGCATGGCATTCGCTTCGTGAACGCAGGTGGGAACTCCTAACTTTCTTGCTGCCAAAAGCGCAGGAAAACTGGCATAACCGCCTGTTCCCACAACAATATCCGCATTAAACTCTTTGATGATCTTTTTGCACTTATGAACGCCCTTAATGACACTTTTAATGGCCCAGAAGTTATTCTTGATGGCTGCAAGGGACAAGCTGCGCTCGATACCGAAGGCATGCATCACAGTCAGGTCGTAGCCGGCCTTGGGGACAAGTTCCTCTTCCATATTGCCCTTGCCGCCGATAAACAGAATTTTGCTGTCCGGGTGGCGTTCTTTCCAGCTATTGGCAACTGCTATGGCCGGGTTGATATGGCCGCCCGTGCCGCCGCAGGTAAATATCACATTCATAGTTCTTCCTCCTGTTGTGCAGGCCTGTTACAATGCCGCGAGATACTGAGCACGATGCCCATCTCTCCCAAATTGACAGCCAACGCCGTTCCGCCGTATGAGAAAAACGGCAACGCAACACCTGTCGATGGCAGCAGGTTGGACACAACACCTAAATTGAGTATGGTCTGTACCGCAATCAGCGTCACAAGGCCGGCGGCCAAAACCGTCCGGAATCGGCTGTTCGCATGAAGTGCGATCCAGTATCCGCGCAAAATCAGCGCCGCAAACAGCGCGATGATCAGAATTGCTCCGAAAAAGCCCAATTCCTCGCAGATAATGGCAAAAATATAGTCGTTATACTGAAATGGCAGGTACAGATATTTCTGTCTGCTTCTGCCCAAGCCTAAGCCAAACAGCCCACCTGAGCCGATAGCATAGAGTGATTGTAAAATTTGATAGCCGGTGTCCGAGGGGTCTTGCTCCGGATGCCGCCAGGCGGTGATCCGATCCCCTGCGTAGCCCATCAGGCTCACATACACCACAACAAATACAACTGCGGCGCCGGCGCCGGCTAAGAGCCATTTTGGGTGGGTACCGGCCACATACATCATCACCACCGCCACCATACCCATCAGCATAATGGCAGATAAGTGTTTTTCCAAAGCCAGCGGTATCAGAATACCCAGCAACGCTGCGCCGAAGCCCAGCACACCTTTTTTGAACTCCCGGGCCTTTTTGCCAAAATCCCGGGTCAGCTTTGCAAATAGCACGATGAGGGTAAATTTCGCGATCTCCGACGGCTGGAACTGAATGCCGGCAATATTGATCCAGCGCCTAGCGCCGTTGACGGACTCGCCGAACAGCAGCACAGAAAGCAGCAGGACAATGCTGATGCCGTACAGCACCCAAGCCCATTTCAGCCAAAATTCCGGCGGAATCCGGCTTAATATAACCATCGCGCCCAATCCGATCAGGGCGCACAGACCCTGTTTTTGCAGATACCGGGTGGATTGGGTATAGCCGGTATCGTATTGGCTTTGGGCATAACTGGCTGAATACAGCATAATCAGTCCTACGCACAAAAGCACCAACAAAAGAAGCAGAAAAGGAATGTCTACGCGTTCGCCCGACCGTTTTTTCGTCAGGCGGTCCTCTTTGGCATACAGAAGTTTCTGTAATGCCATTTTGACTCCTTTCTTATGCCAGGAAAGATTGTCCTGCCAAGTAGTTCAGAAGGTTGTTCACCGCAAACCAG
This sequence comes from Faecousia sp., assembly GCA_045614325.1. Lineage (GTDB taxonomy): Bacteria > Bacillota > Clostridia > Oscillospirales > Oscillospiraceae > Faecousia. The sequence goes on along the minus strand of JAZLCU010000008.1, from coordinate 1,100 downwards.
GCAATCACGCACATCAGGGCGGTGATAACGGTGAAAACGATGCAGATCTTCTCCTCTTTCCAGCCGCACATCTCAAAATGGTGGTGGATGGGAGACATTTTGAACAGGCGCTTGCCGTGGGACAGCTTAAAGTAGCCCACCTGCAGGATCACAGACAGGGTCTCCACGATATATACAAGACCCACAAGCACCAAGATCAGCGGCATATTCAAGGCAAATGCCATGCCGCACACGATACCGCCCAAGAACAGAGAGCCGGTATCGCCCATAAACACCTTTGCAGGATGCCAGTTGTAGAACAGATAAGCGATCAGGCCGCCGATGAGGGCTGCAGGAAGAATCGCCAAGTCGAATTTGCCCACAGCCACCGCAACAGCTGTGAAGAAGATCATCACAGGCACGGTCACGCTGCCGCACAGACCATCTACTCCGTCGGTCAGGTTCACAGCATTGACGCAGCCTACCATTACAAACATGGCAAAGAAAATGTATGCCATAGGATGTATGTAGAAGATTCTGTTCACGAAGGGGATATACAGGTCGGTGGTCATACTGCCCTCTAAGTACAAAAGGTACAAATAAAGGGCGGAAACGGCCATTTGCAGCAATGCTTTTTGCAGAGCGGTCAGGCCAAGGTTTCTTTTGAATTTCAGCTTGAAAAAATCATCCAAAAAGCCCACAAGACCAAAGCACAGACCCAAAGCCAGCACATAAAATGCGGTCATTTCTTCCATAAAGAACAGGCTGATCAGCAAGCAGATGATGGCCGAGAAAATGAACATCAAGCCACCCATCATCGGCGTTCCGGCCTTGCTGTTATGCCAGGTAGGGCCGATCTCACGAATAGATTGGCCTGCCTTCAGCGCCCGAAGCACAGGAAGAAGAATATATCCAATGCCGCCCGTAAGCAGGGCCGACACCAATACGGTTGTATAGATTTTAATCATAAAGATCCTCCGTAGTTATTTCTCTTCTGCCAAAAACGCCTCGAGGGCATACTCCATATGCATACCCCGGCTGCCCTTGAACAGGATCACATCACCGGGCTTTGCCAAATACTTCAGCGCTTGCACCAGATTTTCCCGTTCGGTGAAGGCTCT
>JAZLCU010000007.1:0-21785 GCA_045614325.1 Faecousia sp. | reverse complement strand
ATCCTGCGCAGAGGCTAATACATAATAAGATAAAAGGACGCACTTCGGTGCGTCCTTTTTTTATTTGAAAGTGGCGGTGAAGCCCTCGGCAGGGGACACGGTGAAGTCCCAAGCGTTGCCGCCTGCAACCCGGAGAGTGATGCGCCGGGTCTCGGGCAGCACAGACAGGTCGCCCTGCGGCTTGTGAGCAGTAAAGCGCAGACCGTCGGGGGTTTCCTCAACTGTGAACCGGGTGGTGGCAAATGTGCCCTTTTGATAGTCTAGGGTCACACCGTCGTCCTCGTAGAGGGTGTATGTACCGGGCTTGCCGGGGTAGTACAGAAGCTCCAGATGGTCGTATTTTTCGCCGTGCGCCATCCACTGGCGCTCATCCTGCAAGGGGATGATGCTGCCTTCTTTTGCGAACAGAGGCAGCCTCATAATGTCGGTAGTGTCGGTGGTGACGACCTGACCGCCCTCCAAGATTTCTCCTGTGAAGAAATCGTACCAACGGAAGCCCTCGGGCAGGTAGACCTTGCGCTTGCCGGTGTCATCGTAAACAGGTGCGACCAGCAGAGCCTCGCCGAACATATACTGGTGGGGGAACTGGTTTTGGTTGCACAGCTCGTCTTGGGGGAATTCCACCATCATAGGACGGGTGAAGGGCAGACCGGTGGCATAGGCCTCGTGAGCCAAGGTGTAAATGTAAGGAATCAGACGGTATCTTAAATTCAGGATATTGGTGATGCCGGCCTGCTTTTCGAGGTTCTGCTGGGAAAGCTGCAGCAGATGCTCAATGGAGCTCTCGGGGGAAACGGTCCGGTTATTGGCCTCGATGGCCATCATCTCGGTGAGAATGTCCTTGCGCTGTTTCACCGGATGCCAAGGCTTGGAGTTGTGGGAGCGGACGACGGGCGTGAAGCACAAAAACTGAATGCTCCGCACGGACAGATCGGTCTCTCTTGCCACGCTGGCATCGTTTGTGATGTAGGAAACGCCCTTAAGCGCGCCGTGGATGTTGGTGATGCCCTTGATCTGGAACTTCAGCTCCTCCCAGCCCACCGTTTCGTGGTCGCCGGTCCAGCGGAAGGGTGTCCGTCTGCCGCCGATGCGCTGATCGTAGGGGGCAGGCTGGGTGGCTTTCGTCCAGCAGCAGTTTTGCCACAGCTCGTAGTTGCCCAAGAAGGTGCAGCGGTGGTTGCCCATAATGTCCTGCAGGCCTTTGTAGATACGGGCATCGGAGATGTCGGTCTGGCGGGTGTCCTGCCAAGTGCCGACCACGCCCATTTGGGCGTTTTCCTTCATTTTCTGCCACCACAGGTCAGCATCGTATTCGTGCTGCACCCAGCCTTCGTTGCAGCGGTGGTCGTATTTGGGAATGGAGTGGTGAATGAGCATCACTTCCACATTCTGCTCTTTGAGTTTGGCAAGCATTTGGGGAACGCTCAGGGGTGCTTGGAAGTTTTTGTCCCAGTCAATGCCGTCGCCCCAGGCGGCACCCTTGCCGTTTACCACGCCATCACCCCAATCCAAGTCGATGATGAAGGTGTCAAGGGGGATATTCCGCTTGCGGAACTCCTCCACCGTGCGCATAACGGTGGTCTGGGTGCCTTTTTCACCCAAAAACTGGGTCTGGTAGAAGCCGTAGCCCTTCTTGGTCAGCATAGGCTCGGGGCCAACAAGGGCGTTAAATTTGGCATAGCCCTCTTTGTAGGTCGGGCCGTAAATGAAGTACAGATCGTAGATCTCCCCATCTTCCAGGAAGATGTCATAAAGGCCGGTTTCTTTGTTGTAGAACCACTTGCTGTCCCGGTCGCAACGGGTGGGCTCAAAGAAGAACGAGGCGCTGTCGAACACAATGCAGCCGCCTTGGAACATACCGTAACGATCTTCACCGGAGGGGTAAAGGGAGTTGCCGTCCAAGTCCTTGACCAGAATTTTGGTCATATGGTCGTGGGCTTGCTTGCGGACATAAATGGCGATTTCATCGGTCGTTACGGTGTAAAAAGCGCCCTCCTCCTGCAGAGTGTAGGGAACTTCCGCCCAGTCCTCGGTGTGACCTACTGTAAAGGGAATGTCGTAAATTTCGGGGATCTCTTCCGTATGTAACTTGGGCATTCTCAGCCGGAACACGGAGGGGGTGAATAGATCCAGTCGCTGGCCGTTTCCGAGGCTGATTTTGGTGCAGTAACTCATAGCGTTTCCTCTTGTTTACTTCATTTTTTCAAAGGTTTCCAGCCACAGACGCTTGATGATCTCATGGCCGCAGACTGTGGGATGTACGCCGTCATAGGCCCAGTATTCTGCCGGGGCTCTTTCCAGCGCTGCGTCGAAGGCCGGTTGCAATTCGATCAGGGGCAGGTTGTATTTTTCGGCCATCTTTTTGGTAACTGCCGCCTTTTCGGCCACGTCCACCCGGAACCGCTCCAGACGGTCGGGGATCTCTTCGGTGTTGCAGGTATTGTAGCCTTCCAGCACGAAGGGGGCGATGAGCATCAGCTTGATATCCGGCAGAGCCTCCAGAATCTCATCCAGCATCATTTCGTAGAGTTTCTCGAATTTGGCGGTGGCGATGCCGTTTTTGTAGGCGATCTCGTGCCAGGTGTCATTGACACCGATCAAAATGCTGGCGTAATCCGGTGTCCAGTTGAGGAAGCCGGCCTTGATCCGGGCGTAAAGATCTACGATCCGGTTGCCACCGATGCCGTGGTTCATAAATTCATACTCACCGGGGCAGCGATATCCCAGGTCGGCCCTTATCAGATTGGCGTAGCCCTCACCCAGGTTGTACAGGTCGTTGCGGTTTCTGCCGCAGTCGGTAATGGAGTCGCCCCAAAACACGATTCTTTTCATCATTTCACCTCATTAAATGGTTGTGTTTGTCAGATAGTTTTCTGCAAAGTGGGCGGCAACTGCGCCGTCGGCAGCGGCGGTGATCACCTGCCGCAGCGCCTTGGTGCGTACATCACCCACGGCAAATACACCGGGAATGTTGGTGCAGGTGGTCTCGTCGGCAACGATATAGCCGTTTTTGTCCAAATCTACCTGCCCCCGGAACAGTTCCGTGGCCGGGTTTTGGCCCACGCTGATGAACAGACCGTCCAGTTCCAATGTGCTGATTTCACCGGTATTCACATCGGCAAGTTTCACGCCGGAGATCCGGTCTTCACCCAAAAGGGTCTTGACGGTTGTATTGTAGCGAATTTCCACATTGGGGGTGTTTTCCAGTTGGGTCCGGTAGAGTTTCGTGGCCCGCAAAGTGTCCCTGCGGTGAATGAGGATCACCTTTTGGCAGATCCGGGACAGGTACAGCGCGTCTCCTGCGGCTGTGTTGCCGCCACCTACCACACCGGCCACCTTGTTGCGGAAGAACATACCGTCGCAGGTGGCGCAGTAGCCAACACCCCGACCCACAAAGTCCGCTTCCTTCTCTACGCCCAAGGGTTTGTGGTCAGCGCCGGTGGCGATAATGACGGTCTTGCCGTAGAAGGTGCCGGCGCTGGTGTCGATGCGCTTGGGGGTGGCTTGCAAATCGGCAGAAGTCACAACGGCACTCTTGGTTTTTGCACCGAAGCGCTCTGCGCCGGCGCGCATTTTTGCGCCCAGCTCATAGCCGGCGATGCCTTCGTCAAAGCCGGGGTAGTTGTCGATCTGATCGGTCAGGTTCATCTGTCCGCCGGCGGCCATTTTTTCCAAAACCACCGTGTCAAGGCCGGCCCGGGTGGCATACAGGGCGGCAGAGTAGCCGCCGGGGCCGCCGCCGATGATAATGACATCATAAATGTGTTCCATAGATATCCTCCTGTCGGGATAGTATGTCCGTTTTGTGATTCTATAGTAAATTGTACATTGACCCGGGTCAAAAAGCAAGAAATTTTGCGTATTGCTTTTTGCCAAAAGGTAAGCTATAATATGGGGGAATTGAAAAACCTTTCCGTGGCTCTGTGTGTCGCAGGTCGAACACAGGGCTTAACAAGACAATGGGGTGCAACTCCCCGCGCTGCCGGCGCTGTAAGTGTCGAGATAATTTGCCGTTGACGGAAGTCAGTCATTGAGAGAGATCTTGAGAAGGCAGGCATTTTTATCGTTTGAGACACAAGTCAGAAGACCTACGGAAATGGATGGATACTTCTTTGCCTGCGTGCGACGGGTGAAGAGGCTTTCTTTGTTACGCAGAAAAACGGCTGCGGCAGTATTTACACTGCCGCAGTTTTTTATTTTGGGAATACTAGGCTGAGAGGACTCGAACCGAAACAGCCCAGTACAGAATGGATGAAATTATGAACGATGCTTTTTCCAAATGTCACCCGGCGGTGAACTTCCTGTTTTTTGCCGGCGCAATATGCCTTTCCGTGGTGATCCTGCACCCGGCATATCTGCTGGTGGGCGCGGTGGCAGGTGCGGTCTATTATCTGCTGCTCAGCGGCAGAAAAGGCTTTAAAACCATACTTTGGTTGCTGCCGCTGTTTGTTTTGCTCACAGCCATCAATCCGCTTTTTAATACATTGGGCGAAACGCCGCTTTTCCACCTGTTCGGCAGACCCTTCACCGCAGAGGCGCTATATTACGGCGGTGCGCTGGCCGGTATGTTTGTGGCGGTGATCCTGTGGTTTGGCTGCTACAATCGGGTGCTGACCTCGGATAAATTCACCTGCCTTTTCGGCAATCTGATCCCGGCGATCTCCTTGCTTTTGGTGATGGTGTTCCGGCTCGTGCCAAACTTCGTCCGCAAGACCAAGCAGATCATCAGCGCGCGAAAATCCATCGGCAAGGGCGCAGGCGAGGGCGCGACCGCAAAGGAAAAGCTGACCCAAGGCATCACCGTGCTGGACACTCTGACCGGCTGGGCCTTGGAGGGCAGCGTGGTCACCGGCGACTCTATGCGCGCCCGTGGCTACGGCGCAGCCAAGCGCACCAGCTTTATGATCTACAAAATGACCCCGGCGGACTGGGTCTTGCTGGGCATTATGGTAGCGCTTCTGGCGCTGACCGTGACGGCCGCCTGCTTAGGGCAGATGACGGCGGAATTTGTGCCGGCGGTGCAGCTGGCAAGCACATCCTGGGGCGTGGTGGCTTACGCCTGTTATCTTCTGATCCCCACGGTATTACACATTAAGGAGGCGATCCAATGGCGCATTTCCAGATCCAAAATTTGAGCTTTTCCTATCCGGCGGCCAAGGATAAAAAGTCATTGGACGCAGTAGACCTGCAGGTGGAAAAGGGCGAATATGTTGTCCTCTGCGGCGCTTCCGGCAGCGGCAAGACAACCCTTTTGCGGCAATTAAAGCCTGTGCTGACGCCCTATGGGGAAAGAACAGGCGAAATTCTCTTTAACGGCGTGGATATTTCTCAGGTCAGCCCCAAAGAGCAGGCCACCAAGATCGGCTATGTGATGCAAGATCCCGACGATCAGATCGTCACCGACAAGGTGTGGCACGAGTTGGCTTTCGGCTTGGAGAGCGTCGGCTGCGACCAAACGACTATGCGTGCCCGGGTGGCGGAAATGGCTTGCTATTTCGGCATTCAGGGCTGGTTTCATAAGGATGTGGCCACCCTGTCCGGCGGCCAGAAGCAGCTGCTGAATCTGGCATCTGTTATGGCGATGCAGCCGGAGGTGCTGATCTTAGACGAGCCCACCAGCCAGTTAGACCCCATCGCCGCGTCGGATTTTCTGAGCACCGTCCGCAAGATCAATGTGGAATTGGGTACGACGGTAATCATCACCGAGCATCGGCTGGAGGACATTTTCCCCTATGCAGACCGGGCGGTGGTGATGGCCGGCGGTAAAATCATCGCCAACGACACCCCACGAAATATCGGCAAGCAGCTCTATGAGCAGAAAAACGATATGTTTGCGGCGATGCCCACCCCTGTCCGGGTGTTTTACGGGGCAGACGGGGAGGGGGATTGCCCCCTGACCGTGAGAGAGGGCAGAACTTGGCTGAGCAAAAATGTACCCGACCCCAAGGTAACAATGCTTCCGGAGAACCCCCCTAAGAAGGGGGGAGAACCTGCCCTTTCCCTAAAGGAGCTGTGGTTCCGCTATGAAAAGGACAGCCCGGATGTGCTGCGTGGCGCGTCCTTGGAGGTGGAAAGCGGCACGCTCCACGCCATCGTGGGCGGCAACGGTGTGGGCAAATCCACCGCTTTGAAGGCCGTTTGCGGCAGCTGCAAGCCCTATCGGGGCAAGGTGAAGGTGCTTGGTAAGGCTGTGGATAAATATAAAGCTGCAGAATTATTCGGCGGCTGCCTCGCTATGCTGCCCCAAGACCCTAAGAGCCTGTTTGTGAAGAAAACCGTGGCGGAGGACTTGGGTGAGATGTCCAAGGACGCTGCCAAAATTGCGGAAATTGCCGCCCTTTGTGAAATCGAAGACCTGCTGGGCAGCCACCCCTATGACCTGTCCGGCGGCGAGCAGCAACGGGTCGCGCTGGCCAAGGTGCTGCTCACCCAGCCGAAACTGCTCCTTTTAGACGAACCTACCAAGGGCATCGACAGCTTCTTCAAGGAAAAGCTGGCAGAAATATTATGTAAACTAAAAAATCAGGGTGTCACCGTGGTGATGGTCTCCCACGATGTGGAATTTTGCGCCAAATACGCGGACGCGGTCAGTATGTTCTTCGATGGACAGGTGCTGACAACCGCTGCGCCCTGGCAGTTCTTCGGCAGTAACAGCTTCTACACCACCGCCGCCAATCGTATGAGCAGGCATGTGTTTAGCCTTGCGGTTAGTGCAGAGGATGTGATGGAGCTGTGCAGGCAAAACCGGGAGGCAGACCAATGAAAAAGTCCCGAATTGCAACACTTTTGGTGTTTCTTTTGCTGATCCCTGCCACCTTGTTTTTGGGCACGAAGCTGCCCGAACGGGGATTTTACATCACCGGAACGCTGATCGTTCTGGAACTGATGATCCCGTTTTTTATGGCCTTTGAGGGGCGAAAGCCCCAGGCAAGGGAACTGGTGATCCTTGCGGTGCTATGCGCCTTGGCCATTGCCGCCCGTGTGGCGATTCCGCTGCCTCATTTTAAGGCGATTTTTGCGGTCATAATGCTCTCGGGCATCGCCTTCGGGCCGGAAGCCGGCTTTGTGGTGGGCGCGATCTCGGCCCTTGCCAGCAACTTTTTCTACGTCCAAGGCCCCTTTACGCCCTGGCAGATGATGGCCTACGGCGCCGGCGGTATGCTGGCAGGCTTTTGCTTTGCCAAAAAGCGGCTGCCCCGGGACCCGGTGACTATGGCGGTGTTCGGCTTTTTTGCTGTGATGCTGTGGGTGGGGCCGCTGTTAGATATTTCAGGCCTTTTTCTGGCTCCCATCACCGTCAATCTGATTTCGGTCATCACCATTTTGACCTCCGCGTTCCCAGTGAATCTGGTGCAGGGGATTGCGACGGCGCTGGCGCTGGGTCTTTTGGGAAGACCCCTGCTTAGCAAGCTGGAGCGCATCCAAATCAAATACGGTATGATGGGCGACCAAGACGCCCGTTGAAGCAAATTACCCCAACAAAAAACCAGCCGCCTCGGTTTTCGAGGCGGCTGGTTTCATCAGTTCGAAAAATTGGAATTTATCGAACTGATAAACTGAAATTTTCTTTTGCAATAAACCTACATGCAATCATTATTGGCTTTGTTATTCTTCTTTTTTGCTATGACAAATAGTATTAAATTAACGAATCCAAGCAATAATGTATGTCCCACCAAAAAGATAACATACAATAACTGTCCCAGTCCTGAAAACCAACCACTATCTTTGGGTATCACACCACTGCTATTTAGTAAAATTTGTACTAGAGTACCCACGGTAAAATGAACATATACACTCCACGGCATGTAATTTTTCCTATTATCTATAAGCCAATAAAATAAATACATGCTCCCTAAAACACAAAATATAGTCTGCAACCTATCATAATAGTGTCGCATCATCAAAAAACTCATAACAATGGATACAACATGAAATGCATATGCTATTAAAATATTAGCCTTTTTTCTATTCATCACATCAACTCCAAATTCAAGTTTATCTAACTGAATTATACTTTCACGCTACACAGAAATCAAGATTTTTCGCATATCGGCCAAGTTGTGGATTCTATGGCGTGGCGCAACACTTGCCGACGGGGCAAAAGCCTCCCTCTGACGAGGGAGGTGGCACGGCGCAAGCCGTGACGGAGGGAGAGAACACTACCCCTCAGTCAAAAATCAGAGATTTTTGCCAGCTCCCCTTACACAGGGGAGCCTTTGGTTGCAATATCGCAATGCCTATGGTATAATTCAAGAACGAAAGCGAGGGTTTCCTATGATCAAGATTTTATTCGTCTGCCATGGCAGGATTTAAGCCAGGTAACGGATGCCAAGCTATGCAATGCTATACCACCCTTTGCAACGGGTTTACCCCATTTGTACTACTCGCTTACTACTTTCCAAAATAACCACATTTTGCCCCAACATGACACGAAATAGCACAGCCGAGGACCATCAGGTCGGCGGCTGCTTTGCTATATCTTTTACCCGCTGATTCGCTTTTTATATTGTTCGATTTTTCCCTCAAAACGCTCCATCAAATATCGGTAATGCTCGTTCTTCTCCGCGCCCTGCAAGCATTCCAAAATCAGCAGTTCCCTGCCAACCTCAAAAGAGGGCAAGGCGTTGGCTAATTTTCTGGCTTCTTCTACTTGCCCGATTCTTGCATATACCCGCACCAGCAGCGCATTTGCGCCGCATTGCATACCGATGTGGTTGGAACAATTGATTTTATTGCATAAAGAGATGATTTCTTTTGCAACAGACATATCTTGGCTCTTTTTGAATCGGGAATAAAAGAGAACATTCGCTTTCCCGTGAAGCAAAAATGCATCGTTGGGATGCTTTTGCAACATCTTGTCGTACGCTTCTAAAATATTTGCAACTTCTCCACGGTGGCGCATCTCACGCATACTCTCAAAAAAGGCTTCCCTTTCGCTGACCTCAAGCTCCCGACCCCGTCCCATTAGTTCGTCTAAAGTTACATCAAAGAAATCTGCAATCATAGGAAGCATAGTGATGTCGGGATAGGTAGCACCATTTTCCCAACGGCTCACAGCTTGAGCCGATACACCCATTTCATATCCGAGTTGCTCTTGCGTGATTCCGTTTGCTATGCGTAAACTCCTAATGTTTTCCCCCAGACAAATAAGCATAACTGTTCCTCCGTTATCTTTCGTAAGTATCTGCGGCAGCATAATCATTATATCATATATGCAAGAATATTACATAACTTGATGGTTGTAAAAATCCAACTATGCCGCCCCCTATATGGCCTCCCGTCCGAATCATGGTTTTCGCCTACAATAAAAGTAGAGTTTTTCGGCTTCTATGGCGTGGCGCAACACTTGCCGACGGCATAAAGCCTCCCTCTGACGAGGGAGGTGGCACGGCGCAAGCCGTGACGGAGGGAGAGAAACAAAATCTCTCCCCCAGTCACGCTGTTCCCGTGACAGCCCCCTCGTCAGAGGGGGCCTTTGTGCGTTGCAATCCATGCAAGTTTATGTTATAATACACCCAATTCAAAAGATTGCCACAGGCGGCAAAGCCGCCTTCGCAATGACGCTGAAGATTGGGAGAGCATTATGATTAAAATTTTATTCGTCTGCCACGGGAAGATTTAAGCTAGGCACGGCATACCAAGCTATACAATGCTATACCACTCTTTGCAACGGGTTTACCCCATTTGTACTACTCGCTTACTACTTTACAAAATAACCACATTTTGCCCCAACATGATACTAAAAAGCCAACCGCTACAATTACAGCGGTTGGCTTTTTGTTTAGTTTGATAGTCTTGTTATGTTTTACAAATGCTTTTCCAGGTATCCACATGTAAACGGGAAAAAATCAAATTTATGTGTTCCCGTGTGAATAAAACCAAATGATTCATACCATTTTCTAAGTACTTGATTCTCTTCCACAATACTTATGTTTATCTTTTTACAATTCTTCTCTTTGGCAATCAAAAATGCGTGCTTCAAAAGTTCTTCACCAATTCCTTCATGTCTGTGCAAAGGGGAAACGCAGATGTTATTTAATTCGCACTCATTATTCTCTTGAAGTAGCAAGGAATAGTAACCAACAATCGACCTATCTTTATAAAAAGCATACATGGGTCTGTGTTCGCCATTTAAATGCCATCTTAACCTATCCTCTGTAGTTGCGAATGCAGTAAATCTAGGCGCATTTTCGATTGTAAAGCCAAATTCATCGGCAACTGTGGCAAAGCTTTCTCTGATTAGCTTCACACATTCAGCAATTTCTGTTGCATTTACTTCCTTTATCACGATTAACATCTCCTTTAGTGCTAGACCATTCAATTTTATCTAATTGAATTATACTCCCATACCACACAGAAATCAAGATTTCCTCATAAATTACCGCTACCCGCCCTTATCTGCAAAAGCAGCTACAATGGAGGTAGCGGACTTTTTATACCTGTGCTGTTGGGTATTTGTTCCGCTGCTCAAATGCCATTTTTTCGTCATCTACTATAGATGCGTAACTCTTGCCGACGGGATGGGTCGCAAGTTGCAATCTGCGCTTTTTCGTGGTATAATACGGGGCGAAAGCGAGGGTTTTCTATGATTAAGATTTTATTCGTTTGCCATGGCAATATTTGCCGCAGTCCCATGGCGGAGTTTGTTTTGAAGGATATGGCCGCCAAGGCAGGTGTTGCCCATAAATTCTGCATTGAATCGGCGGCGGCCAGCCGGGAAGAGCTGGGTAACCCCGTCTATCCGCCTGCAAGACGGGAGCTGGCGCGCCACGGCATCGCCTGCGACGGGCACAGAGCCCGGCAGATCACCCGGGAAGATCTTGCCAAATATGACTACATTTATTATATGGACTCCAGCAATCGCCGCCGTTTGGCCGGTATGTTCCCGGACTTTGACGGCTTCCGGCCTTTCCTGAGCCGTGATGTGGCTGACCCTTGGTACACCGGCGATTTCACCCAGACCTGGGCGGATGTGTGCGAGGGCTGCGAGAGAATCCTGAAGGAGTTAGCATAATGGACAAAGCACTTTTAGAGCAACAGCTATCAGAACTGCCGCTGTATTTTTACGGCTACATTGACCCGAAAGCCTTGGAATTTTCGGAGCGGATCCGCTACATTTGCTCTGCCGAATGCCCTATGTACGGTAAGACCTGGGCCTGCCCTCCCGGTGTGGGCGAGGTGGCGGCCTGCAAAGGGAAGTGCCAAAGTTATGTAAACTGTCTGATGATCGGCACCATTGTGGAGGTGCGGGACATTGCTGATATCGACGAAGCGCTGGCCACCCGGCCGGAGCACGAAGCGGTCACAAATGAAGTCCGCGACCTGTTCCGGGCGCAGGGGGTAGAGCCGTATATCCTCTCCACCGAGGCCTGCGCCATCTGCGAAAATTGCGCCTACTTAGAGGGCAAGCCCTGCCGCTACCCCGACAAAATGCACCCGTGCGTGGAAAGCCACGGCATCAATCTGATCCCCACGCTGGAGGAAAACGGCTTGGAATTTCAGTACGGTGAGAATGTGGTCACCTGGTATTCTCTGCTGTTCTTTTAACAAAAAGCAAACCCACCCCCGAACCGGGGTGGGTTTTTCGCATAAAGAAAAACACTTGGTCAACCGTACTGCCGGTCCCTGCCGGGGGCGGTACTTTCTTGCGCCGCCAAGAAAGTACCCAAAGAATGCGGCATAGGGGAGGATTTGAGTTGATTGCTCCCGCAATCAAAGCCACCTCCCCTATGTACCCCTCCAGGCGCGCTACTTCGATAGATAGCAGAATGTTTTGGGTATTTATTAAAGGGCCCCCTCGGCAGAGGGGGCCTTTGTTTTAACTCACTTGGTTTTCGAAGGAGTTCACATCGCCCACTTCGCCAACATCGAAGTACACATCCAGAATGCTCTTGGCAACGGAAGCAACAGAGCCGCCGTGGCCGGCCTTTTCTACATACACGGCAATGGCGATCTTGGGGTCATCCAAGGGCGCGTAGCACACGAATGCACCGTTGTCGGAAGTGCCGTAGATGCCGGTTTCTGCGGTGCCGGTCTTACCGGCTACCTTGATGGGGTAGCCCATAAAGGTGGTGTCTGCCGTACCGGCGACGGTGCTGGTAACCAGATACATACCGTGGGAGTAGGTTTTATAGGTCTCCTCGGAAATGTCCATATGGCTGACCAGCTGGCTCTTGTTCTCCAGCAGCAGGGTACGGTAGTCTGCAGAGACCACGCGGTTCATAAAGGTGGCCTTGTAGCGGTTGCCGCGGTTCGCAAGGGTGGCGGTATACACACAAAGCTGCAAGGGTGTGAAGCGATTTTCGGACTGGCCGATAGCGGCCAGCACCTGGTCACCGGTGTACCACTGGGCGTTGTCGCCGGTGTACAGCTCTGCCTTTGTTTCTGCGTTGGCACGATGGCCGATATACTCGGGCAGTTCCACGCCGGTCTTTTCGCCAAGACCGAAGCCCTTGGCGGTTTCGTCCATGGCTTTTAAGGAAATTTTACTGCCCAAATCGTAGAAGAAGTAGTTACAGGACATCTGCAGCGCCTGGGCCGCGTTGACCGCGCCGTGGGTGTTACCGTACTCGGTATACTGCAGGCAGTAAATGGTCATATCGCCGATCTCGAATTTACCTTTATCTCGAATGATGGTGCTGCCGTCGATCATATTGGATTCCATAGCAGCCACAACCATACTCATTTTATAGGTAGAGCCGGGGGGATAGGTGGCCAGCAGCGCCCGGTTGTACAGAGGATCGTAGTCCTGCTTCAGCAGCTCGTCATAATCCTCGAAGAAGGTACTCAGGTCATAGGTGGGGTAGCTGCCGCTGGCAAGGATCTGACCGGTCTTGACATCCATAGCCACGAATGCGCCGCCCTCGGCGTCGTGGCCGTCCTTAGGTTTGCCGTTTTTATCCGGCTCTTGGGCACGCAATTCCTCAATCACCTGTGCCAAGCGGTCCTCGCCGGCCATTTGCAGGTTCAAATCGATAGAAACTTCCACATTGGAGCCGGCCTTAGGCTCTTGTGTGTAGATGGAGGACACCAAGGTGCCGTCTGTGGTGACGGTGTCCTGTCGCCAGCCGTCCACGCCGTGGAGGTATTCTTCGTAGGCGGCTTCAAGACCGTCCTGACCTACCTCCGCGTCCATTTCGTAGCCGGGGATCGTCTTGTAGTATTCCCATTGCTCGGCGCTCATCGGGCCTACATAGCCCAGAATATGGGCGGCGTAGGGAGAGGCGTATTCCCGAACGGTAGAGGCTTCGACCTTCATACCGGGGATGTTCAGCTCCACGATGGCGGACAGCGCCTCGTCGCTGGCGTCCACCATAAACACATAGGTGGGAATGTCCTTGACTGCCTTACGCAGAGTCATCTCATAGAGAAGGCCGATGACCTTCCGGGCCTCGTCGTCGGTCCATTCGGCAGGAATGTCGTAGATGTCCCGGAACTTATCCACCAGCAAGGGCGCGGTGATATCCGAGTCCAGACCGCCCAGATAGCTGAGCACCCGCTGGAAATAGCCCTGCCAGGTGGCATTGTACTGATCCAAGGTGTAGGTGAAGGGTCGCTCCTGAGAGATGGGGAAGTGTTCTGTATAGGTGATGCCGGCTTCCTCGCAGCGCTTGACAAGGCGCAGCAGGTTTTGGTTTGTGCCGTCGGCATTGAGCAGCACATAGTGGTTGATGATCAGGTCGTAACTGGCCCGGTTGCCAACCAAAAGGTTACCGTTTTTGTCCAGAATATCGCCACGGGCCGCCTTGACACGGGTCAGGGTGGTAAAGGTTGCCTGATTGTCGGTCTTGCCGCCGGTCTCGATGATCTGCAGGTCGTAAAGCCGCAGGACGAAAATGCCCAGCAGGATCGCAAAAGCCACAAGCAGGATCGTGGCGCGCAATTTGTTCATTCTTTCCATGATTGTCCTCCAATGGTTCCGATGGACTTAAACAGCGGATATAAAACAGGCGCAACCAGCGTAGAAAGAACGGCGGTGATCAAAAAGCCGTGGAACCGGGAAAACAGCGTCAGACCCAAAAACAGGCCGAAGAAGAAATTCACCAGTTCATACACCGTCATAGCCACAGCCACGCAGAGCATTGCTGCCGGGAAATTGGCCTGCAAAAAGGCCTGCCGCAGCACGCAAACACCAATGCACAAAAAGGTGATGGCGACCATGGAGTAGGGGCCCGGCGCCGTGCCGGAAAACAGGTATAGAAGGCTGGAGATAAGCGCGAAGATACAACTGTTATGGGCGCCCTCAAGGACGCAGATCAGAAAAATGGCGCAAGGCACCAATTCTGTTGTAGCCCCGAAGATCCGGACACCGCTTAAAAGCACATCCTGCACCACAGAAAGGAAAACCAGAATAAGGGCGTAGAGCGCCCATTTCAGCACGCTTTTCCGTTGCTTTTGGGTGAGGATCAGGTGGCTCAGCAGGGTGTTCCGGGATTTATCCGGGCGAAATTCACTCTTTCTTGCCATAGCGATCACCCGGCGTTATATTCGGTCACGATGAAGACCTGCTCCAGACTGCGGACATCCACAGCCGGCTCAACAAGAGCATATTTTGCAACGCCGGTGTCGTCAAAGCCGGCATCCACCACATGACCCAGGATCAGATTTCGGGGGTAGACGGTAGAACCGGTGGTGACCACCTGATCCTGATTGCGGATCACCGCGGAGGAGGGCAGGTAGTTCATACGAAGCAGGCCACTCAGGCCGGAGGCATAACCGCCCTGCACCATACCGCTGTGGCCGGAGGCAGTGATGGTGGCGCTGATCTCCAAGGAAGAGTCCAGCACGGACTTGACCACCGCGTAGTTAGAGCCTACCTCGCTGACAAGGCCTACCAGCTCGCCGTAGGCGGTGATGGCGCACATACCGGCCTGAATGCCCACATTGGCACCCCGGTTGATGGTGAAGGTGTTGCTCCAATCCACAGAGCTGGTGGAGATGATATAGGCATCGACCAGCTTGTAGTCCTCATTTGTCTCCACCAAAGACAGCGCTGCGCGCAGGCGTTCGTTTTCCTGCTTGATGGCATAGGCGTCTCTTGCCTCGTCCTCAATGGCAGCCAGTTGGGCTTTCAGCTTGGTGTTTTCTTCCAGCAGAGCCTCGTATTTGAAAATGTAGTTGTATAGCTGCTGTGAGCCGTCGGCCAGCTTGCTCACGCCGGCCCGGGCAGGTGCCAAAATGCCCTGCACCACCGCTTGAGGGAAGTTCGTTCCCGTCAAAGATGTGACAACCGCAAGGATCACCGCGAGGATTAGCGCAACGATCATCACGATCCGCATACGGGTGGTAAAAAAGTGTTTCATAGGTTTTCCTCCATATATTCCGGCGCGATCTGGCGCAAAAGCTGCCCCAATCGGCACACCGGAAGGCCAACTACATTGTAATAATCACCGCTCATTTTTTCGGCAAACAGGGATGCGTAGCCTTGGATGCCGTAAGCGCCGGCTTTATCCATAGGCTCGCCGGTGCGGATATAAGACCAAATCTCTGCGTCTGTCAGATCCCGGAAGTGAATGTCCGTGACCTCGGTGCAGACGGAGATCTTATCGCCCTTCAATACGCACAGGCCGGTCATCACCTGATGATCACGGCCGGAGAGCAGCCGGAGCATACGGAATGCATCTGCCTCGTCTTTTGGTTTACATAACACCTCGTTCTCACAAACCACAATGGTGTCGGCGGCGATGACTACATCGTCAAAGTCCCTCTCGATCGCCAGTGCCTTCAGCCGTGCGATCCGGGCCACCTCGTCGTAGGGGGATTTTTCCCTGTCCATTGTTTCGTCGATGTCCGCCACCCGGATGATAAAGGGCAGGCGGAGAAGTCCCAACAGTTCTTTCCGTCGGGGAGATTGAGATGCGAGAATCAGTTGCATAGCGGCTCCCTGTCAAAATGGTTCAAAATTATTCCACGCCCCGTAAGTACAGACCTCTGGTGCAGGCGCCGGGGTCGAAGGGGATGGGGTTGCGGCAGGCGGTCAAGATCTGATCCACCTCCTTGGGATTTTCTGTGGTGAACAAAAGACGCGTTGCCCACAGACCCAGCCGGGACAGATCCTCCTGCCGATCCAGCCAGTAGAGCTTTTTGCCGTTGAGCACCACGCTGCGGCAGGTGGTGCCGTCCTTCAGCACGGGGAACTCAGCGCCGGTTTTGTCGGTGAGTTTTGTGGTGCCGGTTTTGCAGGTGCATTGGCCGGTTCTGCCTTGGATCACGCAGTTTTCGGTGATCATCAGCGGCAGCCGTCCGTAGACCAGCAGCTCGCAGGGCACAGCCTTGCTCACATCCCGGATCTGGGGCAGAGTCATTTCAAAGCTCAGGCAGGCCGAGCGCAGAAGCAGATCACGGGCGCAATTGACCGCGCCGGAGTTATACAGGTTCAGGCCAAAGTCGCCTCTGGCGCGCAGACCGCATTCTCTCACGGGAATAATCAGACCCACATTACCAACGAGAGCCTCGTGAACGCCCATAGCCTTCACATTCAGCATATCCTGGCGCAGCTGGGGCAGCTCCCGGTCGGTAGCCACACGGGGCAGCACCGCGCAGACGGTGGTGTAGGCTGCAAGGCTTTGGGTAAAGCCGGGGTCCTGACACAGAATGTGCAGCGGCACATACAGAACCGCAGGCTTGGATTCCAAAAGCTTCTGGGTGATCTGCTCCCGATTCGTGACCTGCACGGTCCATTCCGGACGGGTGCGGGCACCGCTGTACTTGATCACCTTTTCGGCGCGGCCCAAAACGGGATTTTCCCGTCTTGCCCGCAGAACGGTCAGCTGGTTCAAAGCGTCCCGGCGCAGGCCGTTGATGGCAGCGGCAGACAGCATCAGACCCGGTGCGATGTCCGATTGGACACGGACGCAGCGGTAGGGGGTGCCACCGGTTTTGGACAGCCGTCCCTCCAGATCGTCGTGGGACAAACTGGTGGTACGGGCGGCTTCTGCGGCCGGGCCGGTGACGGTGCAAATATGTCCGTCGCCGTCTAAGACACGCAAAAGGGTCTGCTCCGGGCGGATGATCGCTTGGAATTCAATGTCCACCAAGGGATTTTCCGCCGTTTCGTAGCTCAGGCGCATCTGCTTGTACCAGTGCTCGTTGGCGCTTTCGTCCTCCCGGATGCCGAACATATGAGAGCCGGTCTTGCCGGTGTAATAGTCGGTAAAGCCCTGCCGGTTGAAGGCGGTGGACAGCTGCTCCATCATCTCCCGGGTCACATTGCCGGTGTCGATGGCGTGGCGGTAGACCTGAGTGACGGCGGCCACATATTCGGCCCGTTTCATACGGCCCTCCAGCTTCAGGGAGGCAACGCCCATAGCTTCCAGATCTTTTACATACTGCACGGTGCAGTTGTCCTTCAGGCTGAGGGGATATTTATTTTCCCAGCGGTTGTAGCCGTAGCTTTGACGGCAGGGCTGGGCGCAGCGACCACGGTTGCCGGAACGGCCGCCGATGGCTGCGGACAGATAGCACTGGCCGGAATAACTCATACACAGAGCGCCGTGGCCGAACACTGCGATCACGATGGGGGAGTTCTGACAGATATAGCGGATCTCCTCCCGGGACAGCTCCCGGCTCAAGACCACCCGGGTCATACCCAAGCCAGCGCAGAACTGGACGCCGGCCAGAGAATGGACGGTCATTTGGGTAGAGCCGTGCAGTGGCACATTGGGGGCGATCTGTCGGCACAGAGAAACGATGCCAAGATCCTGCACGATAAAGGCGTCCACACCGGCAGAGGCGGCATGGCGAATCAGCGCCGTGGCCTCCGGGGTCTCCTTGTCGGAAACCAGGGTGTTCAGGGTCAGGTGAACGGCCACACCGCGAATATGACAGTATTTCACAGCTTCGATCAGGGTCTGAGGGGTGAAGTTCTTAGCGCTTTGCCGCGCGTTGAAGGCTCCGCAACCCAGATACACGGCGTCAGCGCCGTTTTGTACCGCTGCGCGCAGGGCTTCCATAGACCCTGCAGGTGCCAAAAGTTCCAGCATAATTCTCTCTCTCCAAAAGGTATATTGCCTTTAGTATACCATAATTAAAATATAACTTCTACCCCATAGACAAAAATTTAAGAAAATTTCAAATGAAATTCGGAAAATGCCGTCGCGTATAAGAAAAAAGCCTTTGTTTAAAATAAGTTCAAAACATTTCCCTTGACATTTTTAGCACTCTCTGCTATAGTGTGCTTAGCACTCAAGCACAAAGAGTGCTAAACATAAAAAAAGAGGAGGATTTTCGTGGAACTGACCGAACGGAAAAAGAAAGTATTACGCAGCGTGGTTGACCTGTATATCCGCACTGCCGAGCCTGTTGGTTCAAAGGCGATCACCGAATTGCCGGATATGAAATATTCCTCCGCAACCATCCGCAACGAGATGGCGGAGCTGACCACCATGGGCTACTTAGAGCAGCCCCATACCAGCGCAGGCCGCATTCCTGCTGCCGCAGGCTATCGGCTGTATGTGGACGAACTGATGGCGGACTACCGCTTAAGCCTGGATGAGACCCAATCCATCAACCTTGCCATCGAGGAAAAGATGCAGCGTGTGGATAAAATGCTGGAAAAGGTTGCAAAATTGGTTAGTCAGGCAACGGACCTGCCGGCCATTTCCGCAGCCTCTCGTCACAGCAGCACGACGGTCCGCCGGTTCGAGCTGATCGCTGCCGATACGGCCAGCGTGATTTTGGTAATTATGCTCTCCGATGAGCAGGTGGCCAACAAGGTCATCAAGCTGCCGGTGCAGCTGATGCAGAGCGATCTGCAGGTGTTAAGCGCTGTGCTGAACGCCACCATGACCGACCTGACACCCGACGATTTCACCCAAGACCTGTTGGAACGGGTGATGGGTGCAGCCGGCGCAGCCGGTGCACTGGTGCCTGTGATTATGGAGTTCACCGCCGAGGTCCTGCGAGGCCACGGCAGCACCAATATGGCCGTTGCCGGACAGATGCGGCTTTTGGGTCAGCCCGAGTACCGGGATGTGGATAAGGCGCAGAAAATTATGTCCACGCTGGACGAAGATGCCCTTTCCAATCTGCCGGCCATTATGCAGAATCAGAACGGCACCAAGGTTTTGGTTGGCCCTGAGAATGTGGCGCAGGAGCTGAAGGACACCTCGGTGGTTATGACAAAATTTGACATCGGCGACGGTATGCAGGGTATGATCGGCGTGGTCGGCCCCACCCGTATGGACTATGCAAAGGTCACCGCAAGACTTTCCTATTTTGCAGAGAGCCTTTCCAAGATGTTCGCCAAACCCGAGCAGGCGGCCTTGCCCCAATCTGCAGAAGAACCCCACAAGGAGGCGTAAAGCGTGGCAAAGAAAGAAAAGAAACCTGCCGAGCAGGTGGAAGAAACGATAGAACAACCTGTGGAAGAAACCACAGAAGAAACCCCGGAAGTAAACGAATGGGAAGAAAAGTACAACGCTGAGCACGACAGCTACCTGCGCTTGGCCGCGGACTACGATAACTTCCGCAAGCGCACTATTAAGGAAAAGGAAGCCTCCTACGGCAACGGCAAAGCCGACGCGGTGGAAAAGCTCCTGCCTGTCTATGACAACTTAGAGCGTGCGCTGAACCAGCCCACCGAGGACGAGGCCTACAAAAAGGGCGTGGAAATGACCATGACCCAGCTCGTTGGCATTTTCGCCGGCCTTGGGGTGGAAATCTTCGGCAATGTGGGTGACGCATTCGATCCCAATATGCACAATGCCGTGATGCACATCGAGGACGAAAGTTTCGGCGAGAACACCATCTGTCAGGTGTTCCAAAAGGGCTTCAAACTGGGAGACAAAATCGTGCGGTTTGCCATGGTGCAGGTCGCGAACTAACATTGTATAAAATTTTTCTTGAATTAGGAGGAAATTATTATGGGTAAAATTATTGGTATTGACTTAGGTACAACTAACTCTTGCGTAGCCGTTCTGGAAGGCGGCGAGGCTGTTGTTATTGCAAATGCCGAGGGCGGCAGAACCACTCCTTCTGTGGTGGCTTTCTCCAAGACCGGCGAGCGTATGGTAGGTCAGGTGGCTAAGCGTCAGGCTGTTACCAATGCCCACCCCACCATCGCATCCATTAAGCGCCATATGGGCGAGGATTACCATGTAACCATCGACGGCAAGGGCTACACCCCTCAGGAGATCAGCGCAATGGTGCTGCAGAAGCTGAAGGCAGACGCTGAAAGCTATCTGGGTCAGACCGTCACCGAGGCCGTTATCACCGTTCCTGCTTACTTTAGCGACGCCCAGCGTCAGGCTACCAAGGACGCAGGCAAGATTGCCGGTCTGGAAGTAAAGCGTATCATCAACGAACCCACCGCTGCTGCGCTGGCTTACGGCCTTGACAAGGACAATGATCAGAAGATCATGGTTTACGACCTTGGCGGCGGCACCTTCGACGTTTCCATCCTGGAGATCGGCGACGGCATCGTGGAGGTTTTGGCTACTGCCGGCGACACCCGTCTGGGCGGCGACGACTTCGACGAGCGCATTATGGACTATTTGGTTGCCGAGTTCAAGAAGGCCGAGGGCATTGACCTGAAGAACGATAAGATGGCTATGCAGCGTCTGCGCGAGGCTGCCGAGAAGGCAAAGATCGAGCTGTCCGGCATGACCACCACCGCCATCAACCTGCCTTATATCACCGCTGACGCTACCGGCCCCAAGCACCTGGAAGTGAACCTGTCCCGTGCCAAGTTCAATGAGATGACCGCAGATCTGGTGGAGCGCACCCTGAAGCCTGTCCGTCAGGCAATGAGTGACGCCGGCCTGAAGCCCTCCGACCTGCACAAGGTCCTGCTGGTTGGCGGCTCTACCCGTATCCCCGCCGTTCAGGAAGCCGTTAAGGGCATCACCGGCAAGGAAGGTTTCAAGGGCATCAACCCCGACGAGTGCGTGGCTCTGGGCGCAGCCATTCAGGGCGGCGTTCTCACCGGCGACGTGAAGGATGTTGTCCTGCTGGATGTCACACCTCTGTCTTTGGGCATTGAGACCATGGGCGGCGTGTTCACCCGTCTGATTGACCGCAACACCACCATTCCTGTTCGCAAGAGCCAGATCTTCTCCACCGCCGCTGACAACCAGCCCTCCGTTGAGGTTCATGTGCTACAGGGCGAGCGCGAGATGGCTGCTTACAATAAGACTCTGGGCCGCTTCCAGCTGTCCGGTATCGCACCCGCACCCCGTGGTGTTCCTCAGATCGAGGTTGCCTTTGACATCGACGCCAACGGCATCGTAAAGGTCTCCGCTAAGGATCTGGGCACCGGCAAGGAGCAGGACATCACCATCACCGCCTCCACCAACCTGTCTCAGGAGGACATCGACAAGGCCGTGAAGGAAGCCGAGCAGTTCGCAGCTGAAGACAAGGCTAAGAAGGAAGAAGTGGACACCCACAACAACGCCGAGCACCTGATCTACCAGACCGAAAAGACGCTGGAAGAGCTGGGTGACAAGATCACAGCCGACGAGAAGGCAACCGTTGAGGCTGCCATCGAGAAGCTGAAGGAAGCCAACAAGGGCACCGACCTGGAGGCCATCAAGACCGCCGGTGACGACCTGCAGAAGGCCTTCCACCCCATCGCAGCCAAGCTGTATCAGAATGCCGCTCCTCAGGACGGTAATTGCGGCGGCGACTGCGGCAACTGCGGCGATGACGGCGTAGTAGACGCTGATTATCAGACCGTTGACTGATTCAAAAACCCAGGGGCGGTGACCGCCCCTCGCTTTTGACCTTATAAAACCCCCTTTATACAAGGAAGGCAAATGTTATGGCAGAAGAAAAACGTGACTATTATG
>JAZLCU010000006.1:0-9348 GCA_045614325.1 Faecousia sp. | reverse complement strand
CCAGGTCTGGATTTTTAGGTTATTCATGTTTTCTTAAACATCATAAAACAAGACAGACCAAATAACCGTAAGGGCTATTCCGACCACGAGGAACAAAAGTCCTATCACAAGAGTGTGGCTGTTGCTGTACTTTTTTACTTTCTCGAGCTTACGCGCACGATACTTTGCATATACTTCGTGTTTCAATCTGCCCAGAGGAATAAACGCCAGTACAACATTCCTGAGAACAAAACTAATGCCAATCAAACCACCTTCACCGCTGATATACATCAAGCCGGCAAAGGCCAGAATCAAAAATCCAGAAACAACAAAGCCATCTGCGAGAATCTGAAGGTTTACCGACAGACTATCAGTGAAGAATCCTTTGCTCCAGAACACGGCAACCGCGATCAGTGAAGCAATGGCAAAACACACAAGATAGTTGATGAGCAGTTTTCTCTTTTCCTGTTCCATCGTATTCTATTCGTTCGCTCCGTTACTTAATCATTTCTCTGTACTTCTTTTCCTCTGCGTCATTACACTGCACGAAATGTCCGGGAGTAATCTCACGGAAAGTGGGCTTATCCACGGAATAGTCGTGCTCTGCCAGCGGGTTGTAGATCATTCTTGTGCGCTGCTTCTCATATATGGGATCGGGCAGCGGAATGGCCGACAGCAGAGATCTGGTGTAGGGATGCAGGGGATTCTTGAACAGCTCGTCCGAGTCAGCCAGCTCAACCATCTTTCCGAAGTACATAACACCGATTCGGTCGGAGAAATACTTAACAACCGACAGGTCATGTGCAATGAACAGAATAGTCAGGCCAAGGCGATCTCGCAGATCATTCAGCAGATTAATAACCTGTGCCTGAATGGACACGTCCAGCGCGGAGATAGGCTCGTCCGCAATGATCATCTCAGGCTGCATAATAACAGCTCTGGCGATGCCAATACGCTGACGCTGGCCACCGGAGAACTCATGAGGATAGCGGTCTGCATGCTCACGAACCAGACCAACCATCTCCAGAATCTCATACACCTTCTCATTGATGTATTCCTTATCGGTGATTCCCTGAATAACCAGACCCTCAGCAATGATATCACGGACCGTCATACGGGGGTCGAGCGATGCGATGGGATCCTGGAAAATCATCTGGATCCGTGTGATCAGTCTGCTGTTCTTGGCAACACGGTATCTGATTTTGTATTCTTTCTTCAGTTCCTTGACGCGCTGGGTATCACCCTGTGCCCGTGCTTTTTCAAACTTCAGAGCAAATTCTTTATCCAGTTCTTCGATCAAGGACTTAGCGTACTGCTTATCAACATCCTTGCCGTCCGTCTTTGCTTCACGAATCAGCGCCCGGTTCTTGTCGATGATAGCATTGAGTTCTTCCTTGCTGATCGTTTTTTCCTCAAAATCTTTTCTCGCCTGCTTGATGGCATCCCTGTAAGCACGCGTGCCGGCGCCAACTCTCTGCCCCTTGAAGAACACATTGCCCGAGGTAATATCATACAGCTTGATGATGGAACGACCCGTTGTGGTCTTGCCGCAACCGGACTCACCGACAAGGCCAAATGCTTCGCCCCTCTTGATCTCGAAGCTCACATCGTCAACAGCCTTCAGGTCCTTGTGACCCATACGAAAGTACTGACAAAGATGGTCTACTTTTAACAAAACTTCGTTGTTATTCACCATGTTTGTCACCTCTTTCTTTCATACGCTTGATACGCTCGGTGATAATCTTGGGCATTTCTACCTTGGGAGCATTGGGATGGAGCAACCATGTGGCCGCATAGTGGGTGGGCGTCACCTCAAACATGGGAGGATCTTCCTCAAAGTCAATCTCCATGGCATATTTATTTCTCGCTGCAAACGCATCGCCAACGGGAGGATAAATCATGTTCGGAGGAGTGCCGGGGATGGCATCCAGCTTCTCATTGGTATCAAGGTCAGGCATAGAAGCCAACAGCGCCCAGGTATAGGGATGCTGCGGATTGTAGAATACCTCGTTTGCAGTTCCGTACTCAACGATCTTACCGGCGTACATAACAGCAATTCTGTCTGCCATATTCGCGACGACACCCAAGTCGTGGGTAATGAAGATGATGGACAGGTTATGCTGCTTCTTCAGTTTGTTGATCAGCTCCAGAATCTGTGCCTGAATGGTAACGTCAAGCGCAGTGGTGGGCTCGTCGCAAATCAGGATGTCGGGGTTTGCCGACAGGGCGATTGCAATCACGATACGCTGACGCATACCGCCGGAGAACTCAAAGGGATACTGCCTGTAACGAATACGAGCCTCGGGAATACCGACCTCTTCCATGAGCTTGATGGCCTTTTCCTTGGCAATACGTTTGGTAAGCACATCCACCACCTGAGAGACCTTGCCCTTCAGATAGTCAATCAGCTCTGCACAACGCTTATCCACGTCAAGAGAATGTGCATTCTCAACATCCGCCTCGAACTTGTTCAAAATGCGGGAAATAACACGAACGATGGTTTCGATCTGTTCCTCAGGCTCAATGATAGACTTGGGAACCACCTGCCAATCAACTTGCTTTCCCTTGGCCAGCAGGGCCTCTCTCTTTGCAGTCTGGCGAGCAAAGCGGATTTCTTCCTTCGGATTGTTCTTAATATAGAAGAAGTAGTTATCCACTTCTCTTTCCAGCGCGCTGCCAAAGGTATATGCCACATTATCCTTGACCACGGTCATATGGTCAATCGAATCCATAACGCTCTTGGTTGCCGTTTTACAGGCGTCCTTAGCTTCCTTCGCGGTGAAGTTACCGCCCTTAAAGAAATCAATGGTCTCCTGCAGTGTGACGATGGCACGCTTTTTGTTTTCGAGCGCCTTGGCAGATGAATGACGCACTGCAATTCTTTCCATATCGGTGAATGCAGTCAGGAAATTCTCCTCAAAGAACTTACTGGCCATAGCGTTGGCCTGCTCAATGGGCATGGTGCTCAAATCTGCCTTGGGATTCTTGTTGAGATAATAACCGATGCTGAAGAAATCATACTCAGGCTGAGCGATCATTTCTTCTGCAGTCTGCTGGATCTGACTCAGCAGGGCGACGGTCTCCTGATTGGGATCCTTACGCACTGCAGCCATCAGAACGATCTTCTTGAAGGTATCGACGAATGTTACTTTTGCCTTCTCAGCCTTCTTCACATCCTTCAATGCCGTCAGATGTGCATTCAGCTGCTCTGCGTATCTGCCGCTAAAGTACTCGCTGTCCATATCCTTGAGCATACGCTCCACCAGGTTCAGGGTAGAAACCACATCCGCCTTTTGCTTCTTTTCCGCCAGGAAAAGGTAGTCCTTGGTGATAGCGATAAGCTCTTCTGCGGCGGTATAGGATGCGTTGTAGCTGTTCTCCAGTTTCAGCGCCTGTGTGCCGAAGCTGTCGAACGATTTGACATATCTGTCCACATCGGCGGAAGAGAACCCGAGGTTCGGATTCTCTGCAATGGCTTCCTTCACCGTGCTGGACAGCAGTGCCATTGTGTTATTAAAGGTTTCACGGCCTTCCTTGCGGTTCGCCTTATTCTTCAGGAGCATTGCCTCGGTGATCTGACGACCGATACGCATGATGGGGTTCAGAGAGGACAGGGGATCTTGGAAAATCATAGCGACCTTATCGCCACGGAGCTTGTGCATTTCCTCTTCGGGAATACGCAGCAGATCCTGACCGTCGTACAGAATTTCGCCGCCTTCCAGAATGGCGTTTCCTGCAGAAATGCCCATAACGGCCTTGGACGTAACAGACTTACCGGAGCCGGATTCGCCTACGATCGCCAGAGTTTCGCCCTCGTAAAGGTCAAACGAAATATTGCGCACCGCCTGCACCTTACCGGCATCTGTACGGAAGGAGATTTTCAGATTATTAACTGATAATTTAGTTTCTTTCCTCATACTTAATCCTCCGTACCTCTCAGCGAGGGATTAAAGGCATCACGCAGACCGTTGCCAAACAGGTTAAAGCTGAGCATCAGCAAAATCAGGAACACACAGGGGAAGATTGCCACATAGGCGGCATTAGCAATAACAGATTGCTGGCCTGCGGCGATCAGCGTACCGACACTGGTGATTTTTCCGGCCTCCAGATTGATAATACCCAGATACGAAAGGGTCGTCTCCGAATAGATCATCGAAGGAATTGCCAGAGCCATACCGGTCACCAGAGTACCGATACCGTTGGGGAAAATATGCTTGAACATAATTCTTCTGTCTCTCGCACCCAGAGTTCTTGCAGCCAGAACATACTCCTGATTCTTAAAGCGGTAGAACTGCACACGGGTACTTCCCGCCATACCGATCCAGCCGGTTACAATGAAGGAAAGAAGAAGAACTATAACATGGCTCGACGAGCCCATATGGTACTTCAAAAGGGTAATGACGATCATGCTGGGTACTGCGCCCAGAATCTCCATAATTCGACAGGTAATCAGGTCGATCTTGCCGCCATAATAGCCGATAATAGCGCCAACGATAATACCCATCACGCAGTTGATGACGGTGACAATAATTGCGAAAATAAAGGAGAATCTTGCACCATATGCCAGACAGGCAAAAACGTCCTTACCGGTTTGGGTCGTACCGAACAGGAACTTAGGCTCCCCGATACCATCCTTCCGCACCTGTGTATGCTGATAAGTGTAGTATTCGTAGTACTCGGCACGCACCTCAATGCCGCCGTCCACTTTTCTGCCGTAGGCATAGAAGTACTGATTGCCCTTCTCCTCGATGCCGTCCTCACCCTCAATTCGCAGAGAATTGTATTCAGGGATCAGACCGGAGGTCGTGCCGGCCTTATACTTCCAGTAATTGGGGACGATGTTGCCCTCTTTGTCGAGTTCGGGACGGATAATCGACGCCTTGGGGTTTTCCATCTCATAGTAAATGTTTGCGTCGTACTTGTTCTTTTCCTGAGTAGGTCTGTCAGAAAGTTTTACGACGGGGTACAGCACCTGTCTGCCGGTTTCATTCTGATATCTCTGGATGTCATTGAACTCTTCCGGGGAGATGATCTTATACTTACCGAAACCAACACCAAAGTAGGTGTCGTAACGATAGTGATAAATGGTCTTTCCCTCTTCATCGACAGATTCGGTAACCTCACCCTTAATAACATCTCTGCCGGTTTCCTGGCCGAGTGCATAGTCCTTGATATATCCCAGATAGTTGGCGGTTTTTTCACGGCCGCCATCCCAGAACGGGATGCCATTGTCAGCGAAGTAGTCCAACCTGGGGGTTACATATCCGTACACCATATCGTAATACTCAGGCGTAAAGGGCGTAAAAAGGGGCGCAATAATCGAAAAGAGCACCAGACACAGAATGATCACAGCAGCAACAGCCGCGCCCTTGTTCTTGCAGAAACGACGGAAAGCACCCTGAAAATAGCTGACAGGCTTGGTGCTGAGTTTGCTGTCATGCTGCAGGTCTCTTCCCTTCGCAAAGCGGAACTTTTCAGCGGGAATATTATGAATTTGATTTGTATTTGCCATAACTTATTTCGCTCCCATTCTGATTCTCGGGTCAATAAAGCCATAGCTGATATCCGTGACGATACCTGCCACCAAGCTGACCAGCGTATAGAAGCCGGACAGCATCATAAAGAAGTCGTAGTCCTGGAAAGTAATGGAGTTCAGATACAGACCGCCAACGCCGTTAATAGCAAACATTTTCTCAATGATCAGAGAGCCGGACAGAACCGAAATGAACTCGCTGAGAATGGAGGGGAAAATAACGACCATGGAGTTACGCAGTGCATGTCTGAAGATTGCCTGACGTTTGGTCAAGCCCTTGGTGCGGGCCAGCAGCATAAACTCGCCGGTCAGAACCTCGGACAGCTCGGCACGGGTATAACGGGCATAACCCGCAATGGAGCCCAGACAGAGCGCAAAAACAGCCGGAATCATGGAATGGAATACTTCCCAGCTAAAGTAATCATTGCTGATTGACATGGTTAGCGGGAACCAGCCAAGCTTAAAGCACAGTCCGTACTGCAGGATCAACGCTCGAACAATAGACGGCACAGAGATCAGCAAAATAATAAAAATATTGATGATCTGGTCCGTCAGCTTGTTCTTTCTCAGAGCGGCAAGAATACCCAGACCCAGACCGATGGGAACACCGATCAAAGTAGAGTATATATTGATTAAAATCGTGGGAGGAAGATGGCTCTTGAATACATCCCAAATATTCATATTAAGGTATTCACCATAGGTGGTGGCAATACCGAAATCGCCTCTTGTAATGATCCTCTTGAAATAATCCACGTATTGGACCAGAATGGGAACTCTGTCATAGGTCCAGACACCGTTCCGACCTTCCTGAATGTTGGTGATCCAACCTCTTCCCTCGAGGGTTCTCATAACGATTTCAGGATCCTGGCCCGGAAGCGCATTGGTAGGGATAGGCAGAAGTTTGATGAGTACAAAACACATCGTAAAGATGATGAAGAATGTAAACAGCATCAAGCCCAAGCGCTTCATAACATATTTAAACATATACATAGGCTTTTCTCCTCTGTTTTTGTTGTTTTCCAATTCATATCCGGCCTTATTCTGCACCGAAGAGTGAGAAAATGAAGCCGAAATAAGGCCGTGTGCTCACACCTGCTGAGCGGTATATAGATATCGTTGCTTTTTTAGAAAAAGCCTAATGGTCACTTGAAACCTTACGGACTTTACGTCGTTTTTGTATGAACAGTTTTTCAAATGAAAGTCTGTTCCATTCTTTCGTTTGAAAATTTGTGTAATTAAGCGTTATTTACTGCGGTTTGGGTGATTTTGCAAAGCAGGCATATAAGCGGTGAGCGATTTTTACGCTCACCGCTTATATGCTTAGAACTTAACAGTTTTCAGTTAAAAGGAGCAGTCAGAGATTACTCGGACTTCTTGTACTCCTCGGACAGGTCGTTGGCGTTGGCAGCAACGAACTCAGCCCACTCAGCGTCAGTGTACACAACTTCCATGTACTGCAGGCCGCCGAAGCCCATGAAGGTGTGCTCATCCTCGGAGAAGTACTTGAACTTGGCACCCAGGAAGGAACCACCGCCGTCAGCGATCAGCATAACGGAACGGCTCTCCTTGATGGTGACTTCTTCCAGAGCGGACAGGATGGTCAGACGAGCCTCAACGGGAGCATAACCGGCGCCCCAGTTGTAGGTGTGAACCTGACCCTCGGACTCAGCCAGACCATTCAGGCAGAAGTACCAGTTCTGGATGCTCATGGTGATGGTCTCACCGGCGCCCTCGTAGTCACCGGCGGGCATGGTCAGAGTCATGTCGATGGCAGAGGTATCCCAGTACATGTGGTAGTTCAGGTCATCATCGGGGTTGACGAAAGCGCCGACGATGTCGAAGGGGTTAAAGGCGTTGCCGGAGAAGCCGTAACCGAAACCGATCTGAGTAGCACCGGTACGGAAAGCATTGGCCCACTGAGCACCGGCGGAGGCATCGAACACGACGTCGATCTTATCCTCGAGGGCGGTGCCTGCGGTCAGACCGTCGATGATGTCCTGCAGGTAGCCGGCGCGGAATCTCTGCTTGTCGTTATCCACGGAAGCGCCGTAGACCAGAGTGATGTTCTTGGAGGGATCATAGCCGTAGAACTCGGGATCAGCCAGCAGAATTTCGATAGCAGCAGCCATCTTCTCCTTGGCGACGATGGGGTTGTAACCGGTCAGGGTCTCGTAGGCTTCCTCGGTGTTCAGGCCGGACAGGTCGCCGCTGGACCAGGTGCCGTCAGCAGCCTGAGTGTAGCCGTAGGCGCGCAGGATGCCTTCCTTGGCCAGAGTGGCGTTGCGGTACTGACCGCCGTCTTCCAGCTCGGGGGAGTTCTCGATGTCATAGTAGTAAGCAACGTTCAGCAGACCGAAGCAGGGCACTGCAGAGCCGGGCCAGATCTTCTCAACGATGTCGCTGCGGTTCAGGCCCAGGTTCAGAGCGTGACGGAACTCCTGGATGGCCAGAATGCCGTTGTTGTTCTCGCTCTCCTTCAGGACGGACAGATCGCTGTACAGCTGCATGCCGAAGGTGCCGGTGGAGGTGGAGGTGAAGTACACGTACTTGGAGTCCAGATAGTCAGCGACGTTCTCAGTCTGCAGAGAAGCATCGTCGTACTCGCCGGCCAGGAAGCCCATCCACTTGGTGGAGAACTCTTCCACCTTGCGGCAGTTGATGGCGGTGATGTTGTACTGGTTCTTGTTCTGCTCCAGACCGTAGCCGTACCAGTTCCCGTTCTTCACGAGCTTGTAGTGGGAACCGGCCTCAAACTCGACCAGCTTGTAGGGGCCCCAGGAAGCGGTGGTTTCCAGAGAGGAGTTGTAGTTAGAGGTCCACAGAGTAGCGCCGGCAGAGGGCTCGATCTTGCAGGACTCATACAGATCCTTCTTGACCAGAGGCAGGCTGGACAAGTAGTAGGGAGCCCAAACGGACAGCTCGCCTTCGTCATTCAGGAAGGAGTAGTTGACGCCCAGGCAGACAACGATAGCATTCTCTTCGGGAATGGCGTAGATGCCGACATCTTCCCAAGCCACGTTGCGAACGGTGTTCTCAACATAGACAGCGGCGTCATAG
The DNA here is from genome assembly GCA_045614325.1 of Faecousia sp. Classification (GTDB taxonomy): domain Bacteria; phylum Bacillota; class Clostridia; order Oscillospirales; family Oscillospiraceae; genus Faecousia. Next base: position 779 of record JAZLCU010000006.1, on the reverse strand, counting down.
CCGGTGCCGGGCTCCAGGTAGGCGCCGTAGTTCTGATACAGGAAAGCGCCGGAAACAGGATCATTACCATCAGTGTTGTTGTACACGGTCTCGTCAGTGATGGCGACCCACTCGGGGCACTCGTTGCCCTCAGCATCCAGGTAGCCGGCAGCGCCCCACATATTCCATGCGTTGGCGTAGACGGTCTCGCCTGCGTCGATGGCTGCCTGCACGGAGGCATAGCCACGGGAGCCGATGGTCTCATAGGTGCCTTCCTGATTCTGGAAGAAGTACTCCTTGGCATTCTTCATTCTCAGGGTATCATAGTAGGTGTTGGCGCGGTAGTTCATGAAAGCGGGATCCAGCAGTTCCTTCATGGAGTACTCGAAGTCAGCAGCGGTGATGGCGGTGCCGTCATCCCACTTCAGGTCGTCACGCAGGGTGATCTTCCAAGCGTAGCCGCCCTCGGCCTTCTGCTCGTCGGTGTAGCCCCACTTGGCATCGACGGAAGCAGTCACATCCTCCAGCTTGGTAGCGGCGGAATAGTTGGTGCTATAGGCGCCGGGAACGATGCCGTCCTTGTTGACGGAGCCATCAGCGTTGAACTTCTCGTCGTTCTCGAACTTGTAGTCATAGGCGAAGAACGAAGAGCCGATGTAGTTCAGAATCTGAGTGTCATTGTTATCGGCATAAGTGAATTCGTTCCAGTTGCTGGGCATGGTGCTGGTGGTGGTGTTGTACTCAGCCTGCTTGGGGACATAGGGAGTAACCTCTTCACCGGGGTTCTGGCTTTCAGCGGG
>JAZLCU010000005.1:0-6347 GCA_045614325.1 Faecousia sp. | reverse complement strand
CCTGACCACCGCTATCAAGCGTGCTCGTCAGATTGCTCTGCTGCCCTATGTAGCTGACTAATCAACAACAAAAATACCGTTTCCGAAAGGAAACGGGATTTTTTTATTCTTCCCAAGGGAAATACAAATTGATGTCCACATTCGTGGAGATGCCCGGCACAGAGCCGGAATCGGTATATTGCCACATATCCACCTTATAGGGATAATTGAGTGCATCACTGTACTGAACAAACCAGAAATCGTAATCGGTCAGTTCGCTTAAGAACAACCGTTTGCGCGCTTGACTTTCGCTGAAATAGATCATAGGCTTGAGGTTCGCCGCCGCGATTTTATTGCAGAAAGCCTTGGCACAATCGGTCACCGTCCGTGCGGTAGTAGAGCCGGTCCGGGCATCGGCTCCGACATATTCCCAGTCGAACACAACCGGCATATCCAGTTTCCAATCCTTGATTGTGTTCAGCAGGAAATCCGCCTCCTCCTGGGCCTCTTTCACATTGATGGCCTGGGAAAAGAAGTACACGCCGATTTTGAGTCCTGCTCTCGATGCGCCTTCGTAATTTCTTTGGGCATATGTATCCACATTCAAGCTACCGGATTCATAGCCGCGATAGCCGACGCGGATCATCACAAATTCGATACCGGCCGCCTTGACCTGCGCCCAATCGATATTGCTGCCCTGCCACTCGGACACATCGATGCCCACCACAGTAGGCGCCGTCTGGCAGGTTAAGTACGCGCCGTTTTTCACTATGTCCTCGGGGCGGATGGGGTTGGCTGCCGGAGGCGGCAGCGTCGGGTCGGTAGCCGGCGGCTGGGAGGGTTCAGGCTCCTTGCTTTCTTCTTCGGAAGGTTCCTCAGGCTTCTCCGAAGGCTTCTGGGAAGGTTGTTCCTCGCTCTCATCGGTCTCTTCCTCCTCCGAAGGCTGCTCCACACTCTCCTCAGAGATCTCCTCGGTGGTCTCTTCGGTCTGGGTGGTTTCCGTGGTATCCATTGTTATGTCCGTGGTTTCGGTGGTGGTGTCCGAAGCGCTGCTTGATGTGCTCTCGGATGTTCCCGTCTGCTGAGAGTCGGCTGTATCCGGCGTCTTGCGCTTAGCGCCGGCCACCAACAAGGCCACCACCAATGCCAAAACCAGAGTGGCTACGGCAAGCAGCTCCCAAAATACCACTTTTTTCAGTTTTAATTCTCTCTCTGCGTCCATAGCACCCTCCATCGTTTTTAGTAGTATATCATAACTTTTTCTCTTTGCCAAGACGGAGTGGGCGGTATATTCTTCCTTTTGTCGGGTTACACTATAAAAAAGGCTGCCGCACTTGCCGTGCAGCAGCCCCAAAAATCAACCTGCCAAAATATCTGCCTTGATGACGCCTTTTGTCTTACGCAAAATCCGCAGCAGATCCTCCACAGGCACCACCAGATTCATGGTCTCCGCCGAAATGGTGACTACGGCGCAGCCGTTGGTGGGCACGATGGAGTTGATGGTCATAATATTGGCCTTATACTCCGCGAAGATGGACAGCAGCTTGGACAGCGCGCCGGTCTCATCCTGCAGAAGCAGCTGGAAAGTGATCACCCGGCCACTCATCATATGCTGGAAGGGCATAACCGCATCCCGATACTTATAATAAGCGCTGCGGCTGATGCCGGTAAGCTTGGTGGCATCATTTACGGTGGTCACTTCACCGGTGGACAGCAGCCGCTTGGCCTCTGCCACCTTCAAAAACACTTCCGGCAATGCGGAAGATTCCACGATATAATATGTAGGGGTGTTATTCATAGCGTCCTCCTGTACAGGACATTTGTCCTGCCCTCGTGGCTTATTGTAGCACATATTTGCAAAAATGCAACCTATTTTCATAAAAATATGGAAAGGAGTCCGCTATGGGCAAACAAACCATTCGCCGCATCGGGATTTTTGTGGCTGGATTTTTGGGCGTGTGGCTGTTCCTGCGCTACCTGCTGCCGCTGTTTTTGCCCTTTTTTCTGGGCTTTTTGCTGGCTCTGTCGGCTGAACCGGCCGTCAAGGCCGGAACGCGGCTGCTAAAGCTGCCCCGTTGGGCGGCCACCGGCTTGGGGGTCAGCTTCACCCTTTTATTTCTCATCGCCCTTGTGGGCATTTTGGGGGCAGCGCTGGTCAAGGAGCTGACCTTATTGGCTAACCGGCTGCCGGATATGCAGGTGACCTTGGAGGAGACCTCCCAAAAGCTGCGTCTGGCACTGGAAAACGCAGCAGATAACGCGCCTTCCGGCCTAAAGCCCCTTGTGAGCCGTTCCGTTTCCCACCTATTCTCGTCCGGCTCCACCTTCGTGCAGCAGGCCACCGGCCGTCTGCCCGATGCCATCAAGACCTTCTTGAGCCGGATCCCCGACGGGGCGCTGGGTGTCGGCACGGGTCTTTTGTCCGCGTTTATGCTCTCTGCCCGTCTGCCTCGGTTAAAGACCGCCGTCGGCGAAAAATTCCCCGTGCTGCAGACCCGGGTGCTGCCGGCGCTGAGCCGCGTTAAGCTTGCTCTTTTGGAGTGGCTGAAGGCGCAAGCCAAGCTGATGGGCGTCACCTATTGCATCGTGGCGCTGGGTCTTGTGGTCCTGCAGGTGCCCTATGGCCCCCTTTGGGCCATTGGCGTGGCGCTGGTGGATGCTGTGCCTCTGCTGGGTACGGGCACGGTCCTGATCCCTTGGTCTGTTGTGTGCCTGTTTCAGCAAAATGCCCTGCGGTCTGTGGGTCTTTTGTGCATTTGCGGCGCGGCGGTGCTGACCCGCACCACCTTAGAGCCGCGGCTGGTGGGACGGCATTTGGGGCTTGACCCGCTGGTGACGCTGGTGGCTCTTTACTTGGGCTGGCGCTTTTGGGGCGTTTTGGGAATGCTCCTTGCTCCAATGCTGGCCGCAGCCGTCGCCGCAGCCGGAAAATTTAACCGGGAAGCAAACAGAGGTCAATAAAATCGTCAAGACAAGCAACTGGCACCCGTCGGCGTACATTGGTACTCCAGGGTGCCAGTTGTGCAGTAAGTCAAAACGCCTTGTGCAGCAAGGTTTTACACATCATCCGTCAAAAACAAAGGCTTTTGCCTCCTTCCGCCTGGGGTGCGAACTGTCCTCAAGGAGAAGGTTTTTTAGACACTTTATTGTCCTGCGTATTGACGGTTGGCGACTTTAGTGACGCTCTAAAAGGGTGTGCTAAAGCACACCCTTTTCTTAGTCTTTAGCAGCAGCCGCAGTTGTTATCGCAGCCACAGTTGTTGCCGCCACTGAGCAGGCTGCTACCGCCGCCGCAGTTGCACAGCAACAAAATGATCAGAATGATCCAGCAAATGTTACCGCCACAGAAACCGTTATTGTTACACATATTCAATACCTCCGAAATTTGTTGCGGTGTTTTCACCGCTCATTCCAAGATATTCCGTGTAAGCAAAAAGGTTCTGAAATTTCTTATTTCCACAGGCCGTCGGGGTACTTGCCCTGACGGGTCATCTCCTGCAGAGCGGCCACCACCACAGGCTTACCGGCTGCATAGGTCACGCCGTACCACTTATCGTCGGTACGCAGAACCTTAACGGTCGCCTTGCCTGCGTGAAGCAGCCTGCTCACAGAGGTGGGCAGCAGCATCTCTGCCTTCTCCGGGTTCTTGGGTACATCCTCACCGAAGAAACGGGGGAAATCCTCCCCGATGGTATCCAAAAAGCCGGGGGTGAAGCCCCACATATTCATAGAAACGGGCGCATCTGCGCTGACCTCCTGCCAAGTTTCGCCATCCTCCAGCAGGAAACGGATGCCACCATCATATTTTTCGATCTTGGTGCGCTCCACGATGCTGGACAAATAACCCTTATCGTCCACCTCGCAGACGCCGCGGGCCACAGAGCCGTGCTCGGTGACGGTGTTGCCCAGCCGGTAGCCTACCATACAGAAATCGGCCACCTCCTGCTCGGACACGCCCAGCAGGTAGTTGTAGATCTCACGGAAGGCCTGCTTGCCGTAGAAGTCATCCGCATTCACAACGGCAAAGGGTGCATCGCCGATCTCGGCCTTGGCGCACAGAATTGCGTGGCTGGTGCCCCAAGGCTTTGTGCGGCCCTCAGGGATCCGGCAGCCGGCAGGGATCTTATCCAGCTCCTGAAAAGCGTAGCGGATCTCCATGGGGCATTTTTCCAGACGCTTGCCCACGGTGTCCATAAAATCCTTTTTGATGGCGTTTTTAATGATGATCACCGCGGTGTCAAAGCCGGCCTCGTGGGCATCAAACAAGGTGTAGTCCAAAATGGCCTCGCCGCAGCTGCCCACCGGGTCGATCTGCTTGAGACCGCCGTAACGGCTGCCCATACCGGCGGCCATAATGACCAAAACAGGTTTCTGATTCATAGTATTTCCTCCATTTTTTATGTGAGAATATTGGCAATATCCAAACAAATATCTTCTTTTTTTAAGTTTTTCCAAGAAAATTCGGCTGCCAGCTCCTTGGCAGAGATTGGCTCACAACGGCCAATCAATCCCGACGAATAGGCCAGGAAGCCCACCAGCGTTTCCGGCTTTACATTCTGCTGCAGGAAGCCCAAGTCCATATCCTTATCCCGTTTGCTGAGCCGCCGCCCATCGGGGGCCACCAGCATAGGCACATGGCCGTAAACCGGATGCGGAAAGCCGAACAGCTCCTGCAAATACATCTGCCGGGGCGCAGAGCTGAGCAGATCCATGCCTCGCACCACCTCGGTGACACCGGCAAGGCCGTCATCCACGGTCACTGCCAGCTGGTACACATACACACCGTCTGCCCGGCGAACCACAAAATCGCCGCAATCGGTGGCTAAATTCTGCCGGAATGTGCCTTGGCACAGATCCTCCACCACCCACTCTCTGTCCGGCACTTTCACCCGGAAAGAGGGGGCACGGTCAAATGCCGCCTGCTCCGCCGCCGTCAAGTCCCGGCAGGTGCCGGCGTACACATAAGTGCCGTCCGACAAATGGGGCGCATTCACGCTGTGGAGCTGGCTTCTTGTGCAGTAGCAGGGGTAGAGAAGTCCTTTTTCCTCCAAAAGCGCAAAGTAACGGTCATAAACTTTTGTCTGCCGGCTTTGAGGCGGCGTCTCCAAGTCCCAGTCAAGACCCAGCCACTTTAAGTCCTGCCGCAAGACCTCTGCAAATTCTTCACTTGTCCGCTGGGTGTCCAGATCCTCCATCCGTAGCACCAGGCTTCCGCCTCTGGACTTGACCGAAAGCCAGCCAACCAAGGCGGCAAACACATTGCCCAGATGCATCCGTCCGGAGGGGGTTGGAGCAAATCGTCCGATGGGTGCGCTCATAAGATAGCCTCCTGTTCCCGTCTATTTTACTCCAACTGACCCGAAATGTAAAGCATTCCCAAGGTTTTCTTTTTTTGCCCTTGAGAAATACGGGGAAATGGTGTACAATATTACATTATTGTGCAAAGGAGGTGTTCTTGTGTTATCAAATCCGGAAGAACGGCGCAGATTGCGGCAGGAAAAGGCCCAGGAAAGACTGCGTAAGCAGCAGCAAAACAAAAAAATGCTCATCCGTCTGGGCATTGCCGGCGTGATCGTGATCGTCTGCGGCATTTTGATTTTGACGCTGACCAAACGGTCTTCTGATGATCAGAATCCCAGTATGGATAACACCCCAAGCTCCGAAAGCGCAACCCTTGATACCCAAAACACAGAACCCCCTACCCCCCCTACCACTACCATTCACTACGCCGCGGTGGGCGATTTGAACATCAACGATGACACCGTAGCCGCCGGCGGCCCCTCCTATCTTTACACCGACACCTTTATGGATGTGGCCCACCTGCTGGCTGAAGCAGACATCACCTCGGTGAACTTTGAGGGCACCTTCTACGGTGAGCCCTACGGCAGCACCTCCTCCGCCCCCACCTCTATAGCAACGGCTCTGAAGAAAGCCGGTGCGGACTTGGTGCAGATGGCCAATTCCTACTCCATCAGCCGCGGCCTTGCAGGCCTTGCCAGCTCCTTGGACAGCGTGCGGCTGGCCGGAATGGAGCCTTTGGGCGCATACGCCACCAACGCCGCCTTCCAAAAGAGCAAGGGCTTCACCATTCGTACGATCGGTGGCATCCGGGTCGCCTTTGTGGCCTTCACCAAGGGTATGGACGGTATGACCCTGCCTGTGGGCAGTGAAAACTGCGTCAATGTGCTTTACGAGGATTACGACAGCATCTATCAGAGCGTAGACGGCAAGAAGATCACCTCGATCCTTTCCAATGTTGCAAAAGCCAAGCCGGATATTACCATCGCCCTGCTCCACTGGGGCAGCGAGTTTAACGACACCATCAGCGGCAGTCAGAAAAGAATCGTATCGCTGATGCAGCAAAACGG
>JAZLCU010000004.1:0-19905 GCA_045614325.1 Faecousia sp. | reverse complement strand
CATTCTGGAGTACGGCGGCGCCAAGTTCCTGTGCCCCATGGCCGGCACCATCTCCATGATGCCCGGTACTGCCGCTGACCCCGCTTACCGCCGCGTTGACGTTGACACCGAAACCGGTAAGGTCTCCGGCCTGTTCTAATTTTCTTTAAAATTACGACCCACACAGTTCTTTCTGTGTGGGTCGTTTTTTTCTTTAAAATTATTTGTTTTAATGCACGAAAACTGTTGACAAATCGTTTCTTGCGTGGTATTATAACCAAGCGTCAAGCGAATATGCGCGAGTGGTGGAATTGGTAGACTCGCTAGATTCAGGTTCTAGTGTTCACTGCGGACGTGCGGGTTCAAGTCCCGCCTCGCGCACCAGAAAAGAAAAAGTCATCCCAATCGGGATGGCTTTTTTCTTTTCTCTTGTTAAAAAGGCGGGACTTGAAAGGGCGGCACCAGTCCGCAGACTGGTGTAAAAATTGAGAGCTGGCGAGCAATTTTTAGCCCGTGGGAAAGTCCTTTTATTCCGGAGCGCAGTTCTTAGAACTGTGAAACGGAATAAAACCGTCTCTATGCTCTGAAAAGTCATCCCAACCGGGATGGCTTTTTTCTTTTCTCTTTCGATAAATTGGAATTTACCCAACTTTCAAGCCGATAATAGCGCGATACAGCATTACAAGTCCTGCACTTAGTAACATACCGCCAACAACATCCGTGATCCAATGTACGCCAGAAAGCACCCTGCCTATTACCATAAAGGTAATAAATGCTATGATTGTAACAGCAATGCCATTGCGGAGCACCTTGTTCTTTATGCGACTGCCCAGTTGCATTATAGCCGTCGGCATAACGCACATCACAAGCAAGGTTGTTGAAGATGGATAAGATGCTTCCAAATATCCGTTTATCAGCACCGGCCTATAATTGATTGCAACGCTCTCGAAAAATAAATAGGCGGCAATCGTGACAATATAAAATCCGCCCAAAACAAGAATGTCGTAATCCACCTTGCGAATACTTTTCCGTCTGATCCACTGGGTAAGTCCAAGGATGCCGAAGCCCATACACACAAAGATCGGCACAAATCCAAGCCAATCCGTTATCGTGTATAAGCTAAAATGCACGCCTGTCAAAGTGTGGATAAAACCATTGATGCCGGCAAAGCCTACAAACGAACCTTGCGGGCCAATTGCACGCACATCCACAATACAAATTGCCGCGGTCCACAGCACAAACGCTGTAAGCAAGCACATTGAAGATATAAAGCTTTTTCTAATTTTTTTCATTTCCTCTAGCTTCCTTTTTGTTTGTATTTTGGCTTTCGCCTGAATACAAGTTTAGGGAAAGGTAATGAAAAATGAAAGAATCTTGCCGTCACATCGATGATACGCTTCGTATCATTGCCGTTTTATCAGCATTAAAACCTTGATGACCAAAAATGCAAATACAAATACCGCTGCATAGGGTTGCTGGCTTATAATGAAAAGGCATACTCCAACGGCACTTATTGTCAGCGACAAAATACTTTTGCTGTGAGTCCAAAGTCTTTGACGACAGTTTTGCAGAGCAAGCGTCATAATGCCCAACACTATCATAATACCAACAAAAATAATGTACGCGGTTTTTAAGTACGGCTGAACTTCACGCAAAACAAGGAGTGCTACCGCTTGGATAACGCCATCCGATTTTTGACCGAAGAAGGGTAAAAACAGCAACAATGCCATGCCGCAATCAAGCAGGCCAAAAAGCAAGTCTCGAAAGGTTCTTTCTTTTTGCTTGTTATCATTTTCAGCGATGGCAAGTATTTCTTCACCAGATAGCAATTCGTCCAAAGAGACAGAGAAGAACTTTGATATTTCCTTCAAAGACTCTATGTTTGGGAATCCTCGTCCTGACTCCCACTTTGAAATAGCCGTTCGGGATACATACAGTAATTCTGCCAATTCCACTTGTGTAAGACCTTTTTGCTTTCGGAGTTCCTGTAATTTTTCATTAAATTCCATAATAGCACTCTCTTATAAATTCTTATTTATCGGTCCGTTGTATTATAGCATAGTTTGACCAGCAAATAAAGAGAATAATAAAAACACCCGCAGTTTTAAAAAACTACGGGTGTTTTCGCATCTTGTTGTACTGTCCTTTAGAATACGGCTCATACGGATGTCTTTTTTCTTTTAGGATAGTTTTGCGGTTTTGAACAGTTCTGTCAGTTGCTCCAAAGGCATTTCGCTGCTTGCGTAGCGGCGGTGGCTGACGGGCAGGGTGTCCGTTTCCTGCGCCGGCGCATACAGTTCATCCTGTAATATTACGGCGGTGGGCAATTTTAATGTACCCTCCCCTTTCGTGTGCCAATAGACCACATAACTGCGACCGTTTCGCTCAAAACCGAAAGCGCGCAAATGTGCATCGCAAGTGGGGATCTGGGCATAAGGCAGAAGTTCGTATTCCCTTTGCTCATTGATCAGAAGGATATGCTCCTGCTGCTGATTATCGATGATTTGCTTTTTCTGCGCATCGGTCAGCCAGCCCGAAACCTTTACATCCTCCCAGCGGCGGAGCACCTCCAGCAGGTCATCCGCTCTGGGGTGGATATCCAGATAAATGTCCACACCGCTTAAGGTAGCAGGACAATCAAAGGCTGCCGCCAGTGATCTGCCATACTCCCAATGGTCAGGCTGGACACCGCCGTCCTCTTCCGTGTAGACATGCCACCAGCCGAAATTCAGCCGTGTAAAATCCTGTCGCATCCGCAGGATCTCCTCTGCCGGATGGCGGCGGATCATTTCCTTGAATACAGACGGAGGAAATATATCAAAGGCATTGGCACCGGAGAGGAAATGCCAGCCGAAATGGGTCTTTGCTGCGCCCTCAGCAAATATGGGCGCGGAGTTCAGCCGCTTCAGCACCCGGTACTGGGCATTGCTCACATGGTAGGCATAGGGGGCGTTGGTGCCCTCAGAGCCGTCAAAATAGATGTACTCGAAGCCTGCGTTATAGACCCGGGCCAGTTTTTCGGCGATCTCGTCCTGCAGGTCAGTATTTTGGTCGATATAGCAGCTATTTGCCGCGTATTCACTCACATCCAGAAGACCGCCCATCTGTCCCAAGGGGTGCTCGGTGACGGTGGTATCCCAATCGCCGCGCTTACAGCCGGTGAAGCTGTATGGCCGCTGGGTACTATACCCCTCATAATGGATCAGTTCACCGCCGAACTGCAAAATACGGCAGCGCTCGGACATGGTCGCGCCGGTGGGGTCCCGATCCACATAGACGGTGGTATCATCCTTGCCCAAGGGTCTTGCAAGGGTAAATATTCTGGTTTTATTGAGTCTGTGGTCGGCAACAGGCGTCACATAACGGCTCTTCAGACCGATATGGGTGTGCAGGAAGTGCAGGCCGGGGATAATGCCGGCTGCCTTGATCTTCTGCAGCATTTGACGCAGAGATTCAAACCCCTCCGGGTAGGATTCCCGGATATCCTGCTCGTCATAATTGCCGCAGGAATCATACATCTTACACTTAAAGAAGGCCTCGTAGTACAGGGTCATCATGGTAAAGCCGCACTTCTTGCAGTAGGCAATATGCTTATCCACATTTTTGGGGCTTAAGCCGCTGGCCAGATAAGGAGATTTGCAAAGAGCAGGGTTGCGACGGCTTTGGACGCCCCGAGGCAGGTCATAATCCTGCTCCAAGCGATCAATGGCATCCAAAAGCACATCGGGTCCTGTCACGATCAAGGCCGCCTCGCAGCCCTTCAGCTGAATGTCACGCTGGGCATCGGCGGTGAGGATGCGGAAGGCTTTCCGTTTTTCGCTGTCGATGATGGGCGTAGGCGAAGTAGCCAAGACATTCACCACCACCTGCTCATCCCAGCACACATTCAGCCACTGGCCGAAGTTCTTCCGGTGCTTGACCGGCAGTTGAAGCAAGCGGAAACTTTCCACCGGGGGCGGTGAGATATGCAGATCTTGGTAGTCTGCTGGTTTCACAATAAACTCTGCCAGCTTGAAGGAGACATACACATCGGTTTCTTTCACCTCCACCACGGCCTCATAGGGGATAATTTCAAATCCCACAATCAGCCGGTTGCCCTCCCGGCGAACCCGATTGGCTGCAAAGGTGGTGCGTTTGTTGGGATATGCCACTTTTACCTCGTTATTAAAGGGACGGGGCTGGGTTACAGAAAACAGCGGAATATCCTCGGAAATATCTAGGCACTCCTGCCCGGATGTCTTATGCAAAAGGCTTTTCGGGCAGCAGTTTTCGCCCACTACCAGACGAAAATGCTTATTTTCAATAATAATATCGGGATGCATAAATGCTCCTCCTGTTTGCGACGATTATAAGGACCGAACCACCTTGCAGGGGTTGCCGAATGCCAGAGAATTGGCCGGAATGTCGCGGGTAACTACGCTGCCTGCGCCGATGACGCAGTTGTCCCCGATGGTAACACCGGGCAACACCTTCACACCGCCGCCAAACCACACATTATTACCTACACAAATCGGCTGGGCGGTTTCTGCGCCGGTGGCCCGAAGGTCCGCATCCAACGGATGCAGGGCGGTATAAAAGCCGCACTGGGGTCCGATTTTCACATCGTCGCCAAAGGTGATTTTGCCCGGGTCAACAAAGACGCAGTTATTGTTGGCAAAAAACCGGTCGCCGGCTTCCACATTCTTTCCGAATCCGAAAAACACGGTAGGCTCTACATAGGGGGTTTTGCCCAACTTGCCGAAAATCTGCCGCAAAAGTTTTTCCCGGGTTTCCGTATCGGAAGGCTTTGTCCGATTATACTCCCAGCACAAGTCGGCGCAACGGATGTGCTCCTCTTCCCTTTCCGGAACGGTAGCATCGTACAAAAGTCCGGCCGCGCAATCCTCGCGCCAACTCATAGCACCACCTCAAACTGCTCCTCGGGCTTCAAGTCCACCACGGTGCAGTCGTTTGCGTAAGTACATTCGGGCAGGATGATCATAGCCGACAGTTCCTCTGCGCTTGCAGGCAGAGGCGCCAAGTGCCAAATGGCGGCATTCATCTTAATGAGGGTGTTTTTCGGTACCAGAAACGCCTTTGTCAGATGGGTAACGGGTGTGCCCGCGCTTGCCGGCGCCACGTGGAGGATCATATCATCGTTTAAGGGCATAATCATTTCCCAGGTGGTGGTGTGGTACTCAACGGCGGTGATGACCATTTTCTCCGGCTTTTTCACCAAAATGGGGCTGTAGCCTACCCGATGGTTGCTATCCGCCACCAGACGGTCCGGGAAAAATTGGTGCAGTTCACCGCACAGGGCATAGCCTTTGGGGTCGGACATGGTATAAAACTGACCGAAGGGGGCAAAGGACTCGTGGGTTAATGTTTCGACTTTGATTTGGCGCATAGTGTTTTCTCCTTTATGGGAAGTAGAATGTTTGCTTCAGGCCGGCATAAAACTCACTACCCGCACGAATGCGGGTTTGCACATTATTGGCCACCCAAAACCACGCTTTCGTACATTGTAGCATATATTTGCCGGTTTCGCTACTGGCTTCTTTTGTAACTTTGAGTGCGTTTTCTCTTTCCTTTTTCCCAAAAAGATGTTATACTGAATGAAACAATGTTTGAGAGGTTTGTTATGGAATTTTTACCCATTTCAAAACAGGATATGTTCGACCGGGGCTGGGAGCAGTGCGACTTTGTATATATCATTGGCGACGCTTATGTGGACCATCCTTCCTTTGGCCACGCCATCATCAGCCGGGTTTTGGAACAGGCCGGCTACCATGTTGGTATCATCGCCCAGCCGGACTGGAAGAATCCCAAGTCCATCGACGCGCTGGGCAAGCCCCGTCTGGGCTTTTTGGTTTCCGGCGGTAATATGGATTCTATGGTGAACCACTACTCCGTCACCAAGCACAGGCGGAAGACCGACGCATTCACTCCCGGCGGCGTGATGGGCAAGCGGCCGGACTATGCCACGGTGGTTTACTGCAATCTGATTCGGCAGGTCTACAAAGATGTGCCGATCCTCATTGGCGGCATCGAGGCCAGCCTGCGCCGGTTTGCCCACTATGATTACTGGTCTGAAAGCCTGAAGCGCTCTATCCTGCTGGATAGCCAAGCTGACCTTCTGATGTACGGCATGGGCGAAAAGAGCGTTGTGGAGATCGCAGATGCTCTCAATTCCGGTATGGATGTAAAGGACATCACCTACATTGACGGCACGGTATTTCAGACCCAGAATCTGGACGAAAGTCTGCCCACGGTCGTTCTGCCTGCATATGAGAAGCTGAAAAATAACAAACGGGAATACGCAGAAAGCTTCCGGGTTCAATACGGCAATTGCGACCCCTTTACGGCAAAGCGGCTGGCTGAGCCTTACGGCAAGGTCTTTGTGGTGCAAAATCCGCCCCAAAAGCCCCTGACCCAGCAGGAAATGGACAATGTTTATGCCCTGCCCTACTGCCGCACTTATCACCCCAGCTATGAAAAGCTGGGCGGCGTGCCTGCCATTGAGGAAGTGAAATTCAGCCTTGTCAGCAACCGGGGTTGTTTCGGTGCTTGCAGTTTCTGCGCCCTCACCTTCCATCAGGGCCGGATCATTCAGACACGCTCCCACGAGTCCATTCTGCAGGAAGCGGAGCTTATGGTGAAGGACAAGGACTTTAAGGGCTATATCCACGATGTGGGCGGCCCGACCGCCAATTTCCGCCACCCTGCCTGCGAAAAGCAACTGAAAAAAGGCGCTTGCGGCACAAGACAATGCCTCTACCCCACCCCCTGCAAGAATATGAAGGCAGACCACTCCGACTATGTGGCCTTGCTTCGCAAGTTGCGGAAGATTCCCGGGGTGAAGAAAGTCTTTGTGCGAAGCGGCATCCGGTTTGACTATCTGCTGGCCGATTCCAAGGATACTTTCTTCAAGGAATTGGTGCAATTCCACATTTCCGGTCAGTTGAAAGTTGCCCCGGAGCACGTGTCCGATGCGGTGCTTTCCCGTATGGGTAAGCCAAAAAACGCAGTCTACAACCGCTTTGTGGACAAATACTACGCCCTCAACAAGCAGTATGGTATGAACCAGTTCTTGGTCCCCTACCTGATGTCCAGCCACCCCGGCTCGACCATGAAAGAGGCAGTGGAGCTGGCTGAGTACATTCGGGATATGGGTTACAACCCGGAACAGGTGCAGGACTTCTACCCCACCCCCTCTACGCTTTCCTCCGTGATGTACTACACAGGCCTTGACCCCAGGACCATGGAGAAAGTCTATGTGCCCACAGACCCTCACGAGAAGGCTATGCAGCGGGCGCTGATTCAATATCGGAATCCCAAGAACTATTATTTGGTTCGTGAGGCCTTGCAGAAGGCCCACAGAGAGGATTTGATCGGCTCCGGGCCCAAGTGTCTGATCCGCGCTATCCCGCCCAAGGCAGGCTCTCACAAAGCGCCGCCGAAAGCACCTCCCAAAGCGCCGGCTAAGGCCGCAGGCAAGAAGCCTGTTCCCAAGAAGCCGCCGGTAAAGGCCGCAAAAAAGCCTGCCCCCGGCAAAAAGCGCAGAGGTTAGGCTATGGCGAAACGACCTAACACCGCGCCCTTTTGGCGGTTTCTGTTTTTGGTGTACTGTGCGGTGATGCTGTGGCTGCTGTTTGGCCGTTCAAACGGCTTTGTGGCAGGCATCCCCTATGAGACCCAGCTGCGGCAAAACGCCAATCTCATCCCCTTTTACACCATTCAAAACTATTGGAATATTCTGAATCGCTCCGACGATCAGGCTCTTCGGGTGCATTGTTTTATTAACCTTGCCGGCAATTTGTTTTTGTTCATCCCAGCCGGCTGGCTGCTGCCCAGATTATGGAAAAAGATGCGGAATTTCTTCCGCTTCATCGCGCTGTGTTTTGGCCTGATCTTCTTTGTGGAGGTCATTCAGCTGTTCTCCTTGCTGGGTTCATTCGATGTGGACGATGTGATCCTGAACCTGATCGGTATGACTTTAGGTTTCGCTGTTTATGCCGTTAGTGCAACAAAGAGCAAATAACCTGTTTCCCTTGACTTTTTATGTGTACAATGGTATCATTGGCTGGTCGAGGAGAGTTGTCCGAGCGGTTTAAGGAGCTAGTCTTGAAAACTAGTGATACCGAAAGGTACCTAGGGTTCGAATCCCTAACTCTCCGCCAAAAAAGCACACCACCCCATTGGGGTGGTTTGCTTTTTTATTGTGGTGGGTGGGATTCGAAAATCACAAATGCAATATGCCGGTGGCATATTGCTGACACCAGTGCAAAAACTGGGGAGCGATGGGAGCGCCGCCAGTCGCGGAGTCAAGCGACCTGAGCGAGTGGCCGCGGTCTGTGTGTAACGCAGCCGCTTGTCGGCAAGGCGCACACAGGGTACCGCAACAGGGGGCTACCTTAATTTTTGCCCCAAAGGGCAAAAATGCAAACGAATCCCTCATCCATCTAAATTGCAATAATTTTGCGTTATTTTACAGGTTCCATAACATATGTATCTTTCCAAACACAGGTATCCCAACCGTTTGTAGCTGGGTCATAACAAATAATGGGATTGCCAGAAAATGCTTGGCTATCAACTATTTCAGGGCAATCTCCTTCAAAGGTAATTTTGGCAGTTCCGTAGAAGAAAAATGGGAGCGGAGAAAACTTTTTGACCGATTTGGGAATGAAGATGTCAACACTTGATGTAGTAGAAAAAAAGGCATAGCCTGTGATTTCTTCTCGGCCGTCTTCAAATATTATTTTTTCAAGGGCAGGAATATTCGAAAAGGCAGAAGCATCCAGTGACATCATCTTAAGTTTTTGGGGGACCGTAATTGTTTTTAGCGATGTGCAATTGGTAAATGCGGATTCTCTAATTTCAATAAGGTCTTTTGGAAGGTGAATTTCCAAAAGGGATGAGCAGTTATCAAAGGCACCTGTCTCAATCGTGCTAAGACTATCGGGTAGTTTGATTTCTTTTAGACTCGTGCAATTTTTGAATGCGTTTTGGCATAATGTTGAGGTTTGGGTTGCGGACAAGTCAATCGCTTTCAAACTTTTACAATTTTCAAAGGCACTATCCAAAATGCGGGATAGATTTCCGGATACAGATATTTGCGTCAGTTCGGTGCAGTCTTTAAAGGCATACAATCCAATGGCTGTGATACTTTCCGGGAGCACAACTTTGGTAACATTGGTGCCTTCAAATGCGCCTTCCTGTATAAGGCCGTACTCACCCACAATGCCCTTTAAAGATGTCACGGGCAGGCCGTCGATTTCGGAGGGGATAACGACGACTTGGGGAGTTCCTATGTACTTGCTTATATAGATGCGATCGTTGTCTTTAGATATCTCATATTGGAAGTCAGTTTTAGGATTTTCGGGAAGATTGATTGAATCTTCTTTGCTTCCCTCTATCGTGATTTTATCTTCCGGTATTTCGGGATATGGATAGAGGTCGTCGGTTTTCTCTTCGTTTGAAGATGTATCAGTCGTTTCGTCGTTGTTTGACGACGTGTCATTTGTATCGACGCTATTAGATGTTTCGTCCGATTGGGTATCTGATGGTACGGGCGTTTGTTTGCAGGCGGTGAGTGTAAAGATAAAACATAATAATACAAGGAATATCAAAGCTTTTTTCATATAAGCACCTCCTATATTTGTTGCACTTTGGATTACGACTGATTTGGGATATAAAGCAGAAAACAAAAACTTACCAGATTTTTGTGGGATACCCATTCCATTCCGGAGAAGCAAATCCGCTGGTATTACTATGATAGAAAACCGTGAAGTGAACATTTTTTGCAGGAAAAGACACGCCTTGAAATATAAGCACAAACTCTTTAGGCGCATCCCCTTCAAATTTGATTTTATCTAAATTGGAACACTCGCTGAATGTGGTGTCCCATATTCCTGTGACTGTAGAGGGAATGATAATCTCTTCTATATTTGCACCATAAAATGCTTCCGAACCGATGTCTACCAACCCTTCGTTGAGAGTAACTTTCTTTAAGTTGCTGCAATCACCAAAGGCTCCCCTTTCAATTGTTTGTACTGTTTGCGGTAAGTCAAGTTTTTGAATGTTGGTGCCGGCAAAACAGTTGTCGGGAATATAGGTAATGCCCGGCTCAAGCGTTAAATTTTCCAATCCGGATTTATGAAAGGCTTCGACACCAAGATGACAGTTCTTTGGAATCGTTACATCTTTTAATGACTTGCAGTTCAAGAATGCTTGACCGCCTATTTCTTTTACGCTGTTGGGCAGCGTAATGTCATAAAGATTTTCGCAATTACTGAAAGCGCATCCGCCGATATTTTCTAGGTTTTCGGGAAGAACAACCTTTTTCAGGGCTTTGCAATTTTCAAAAGCCATAATGCCAATGCTTGTAACCGTATTAGGAAGAACTATGGACACAAGGTTACTGTTCATAAAAAAGGCATTAGCGCCGATTTGCGTGACGGAAACATTGTTAATCGACTCGGGAATCACAACAACAGAGTCTGATCCAGTATATTCTGTGATGGTAATACTTCCGTTTAGTTCGTCATATGTGAACTGTTCGACCGGTGTAGCCTCTATGTAGTTTGAGGAAGTGTCATTTGTATCGACGCTATTAGATGTTTCGTCCGACTGGGTATCTGAGGGGGAGGGTGTTTGTTTGCAGGCGGTGAATGTAAAGATAAAACATAATAACACAAGGAAAATCAAAGCTTTTTTCATATAAGCACCCCCTATATTTGTTGCACTTTCATTGTACTGTGTAAAGTACTGGAAGTCAAGTTTTGATGCTAAATGATAGTGTAACACCATCGGAAAAATGCAAACGAATCCCTAACTCTCCGGCAACAAAAAAGCACCACCCTTTTGGGTGGTGCTTTTTATCGTTATTGCTTAGTTCTTGCCGGGGATGCCGGGCTTAGTCATCTCGAAGGCGTTCAGGACCTTCTCGATTTCCTCGGCGGTCATAATGCCGCGCTCAACCAGCAGGGTACGGACGGGAACACGGGTCTTCAGAGCTTCCTTAGCCAGAGAAGCGGCCTGTGCGTAGCCGATGTAGGGGCAAACTGCGGTGATGGTGCCCACGCTGGCGTTCAGCAGGTCCAGGCAGTGCTCTTCGTTGGCGGTGATGCCCTCGACGCAGTTGACGGTCAGAGTCTGAACAGCGCCGGTCATAGCGGTGATGGACTGGAACAGGGCGTCGAACACAACAGGCTCGAAGGCGTTCAACTCGAACTGACCGGCCTCAACAGCCATAGAAATGGTAACATCGTTACCCATAACGCGGAAGGCGACCTGATTGACGACCTCGGGGATAACGGGGTTAACCTTACCGGGCATAATGGAAGAACCGTTCTGACGGCCGGGCAGGTTAATTTCGCCGATGCCGGTTCTGGGGCCGGAGGACATCAGACGCAGGTCGTTGGAGATCTTGGACAGAGCCAGTGCGCACTCCTTCAAAGCGGAGGAAACAGCGCCGTAGCAGTCGATGTGCTGGGTGCCGTCGATCATATCCTCTGCCTGGTAGTAGGGAACGCCGGTCAGTTCAGCCAGAACCTTGGTCACATTGTTGTAGTAGCCCAGGTCAGCATTGATGCCGGTACCGATTGCAGTACCGCCCATATTGACGGCGTACATCTCGCTCTGGCAAGCCTCGATGCGCTTCAGGCCGCGACGAACAGCAGAAGCGTAAGCGGTGAATTCCTGACCCAGACGGATAGGCACTGCGTCCTGCAGCTGGGTACGGCCCATCTTGATGACGGAGTCGAACTCCACAGCCTTCTTGGTCAGCGCCTGCTCCAGCTCCTTGAGGCTCTGCATCAGGGGCTGCAGCAAGGTAATCACGGTCATCTTGCCGGCGGTGGGAACGATATCGTTGGTGGACTGACCCTGGTTGACATGGTCATTGGGGTGTACGATGGTGTAATCGCCCAGACGGCCGCCCAGTTTTTCGATTGCAACGTTAGCAGCAACCTCGTTGATGTTCATATTCATAGAGGTGCCGGCGCCGCCCTGAATGGGGTCAACGATGAATTGGTCGTGGAACTTACCGGCGCAGATGTCGTCGCAAGCAGCGATGATCGCGTCAGCAATTTTGGCCTCGTAAACGCCGGCATCGCGGTTGGCGATGGCGCAGGCCTTCTTCAGCAGAGCCAGGCTGTTGATCATTTCGGGGATCATACGATGGCCGGTAATGGAGAAGTTCTCCATTGCGCGCAGGGACTGGACGCCATAGTAAACGTCAGCAGGCAGCACCTTGCTGCCGATGGAGTCGGACTCGGTACGGGTATTGGTGCAAGTGCAGTTCATAGTAAATCCATCCTTTTCTTTTATCTTTAAATTTTATATTTTATACATAGAAGATTCCTGTGCCTTCGTGCAGGAATTCGCCGTTCATATAAAGTTTCTTGACACCGCGCTGGAGGGTGGTGTCCTCCGGCCAGGTCTCGGGGTGTTTTCTATCGATCGTATGACCTTTGAACGCAAAGTCAAACACATCTGCGCCGCCGCTTCTTAAGGGCGTCTTAATGAACCATTTCTGGAAGCCCAAAATCTTGGAGTCGGGTTTTAAGAAGTCCTTCAGCTGTTCGCTCATCAACCAAGACTCGCAGAAAAATGCCTTGCAGGGTGTATCCGTGAAGCACTCCTTGAAGATCTTTTTTGCTCGCTCAAAGGCTGCGCCGACGGCCTCGTCATCAAATGCGCCTTCAGCCGGGATGTGGATTCGGGGAACCAGATCCTCAGGGGTCAAGCTCAGCGACCACTGGGGCTTGGGGAGTCTCACCTTTTCCTTGGCGATCAGACCCTTTGAGGAGGGATAGCCCTCAATATATGTATCGGTTTCCACCACTTCTGCGTAGAAGCTGCCTTCCTCGTCCTTACAGCCGGCGGCACCCACAATGTGGCCGCTGGTGTGGACCTGAACCTTGTTGGCAAGAACCACGACCTTCCCATCTACGCTGCGATAAATATTGCAGTTTTTCAGGAAGTGGGCCGGGGTATCATAATTGAAGCGGTCGATGCGGATAAAGCGGTTATGGATCGCGCCCCATTTCCAGAGCATCTGCTGGCGGTTATGAATGGGCCTTCCATAGATGTGAGAGGTCACATCGAAGACCTCGGTGTAGATCTTCATGGTGTTGGCGATCACATCGGCCGGCACGTTCCGCTGGTGGAAGTTCTGGGCGGCCTTGAGGATCGCAGGCATAGTGGGAAATAAGTGGAGCATATCGTAGGTGATACCCTCGCCCTCCGGCGCAATGTAGGAATTGTCCGGTTTGGTATCCAGCCCCATATAACCTTCCAGTATGCAGACCAGCAGGCACAGCGCAGGATTCTCACGAACACCCTTGGCGCCGGCAAGGATTGGTTCCACATAGGCAGTCATTTGGCCGGACTTTTCGATCACATCGGTGATAAATTCGTCGGACAGGATCAGCGCCGCCCGGTCTTGCCAAGTGTCTTTTATTTGCGCATAAAGGGTCTCAAATACTTCCGGGACACTTTCCAAACCCAATTCGGTCTTCATTTGTTCCAGCGTCATATTCTTCTCTCCTTCGCTTACGCCTTCTTGCCGTCTGACAGCGCATACGCTTTTATTATAGCAGTTAACCATATTTTGTCAAGGAATCTTCTTACTAAAAAGCCCATCAAACCGTGAAAAAACCCCCGAAATTCGGGGGTTTTTTGTTGTTTGTTCTCGGAATCAGTCTACCATACCGTTTGCGATGACCTTCTGGTAGCGGTACCCGTTGCTGGGCGAGTGCTTGTTATTGACTTTTGGCAGCCTCGTCCAGGATTTTCAGGTTCTCGGTAACCAAATATGTGTCCGCGCTGTCCACCATTTTATAGGTGTTGTAGTTCTGGAATTGCCATACTTCATAGCCGCCTCTGCACAGTTGGTCTTCGGAAGGCAGGTAGGCATAGTAGCCGTTGCAGCAGGAAACAGACAGCGTGTAGGGGAACTTGCTGTACTGGCGCAGTTGCAGGGTGGTGTACAGGAACATCTCGAAGGGGAACGGCACGAGAGCCACAGGACCCAGCGTCAGAATACCCTGCTTCTGTACCCAGGCAGCCTTAGGCGCGCCGTCCACATACTCGTCCAGAACCCGCTTCCAGCGGTAGTACTCGTTCTTTTGGAATACGTCCATATCTTCAAAATTGCCTAACTTTGCCAGTTCTTCTTCTGCCAGTTCCTTGGCAGGCAGCGGCTCGTAAGGCACTGTAACATCACCGGTGGTGACGGACATGGGCACATCTCTCCACTCCTTGATGGTACGCCAGGCGTACACTGCATCCATACCGGCACGATGGCCCAACTGCTGGGCTACCTCTACGGACTGGGTAGTATCCAAATTGGGGCAGCGGGGGCCTGTCTCGCCGATAGAGCCGGCAAGGAACATAGCCGTGCCGCCCAATTCACGCTCGATGACATCCTTCATTGCGCCGGGCCAGTCGCGGGTCGCTTCGTCATTGTCGCCGGAAGCGGTTGCGTGGCAACCGTAGTGGACGATGTTCAGAATAACCTCGTTGGATTCCGGGTCTTTGAAGGACACAACGGTCATCTCTTTGTCAACCAGGCCCCAGGGGTTTTGGCCCAGGCCCACTTCACCGTCCGGGGTCATAACACGGCGGTTAACCGCCACGTCGCACTGGGTAGTGGCAACGCCCATCACAGCAGGACGCATTGCGCCCAGGGCATCGATGGCAGCCTGTACGGACTGGGGATGGAGAATGCCGTCCACGTAGTCATAGTCCGCAGTACCCCAGCCGGACACCTGCTCGTTGGCGTTGGGTCCGGAGTGGGTATGGGTGGTGGAGAAAATGACTGCTTCATAGGGCAGGCCGGTTTTCTCGCTGATTTCCTGACGGATCTTATGGGTGATCTGCTCAGTGGCCAGACACAGGTCTGCAGATAGGAGCACCGCCTTGGTATCACCGTAGGCAAATGCCACAGCAATCACATTCAGGTCATCGTGGATAGCCTGAGTGGGGCGCTGTCTGGGATAGCCGTACAGAATTGTACCCAATTCGGGAGATGTGCAGCGTCTTGCTACACCGATCTGCAATTTGCTCATAATCAATTCTCCTTTATGTAGGATCAGTCAACCATACCGTTGGCAATGACCTTCTGGTAGTAGTACCAAGAGTCGCGGCGATAACGCTCCTTAGTTTCGAAGTCGATCTGCACCAAGCCGAAGATGTAGTTGAAGCCACCGGCATACAGCTCGTTGGTATCCATAATGGACCAGCAGAAGTAACCGCCCAGGTTTGCGCCGGCCTGAATAGCGCGGGAAACCTCACGCAGATGCTCACGCATATAGCGGACGCGGTAGTCATCGTGACGTTCTTCCTCCAGGTTGCCCCACTTCTTTTTGGAGATGCCGTTCTCGGTAATGAAGATCTGGGTGTCGGGATAGGTGTTCTTGAAGTACATAGCCACATCGAACAGACCCTGAGGATAGTACATAAAACCGTAATCGTCCACAGGCAAGAACTCGTTCTTGTAGTTCTCGTAGCCCATATCTGCGGTGTCGCTGTGCTTGGTGTGGTTGGGGTTGTAGAAGTTAACGCCCATAAAGTCGGACATTACGAAGTTGTCATCCAGCTCCTTCTGATAGTTAGCAGGCAGCTTGCTCATAATGTACTCGCTGTCCTTCAGGATCTCGGGGTAGTGACCCTTCAGCATGGGATCCAGCCACCAGCCGGAGTAGAATGCAGCGCGGCGATCAGCAGCCAGCTGATCCTTGGGATCCATAGACTCGCTGTAGGTGGGTTCCACATGGATAACAGCGCCGATCTTGCCGGGCAGATTCATTTCCTTGTAGATCTTAACTGCCTTGAAGTGGGCCAGGATACCGTTGTGGCAAGCCTGCAGAGCAGCTGTCATATCGGTCATGAACGGAGCGTTTGCGCCGTAGGCGTAGGATGCCATAATGTTGATGCTGGGCTCGTTGATGGTGCTCCAGTACTGAACGCGGTCACCGAATTTCTCGAAGCAGACCTTTGCGTAGGTAGCGAACCAGTCGATGAATTCAGGGTTCAGAACGCCACCCATTTCGATGACCCAGTAGGGCAGGTCGCAGTGCCACAGATCGAAGAAGGGCACGATGTCGGCCTCTACCAAAGCGTTGATCATATCGTCGTAGTAGTCGATACCGGCCTGGCAAACCTGGGTGGGGCCGTTGGGGAAGATTCTGGACCAGGAGATGGAGAAGCGGAAAGACTTCAGGCCCAGTTCCTTCATATCCAAAATGTCCTTGCGGTACAGGTGGTAGAAGTCAGCTGCCTTGGCGGGGTCGCCGCCGAAATACTTCTCGGGGAAGACGGTGTAGAAATGCTCGCCTACATCCTCGCCCTTGCCGCCCTCTTTGCAGCCGGCTTCGATCTGGCAGGCAGAAGATGCCGCGCCGAATAAAAAGTCCTTAGGGAATGTAAAATTCATATTGGTTTTCCTCCTTTTGTTGTCTGTTTTCATTATAACATTCTCCCACATTTTGTCAAGAAATCTTATTGAAAAACCGTGTAAAACGGAGCCTTCCTCCCCTGCCGGCCGTATTGACAATTTTTCTTCTGTCCATTATAATCATCTTAAAGAAAATTTATGTTTGGAGGGCATATTATGGAAAAGAAGATCATCACCATCAGCCGTGAATTCGGCAGTGGCGGACGCACCATCGGTCATCAGGTGGCGGAAGCGCTGAACATCCCGTTTTACGACAAAGAACTGGTTGACCAAGTTGCTTTGGAATCCGGTTTCGCCCCCCATTTTGTGGAAGAACACGGCGAACACGCCCCCAGCGGCAGTGTCTTTGCATATGCGTTCGCCCACCACGGCACACCCGGCGTTATGGACGGTATGTCCACAGCAGATTTTCTGTGGAACGTGCAGTGCAACGTGATCCTGCAGCTGGCTGAAAAAGGCACCTGCGTCATCGTTGGCAGAAATGCGGACTATATCCTGAAGGATCGGCCCGATTGCCTGCACGCATTCATCCACGCAAGTCCCGAGGCCCGGGCTGAGCGTATCGTCCGGCTGTACGGCAATTCGGAGAAGAGTCCGCAGGCTCGTCTGAACGAAAAGGACAAGCGCCGTAAGCTGAACTATCAGCACTACACCGGCCAGACTTGGGGCAACGCAAAGAACTACGACATTTGCCTGGATACCAGCGTGCTGGGCATTGATACCTGCACGGAGATTCTTGTAAAGCTGATGCGCGGAGAGTAAGAAAAATAACCGCCTGCACTATGTGGTGCAGGCGGTTTTTAATTATAAAGACCAATGCATCAAATGTTAGTCAGTGTTTTTATTTAACGCTTGGTCATAGGCTTTTTCCAATCCTAAGTATAGGTTTTCGTCCTCAGCAACATAACTGCACACATTCAAAATGCTGATCTTTGCGTGATTTCTGGTGTATTCCACTTTCTCGCCATTGCTTTTCACAAAGGTGATTGCCTCACAGCCATCTAGTGTTTCGCCATTTTCATCTACCGTTATCAGGTATGTATCTGACGGTGTGAGGGTAAGGCCTTTTAAATACTGCACCACCGGCTCCATCTGCTCTGCGCTAACCACACCACAACACGTGTCGCGAATTTCCACCACATCGGAGAAAAAAGCATTGGTGAACACGTCGTTGTTTTCTGCGCTAGGTTTCTGTTTTGCGCAACCAAGCAAACATAATGCAAGAATAGCGACCAGCAATAAACACAAGATTTTTCTCATTAAATCGCCTCCGGATATATTAATGTTGTTCTCCAGTGCAAAAATCGATTTTCTTATGGTCAATATTCTTATGTAATAATTGGTAAATCCGCTAACTGGGAAACCGTCTTTATCGCCGTTGAGCATAGATCTTAGCACATTGTCATCACCTCCCTGCAATATTCTATTTATAGGATAGAATATAAACAAGAAAAAGTCAAATGCTTTTTTATTGATTATGCGCAATTTTCATCGTGCTGTCAACTTTGTGTTTGTGCATTTTGCTATTAGCAAAATCAATTACCATTATATTGAAAATACGGAATATCTCTTTAAAGCCTGCTCATAAATACCGAGATCCTTGTGAAACTGATGCGCGGTGAATAAGAAAAAAATAACAGACCGCCCACACCAAACGGTGTGGGCGGTTTTTTTAATTTTTAAAAAATGCCACAACCACTGCGCCGGGGCCTGCGTGTGTACCAATCACGCTGCCGACCGTAGTGTATCGCACTTCATTCAGGTTACCTTCCCAGATGTGTCTGCTGTCTTCTATATATTTGCGCAGCAAAGCATCCGAAATGCCACTGTAACCCAACAGCACCGGCTTGCCGAAATCGATGCCGCCGGCTTTGTCGATTTCCTGAACCAGCAGGTTATTTCCCATCTTGGAGCCGCGAGCCTTGCCCAACATACCGATTTCTCCGTTGATAACGGACAGAACGGGCTTGATATTTAATACACCGCCGGCAAAGGCTACGGCTTTGGATACACGGCCACCCCGTTTCAGATATTCCAGCGTATCGACCAAGGCAACGATCACGATTTTTTTCTTTTCCTCTTCCAGCGTCTTTGCAATCTCCTCTGCGGATTTGCCTTCATCCAGCAGCCGGAATGCCAGTTCTACCAAAATGCCGCTGCCCATAGCCGCACTTCCGCTATCTACAACATAGATATGCTCATAATCATCAGCAGCGATCATTGCGCTTTGGTATGTGCCGGAAAATTGGGAAGCCAGCGTGATCACCACCACCGCTTCTCCGGCTTGTTTTGCTTTTTCGTACTCTTTTGCAAATGCATCGGGCGTTGCCTGGCTTGTTGTAGGCAACACATCGCTTTCTACAAGTTTTTCATAGAAGGTCTTGTGGTCAATGGTGACACCGTCAATATATTCCTCATCGCCAAAACGAACCGTCAGAGGTACGATGTACACGCGGTTTTTGATTTCGGGCATCAAATCGGCTGTGGAATCCACAATGATTCTTGTCTTCATATAGCTTTCTCCTTTTCGCCATTTTTCGAAACGGCATCTAATCTTTCACTGATGATGGACAGGCTGCGGTAAAATGCCACTCGCTCTTCTTCCGTCAGGCTGTCGCTGATCGCGTCCAAAACACCGCTGATCTTATCTGCAATTTTACCGCCCACCAGATTGCCTTTTTCCGTCAGAAAAAGCGGACTTTTGTATCTTTTGGCGCTTTTGGATTCGCAGCTCAAATATCCGTTTGTTTCCAGGTAATCAAGCGCGCGGGAAATCGTAGCCTTGTCTTCCTCACAACGCTCACAAAGATCGGTCGCCGTTGCGCCTTTGTTTATAAAAAGATAATACAAACAGGAAACATGGGCGCTTCTTAAACTGTATTCCGCCATTTCCTGATTCTTGATCTTTCGAATGTTTCGACTGATTCGATTGATTAAAACCGTGAATGTTTCAAATCTTTCCTGCATACAACTGCCCCCTTGCAACTTGTTGAGATTTCAACAAGTACAGTATAGCACAGGCCTGTTGAAATGTCAACAGGCTATATATTGGGCATTATAAAAAGATGTGGGGGTTGAATCTCGGTTTTGATTGTGCCAATGGCAGAGGATGAGGGATTCGATTTAATCAAGGTTGCGCTCCGTCGAGCCGTCGCGCGTGGCGCTCGTCCGCGCCGCATTTAGATGGGTTCGAATCCCTCCCAAATCCGATGCAAATTAAAAACCCAACCACGAATGTGGTTGGGTTTTTAATGGCAGAGGATGAGGGATTCGAACCCCCGCAAACGGAGTCAGAGTCCGGTGTGCTACCGTTACACTAATCCTCTGTATCATTGCGACTCCGTTGTGGCACGGGTATTATTATACCCATTTCGCGACAAATGTCAAGCAGTTTTTTCCTATTTTGAAAACTTTTTTCCCGGGCAGCAATAGCATACCCGGAAAAAGTTTCTTTATGCAATCATTTTTCCTGTTCCCAGGGGAAG
>JAZLCU010000003.1:0-14780 GCA_045614325.1 Faecousia sp. | reverse complement strand
ACTCGTTTTCCTCGGGAATATCGTAGTTGATGACACAATCCACATCGTCCACATCGATGCCACGGGAGGCAACATCGGTTGCGATCAAAATGGAGAGCTTGCCGTCACGGTACTTCTGCATTGTCTTTTCCCGCTGGCTCTGACGAATATCGCCGTGGATGCAATCGCAATCTGCTCCGGCTCGGCTGAACTCATCGCTTAAGCGCTGGCACATATGCTTTGTATTGCAGAAGATCATCACGCGCTCGTAGCCTTGGGTACGGATCAGCCGCAGAGCCACCTCCGCCTTCTCAAAGGGGGTTGCAGAGATGGAATACTGGTCGATATCAGGACGGTCTTCGGACTTGGGCTCGACGGTGATCTCCACCTCGTCGCGCTGGTACATCCAAGAAACGGTCATAACCTCCTGAGAGATGGTGGCGGAGAACAGACCCAGATTCTTGCGGTTTTTCACCTTTTCGATGATCTTGGTCACGTCCTTGAAAAAGCCCATATCCAACATTCTGTCTGCCTCGTCCAGCACCACGGTCTGGATCTTATCAAGGCGGATATTTTTGCGGTTATAATGGTCCATCAGGCGGCCGGGTGTGGCTACCACGATCTGGGGTTTCTTCTCCAACTGCTTGGCCTGTCCCACGATGCCAGCGCCGCCGTAGAGCACAGCCACGCGGATGCCCTGATAGTAAGCAAGCAGGCTACGCAGCTCGTCGCCGATCTGAATGGCCAATTCACGGGTGGGTGCCAAAATCAGGTTTTGCACCTCCTGACAATTTACATCCACATGCTCGATCATCGGAATACCGAATGCAAAGGTCTTGCCTGTGCCGGTGGGCGCTTTGGCAATAACATCCTTCCACTGCATAAACTCGGGAATCGCCTGAGCCTGAATGGTGGTAGGATAGCCGTAGCCTTTTTTCTCAAGGGCCTTCAGCATTGCTTCAGACAAGCCAAGGTCCCGAAACGTAATATTACTGACTTCCATTTTTACATACATCCTTGTTTAAAGCATTTCCCTAATAGTAGCAGTTTTTTGAGCATTTTGCAACCTTTTCAAAACACCCCGGGAAAAATACAGATAATATCGGGGTAACTGTGGACAAACGGAGGGGTTTGTGCTATATTTATAGTGAGAATTTATATCCGCAACAAATTATAGCAAAGGAGTTTGCAAATATGGGCAAACTGATTGTAATTGAAGGTACTGACGGCTCCGGCAAGTCTACGCAATTCGCAAAATTGTCTGCGCATCTGGAGCAGGATCAGGTGGCATTTAAGCACCTGGTCTTCCCTCGCTATTCCGAGGAAAGCTCTGCGCTGATCCGTATGTATCTGGGCGGCCAGTTTGGCAGCAAGCCTACAGACGTGAATGCCTATGCCGCATCTTCTTTCTATGCGGTGGACCGCTATGCCTCCTACAAGATGGATTGGGGCAAGTGGTACGAAGATGGCGGCCTTGTGCTTTCCGACCGCTACACCACCTCCAACGCGGTGCATCAGGCATCTAAGGAGCCTTCAGAAAAGCGCGAAGCCTATCTGCACTGGCTTTACGATTTTGAATATGCAAAAATGGGTCTGCCCAAGCCGGACCTTGTGATCTATCTGGACGTTCCCACGGACTTTACCGAGAAGATGATGCGCCGCCGGGAATCGGACACCAACACCACCGCCGATATTCACGAGCAGGATCTGCAGTATCTGGCAACCTGTCGGGAGTGCGGACGCGCCGCTGCCGCCTACTACGGCTGGACGGTGATCAGTTGCGTAAAGGATGGCGCTATGCGCACAATTGAGGATATTCACGAAGAAATTTACCGCCACGTTACGAATTGCTTGGAGGGTTAAATTATGGTATATGTATTGCTGGGCACCGGCTTTGAGGAAACTGAAGCCTTAACCCCTATTGATTTACTTCGTCGGGCTGGCATCGAGGTGCTGAGCGTTGGCGTGAATGGAAAAACCGTTTTCGGCGGTCACGGCATCGGTGTTCAGGCCGATATAACACTGGATGAATTGGATCTGACAAATTTGCAAATGCTTGTTATACCCGGCGGTCTTGGCGGCGTTGCATCTATTCGGGCCAGCAAGGCGGCTATGGATGCCATCGCTTTTGCTGCGGAAAACGGCAAGTTTGTGGCTGCCATTTGCGCAGGCCCTACTATTTTGGCGGATCTTAGGATCACTGATGGCAAGAATGTTACCTGCTACCCCGGCTGTGAAGAACAGATGGGACAGGCAAAGGTTATGGCAGGTCAAGCCAGCGTTCGGGACGGCAATGTGATCACCGGCACCTCTGCCGGCTGCGCTGTCCCCTTTGGTCTTGCGCTGATTGAAGCGCTGAAAGGACCTGAAACAGCGAAGGCGATCGCAGAGCAATTTGTGATCCGCTGACAGGAGGCTAACTATGGACAACAAAAACGAAAACAAGGACAGCCGTCTGCAGCCGGCCGCTCAGGAAGCGAAAAAGGCTCTGAGCTCTGAGGATGCGGATTGGCTGGAGACCCTGTTTCAATCGAATAAGATCCCTGAGGTAAAGGAACCGCCCAAAAAAGAGACCGAGGCCTCTGCAGCCAGCGAATTGGAGCTGGAAATGATTATGGCCGAGGTCAAGTACGACGGCACTATGCCCATTCTCTCGACGAAAACCGACGACGAGGAAGTGGAAAAGATTCTGGCGGAAAAAGATGGCAAGAAGCCTATCCCTCCCGAAATCAAGGCTGCCATCTCTGCTGAACTGCCTTTGGATATGGTGCAGGAGGCCTTTGAAGAGCCGAAAGCCCCGACACCTGCGCCCAAAAAGCCTGCCGAGGCGCCCAAAGGCCGGCCTAAGAAAGAAGGTCGAGAGGGTCTTTTCGGTATCCCCCGTGTGCTTTCCACTATGATTTGGCTGGCGCTGATCGTGGCGATTGGTGTTTCCTTGGGCCGTATTTTGTGGATCTGCTGTGCGGAAGTGATGGCCTTCGGCAAGGAATCTCAAAAGGTCACCATCACGATCACCGCTGATGATGATATTGATTCCATTTCCAACAAGCTGGCGCAGGCCAACCTGATCCGTTATCCCGGCTTGTTTAAATTCTTTGCCGAAGCCACCGGCAAGGACGATAACATCACCCCCGGCACATTTGCGCTGTATTCCCACTTTGACTACAACGCGATGATCAACGCGATGGTCTCCTATGATTCCAGAGAAACGGTTGACATTATGTTCTCCGACGGTATCAACTGCGCACAAATCTTCAAGCTGCTGGAAGACAAAAATGTTTGTACAGTTGCGGAACTGGAAGAATACGCTGCCAGCGGCGAGCTGTCCGATTACTGGTTCTTAGAGGGTGTCACCCGCGGTGACAAGTACTGTCTGGAGGGCTATCTGGCACCCGATACCTACACCTTCTACACCAATGACGAACCGCGCCGTGTTCTTGAAAAGTTCCTGAACGAGTTTGATTCCCGTTTTACAAACATCATGAAGGACGACTTTGAGACCATGAAGACCACCTATGCCAATATGCTGAAGAAGAACGGCATGGGTTCTTATGCAAATCAGAATCCGCTGACACTCCATCAGGTAGTAACACTGGCCTCTGTCATCCAAAGAGAGGCGGCCTCCATCAGCGAGTGCTATGACATTGCCTCTGCCTTCTACAACAGATTGACCCATCCGGATCATATGTCCATGGGTTCTGACGCAACGGTTTTCTACGCCATCGGTGATTACTTCGGCGAAGTGGAAGAACTGACCCAGGCACACCTGAATGTGGATAGTCCCTACAACACCAGAAAGAACACCGGCTTCCCTCCCGGCCCCATTTGCAATATGGATGTTCACTCTCTGTATGCAGCTTTGGAGCCTAACGAGACCAACTACTACTATTTCGTATTTGATTCCGAGCTGGGCGAGCATCGTTTTGCTACGACCTACGCAGAGCATTTGGCGAACATCGCAGAGGTGGAAGGCTGATGGCAAAACTAGAATTACTCAGCCCCGCCGGCGACATGGAACGGCTGAAAATGGCCGTTCTGTACGGCGCTGACGCGGTATATCTGGCCGGCACGGCTTTCGGTATGCGTTCCTTTGCCGGAAATTTCACCCCGGAGGAGCTGCCTAAGGCCGTGGAATTTGCCCACAGCCACGGGGTGAAGGTCCATGTTACGGTGAACACCATGCCTCGGAACGAGGAGATCGCCGTTCTTCCCCCCTATCTGGAGCAGCTGCAGGATGCAGGCGTGGATGCGCTGATCGTTGCCGATCTGGGTGCATTTACCCTTGCCGGCAAATATGCCCCCAAGTGCCAGAGGCACATTTCCACCCAGCAATCCATCGCCAACTACGAGTGCGCGCAGGCTTGGTATGACTTGGGTGCAAAGCGTGTGGTGCTGGCTCGGGAGCTGAATCTTGACGAGATCCGAACCATTCGCGAAAAAACCGATAAGGATCTGGAGATTGAGACCTTCGGTCACGGTGCTATGTGCGTCAGTTACTCCGGCAGATGTCTGCTCAGCAACTATATGACCGGCCGCGATTCCAACCGTGGCGCCTGCGCCCAACCCTGCCGGTACCAATATGCCCTGATGGAAGAAAAGCGCCCCGGCGAATACTTCCCTGTATTTGAGGACGAGAAGGGCACTTACATTATGAACTCCCGGGATATGTGCACCATCGACCACCTGCAGGATCTGATCGACGCAGGTATTGACTGCATCAAGATCGAGGGTCGCGCAAAATCCGCTTACTACGCAGCTGTTGTGACTGGGGCCTACCGCCACGCCATTGATGATGTGGCAGCCGGTCGGGAAATCGATCTTATCTGGCGGGACGAGGTAGAGCATGTGAGCCATCGGTACTACTCTACCGGCTTCTACTACGGCTTCCCCGGCCAGTACACCGAGCATTCCCGTTACATCCGTCAATGGCAGGTTTGTGCTATTGTGGAAGCCTGTGACAAGAACGGCTTGGCTCTATGCAGTCTGCGAAACAAGTTTTCTGTTGGTGACGCTTTGGAGGCTGTAGGCCCGGATATGCGGCCCTTCGGTTTCACCGTATCGGAAATGAAGACCGTCGACAACGAGCCTTTGGCAGAGCCCAGAACGCCTCAGATGCAGTTCTATCTGCAGTTGCCGCGACCCGTGCCTGCTATGAGCATTCTGCGAAGGAATGTGGATCTGTCCCCGAAATAAAGAAAAGAGCGTGTTGATAAACAACACGCTCTTTTTATTGGTTCGTTCGCATAAAATAAAAACTCCCCGGCAGAAGCCGGGGAGTTTTAAAATTACTTATAAATGATGGGGTACTTGAGGCCTGCAAAGGCAACATAGGTAGTACCAACGTTCAGAACCAGAGGAGAGCCGTCCTCCAAAGTGTAGGTGTAGGGACTGCTGACGTCCTCACGGGACCACTTGATGGGAACGATTTCACCGTTGATGGCGGCGTATCCATCGCCACTGCCAATGGTGTTGTAGAACTGGTGACCGCTGTTCTGGCAATTGCAACGCCACTGCTTGGTATAGATAGCAATCACGTTCTTGAAGTATACAGGAGAATCGGTGTTGCCATCGATACTGTCTTTGCCGTGCTGAATTCTCTTATAAAGTTTAGTCGCAGCGTCATAGACAAAGCCAGTCTTTCTGGTGCCTTTGAAGGTGATGGTGATATCCTCAGCCTTATCGCCGTTCAGGTCAATGTCATTGCCGAACTGCAGACCGAAGTCTGCATTGTCCTTGCCGGTAGGCACACTCAAAGGCTTGCCTTCCAGTGCGCTCTGAAGTTTTTCGCCGGAGGTGAACAAGGTATGTTCCCAGCCGTATCCGGCGTTCAGGCGATCCTGGTCACGATAGAAGTATTTGCTGTTATAAAATTGGTCCAGATCCTTCCAATCCTTGACCTTATGACCTGCCTGGTCATATTTGCCGTTGGATGCGTGATTGCTGGTACCGCAGTGAACCAAATAAGCATCAAACGCTTCGGCTACGCTGACAAAGTATGTTCTTGCGCTGCGGATAGAGCCGATACCCTCAACATCAGAAAGGTCGGAGAACAGGGCCATATTACGGGTGATGCTGCCCTCTTCTTCCATTTCAAAAACGATGTCAGCCTGGCTCAGGCCATGCTGAGGCATAGACTTCTCAATATTATTGGTCATAACGGCAACAATCTGGCCGGACCAGGGCTCTTTTAAAGGTTCACCGGTCAGAGGGTGGCTGTAGAGGTAAACTTCCTCCTCAGTGGTCTCCTCGGTGGTCTCGGTGGTGCTTTCGCTGGTATCGGTGGTGGTGTCACTGCTCTCAGTTGTGTTGCCAACAGAGTTATCAATCTGATCGTCGGTCTTATTCTTCTTGCAGCCAACAAGACAGCTGAGAATGAGACACAGCGTCAAAAGCAAAATAAAAATGCGTTTCATCTATGTATCCATTCCTTTCGTGATTTGCTCTCAGTTATTCTAACAGATATCCCTTAGAAAAGCAAGACGGAAATGGTCATTTACAGATTCTTCCGTAATTATTTTTTCCGCAAAAAAGAGGGCCGTTGAACAGCCCTCTTTTTATGATGTTAAATTGCGCGAATAGACTCGATGGGTTTCTTTCTAGCGGCGCTGCGCACCGGGAAGAATGTGGCCAAAACTGCCGTAACAGCCGCAATTCCCAAAAGCATCATGAAGGACGGAATACCAAACACCAACAAGGATGCGCCGATATTTTCCGCCAATTCTACATTCAGGTAGCCGCAAATGAAGTAGCTGGCCGCGCTGGAGATCAGGATGCACAGGACTGCAATAAATGTGGATTCCGAGAAGAAGATCTTGAATACATCGGAACTCTTTGCGCCGATGGCCCGCAGGATACCGATCTCCTTCTTCTTCTGGGAGATGGAAACGGAAATGAAATTGGAGAACAGCAGTGCCGCAAACACGGCCAGCACCAGACCCACATACAGGAATACCTTGGACATAGACTGAACCGTATCGTCCACCATTCTCAAAGTATCAATAAATGCGCCGGTAGGTATATAGATGCTGTCGTCAGCGTTGTATTCGTTGTTTGCGTACAGTTCCCAGAAGGCATCTGTCCGTTCTGCGGAGCGGTCATAGGGCAAAAATGCGTCGGAGTAGAAAGCGTCAGCAGGTTCTACATATTTGCTTTCGTATTCTTCGTAGTACTCAAGGCCCTTTTTCTGGCTCTCCCACAGAGAATTTGCGGTAGCATCGTTCAGATAAGCATATTGCGTATGGGATGTCTCCCGGTTTGCTTCGACAAATCCAACCACCTTCAAATTCAAGGTTTCGCCGGTTGCCATACCTGTCCGGTCATCGTACAGGCGCATTGCGGCCATCAATTCCACCTTGTCGGCTTCCATTTTGGAGAAGACCTTCTGTCTGTTTTCCGCCAGTTGTTCTGCGGAGAACGCTACAAAGTTATCTTCCTTCTTATCCTCATCGTAAGTCCACTTGCCGCCGGACATCAGGTCGTAACAGATTGTAAGGAACTGCAGATGAGCCTCATATCCCTCATAATCCTTTTCATAGTCCAGGTCTTTGTTCTTCCACTCATAGTATCTTGCAACATACTCATAGAATGCATACTCGCTGATAACAGTTTCTCCTTCGCCGATTGTTGTTTTGGCGGAGTCGATAAAGTATGTGGGGACACCGGGCTTGATTTCGGAAAATCCAGCGTAATTTGTGTTGCCGTACTCGGGCAGTGTAAAATCTCCGTTGATATTGTTAACGATGGCTGCACGGCGGTAGTCATATTTCTCGTAGCCCATCATACCGTTTTGCTGTGCAATCTTTTCCAATGCCGGACGGGTTATAAAAGCCACAAGGTGCAGGCCGTCATTCAATTCAGATTCCAGGGCATACTGCAACCGGCCGTTCGAGCCGTTTGTACTGTCTTTCAGTTCGTCATATTTTACAGGGATGCTGCCGCTGTCAAAAATGCCGGTGATTTTGTATTGCTTATCGCTAATTTGAAGTGTTTTTCCGAACAGATCCTGACGGGATGTAAATTGGGTCGCGCTTCCCTTATCGTCATATGTCTGGCAATTGACCAGCACATCAGCCATATAGGAAGAAATGCAAATTTCATCGTCTTTTTGGGGATACTGACCCTCAATTTTGTTCCGCAGCGTGTTGCTTCCACCCAAGTAGCCGACGGTGTTGATCTGATTTGTCCAATAGGGTGCGACCTTAGAAACCACGCTGTAGGACAGATATGCCCTTACGCCACCAAACACATCTGCGCCATATGTATTTTTGAATTCTTCAATCTCTTTTTCGGTGAAGCGGGTTTCCATTCTGCCTTCATAGGAATTCTGCAACTCACCCATATTATACCAATTGGTCGTAACCTTATAGTGCTTGATCAGGCGCATTACTTCCTTGTCGGAGTTCATCATCGTCTCTTTGAAGGTAGGCTCGCTGTCGTATACAGTCATTGTGGACAGAAGGCCGAACATAGTAAACGCCAGAACGCACAAAAGGATCGTAAAGAACAGACGCACGGGCTTGCTCTTCATGCCGGAAAGGCCGATTTTGATCGCGTGGCGCAGGGGCAGTTTGGAACGGATGAATTTGCTGTCTGCGGCGGTGTAGGTTTTCTTTTCGGCTTCCTTTGTTTTCCGGAACACCTCCCGCTCACCTTCGTCGGTGATGCGGCTGACTTTCTTAAATTCCTTAACTTCCCTTTCGCCGGAGGCAATGATGACATCACCGTTGGACTCTGTCAGGAACTTCTTGATTTCCGCAAAGTCCTTCTCGCTGAGGGATGCGCCCTGCTTGACACGAAGCACATCGCCCATATGGTCGATATTTTCTGTGACGGCAGTCTGCTTCTCCTTGGTCTTGGAAACGTCGGAGATCACCTTGCCGTCCTTCAGTTCGATGATCCGGTCGCCGTAAAGTTCCGCAGAATCCCGATCGTGGGATACCACCAGCACCAG
Source organism: Faecousia sp. (assembly GCA_045614325.1). Classification (GTDB taxonomy): domain Bacteria; phylum Bacillota; class Clostridia; order Oscillospirales; family Oscillospiraceae; genus Faecousia. Next base: position 5,851 of record JAZLCU010000003.1, on the reverse strand, counting down.
TTTATCCTTGGACAGTTTCTTCAGCGTTTCAAAAACCTGTTTGCCGGTTGCAGAGTCCAATGCGCCGGAAGGTTCGTCAGCCATAATGATCTCCGGCTTTTTGATAAGGGCTCTTGCGATGGCGATTCTCTGTTTTTGACCGCCGGACAGCGTGTTCGGCTTGCGCTTTGCATAGCCGGACAGATCCACTTCGGAAAGAAGTTGCTCTACTGCCGCTTTGTCCTTGGACTTGTTCTGCAGTTCCAAAGCCAGGGCAATATTGTCTTCCACAGAAAATTCATTCAGAATGTTATATTCCTGGAATACAAAGCCGATAAAGGTATTGCGGTAACTGTCAAAATCGTTTTGGGAGAAGCTCTTGCTGCTGCGGCCTTTTACAATGATCTCGCCGGATGTGGGGGCGTCCAAGCCGCCGGATACATTCAGCAAGGTAGACTTACCGCTGCCGCTCTTACCAAGCAAAAACACCATGCCCTTTTCAGGGAATGACAATGTAACATCGTCCAGCGCTCTTACTTCAACGCCATTTTTAGGCTTGTAGATCTTTGTAAGATTTTTTACTTCAAGCATACCCATTCCTCCTGTTGTTGATAGTACAAGTATACAACAAATTCGGTGCTGTTTCAACATCTTTTTGTAAGCGGCGGCAAGGGCAATTTTAAAACACCACCCGCAGGGGTGGTGTTTTTCAATAGGTGGATTTACAGGTTAGTTGCGGCAGTAGCAGTTAGACAGGCACACAAGCACACCCAGCAGAAACGCCACCAGGAAAGTTGCTACGCCCAAAACAATGCTTACAACAACCACCGGTGCAATCGTTGCCGTGATCAAGCCGATAACAGCGGCAACAATGGTGCCGATTGCGGTAGCAACGATCAGTCCACGATAGTTCCCGGTGCAGGTACATTCCGTTCTTCCACATTCGCCTGCGGAATAAACGGGCAGTAACAGCAATGCCAGAACGCCAGCTACCAAATACACCCAGAATATGACGCCTGTTGCCACGAACCCAAGGGCATACAACACCCCCAGCGCAATGCCTGCCAAAATCGCAATAATGACAGACAGGTATACGCAATTATATCTGCAGCAATTCATAATCTCACCTCCTTTCGACACAACCTATGCCGGAGTATGGCACTTTGTGTCGGAAGAAGGAAAAAAGAACGAAGTTTCCACTTCGTTCTTTTTGGTTTTATTTATTGAATGCGGTTTCCAGCACATCGCCAACAACCTTTGCCATAGCCCGGAAGCCCAAGTCATTTGCGTGGCAGCCGTCTACGGTGCCGTCGTAACCGGCCATTTCCATCAGAGCTGTTCCATCTAAGTAATAGACATTTTGATCGCCGGCAGCAACTGCGTTTTCGTAGGTCTTCTTGATAGTCTGCAGACGGGGATCCGACGCAGGCAGCTTGTACTCCGGTCTTGTCATAATCACGATCGGAATATCCGGGTGAGCCTGTCGGATGATTCTGAACATAGGCTCGTGGGTCTTCTGCAAATGCTCCAAGCTGGGCGCGTTATGGTCATAGTCATAAACGAATGCAGACATCTCCAGACCGGCAATATATTCGGCCATTGCGGTCTCACCACGGGCGCTGCCGGAGAAGCCAAGATTGATATGGTCAGCGTCCAACCGACGGGTGATCACACTTTGATAGGTATTGCCGGGACGGGATGCGCAGCCTCCCTGTGTGATGGAAGAGCCGTAATAGACGATAGGCTTTTCAATGGCATAGGGTCTGGGAGGCAGGATCTGTGCCCCCTCCTTCAGGCCGATATACAGTTCAAGCACAGAACTGTAGGTAGGAAAATTGATGGTCACTTCCCGCATTGCGGAGGATCCGCAACGGAAAATGGATTCGTAGCCATCGGTCATATCGTAAGGCGGCACGAAGGTTTTGATATAACGCTCCGGGCCGTGACCCATATACATATCAAAGCCGCCGGAGCCGGTCAAGGGAATATGCTCCATTTTCACAATGTCGGACATTTTTGCGTGAATGGCAATATAAGGGCTGTCGGTCTTAAAACGGACGCGGCCGCCGGCCGTATGGGAATGCAGAGCCAGCACCGTTTCGTTAACGGTTTTGGCCACTTCCGTGGGGATTCTTCTGAAACGGCCGTTATCGTAGAATACGCCATAAATTTTGAACGGTTTCTCTCTTACATCGTGAAAGCAAATACCCTCTTCTTTGATTTTGGTTTCTACCTTAAAGTTGGTATCGAGATTGGAAAAATCGCTCATGAGTATACCTCACATATGAAAAGCATTTATTTCTTTGGAACGATATAAACTTCAAATACCGTATTGCCTTCGGTCTCCACATAGAAATCTCTGCAGCCGCTGACAACGACCTTTGTCTGATTCCACAAAACAGTTTCCTCGCCCGTAACGGAATACAGAATCACCTTGGACGGCGATGTGATCTCCACAACCACCTGAATATCGGTGCGATACAAAAGGTCCTGATCAAATTCGTCGATGTTCCAATCCTGAATGAAGGATCGCCAGAAGGTTCTTGCGGCAGGTTCACTTTTGTAGACCAAGGTCTGCTTGGTATAAACTTCGGAAGGATTGTAGTATCCATAGATCTCAAGAAAATCCAACTCGCCCTGCCCCACAAGGCGGAAATAGCTGACACCGACTAGCGAAGCGGTCTTTCCTTGCACCTGACCGACCAGCATTCCGTTGCGGTCGAACAGCTGGATCGTTGCAGTATGAGACAAAGCAAGCTTCAGATTGTCCACATTTCTGTTTTTATAGTTCGTCAGGTAATTTCTAAGCTCCTCCACATCCACGCACAGATTTTTGTATTTGGCCTTGAAGGGAGTAAGCTCTGTGCCCTCGCAGTTGAGCCATGTGAAATGAGGATAAATGCTGATCGGCTCCATATCGGTAATGTCATATACCGTGCCGCCGCTTTTCAGAATGTTTTTCTCGTTATTGCGCAGCCAGCCATAGAAATTATCCAGACAATTTGCTCCGTAGATCTTCTGAAAGACCTGCTTCACTTGGTCGACGGACAAAGGCGCATTGATGTCGGGACGGTCTTTTCCTGCATCATCCAGATAGGTGATCCACGCAGTAGGATTGCCGTAGGCGCTTTTCAGGTAGGATAAGAAGCAATAACCGTATGTATACGCATCGTTTCCCTGAAAATTCTCTGCCGTTTTTGAGAACCACTCAGAGATTTCGCAATCATATATGCTTCTCTCCATAGAGCCTATGTTCATGTAGCCTTGGGAGGAAGAGTTGCAATAGTAGGCCAGCGCCTTGTTCTGCTTCTCCAGCTCCAGCTGCAGGCCCAGGGTCATATAGGCGGCAAAGCCTTCCTCCAGCACTGTGTTGAAGGAATTATTGGATTGTCTGAAGCGCAAAACATGGAACAATTCGTGGATAAATGCGCCTTCCTTTCCCAAAAACAGGCTCAAAGAATCCAACGAGACATGGCCGTTTCCAATGTCACCGCGGGAATTGGACACAGCTCCGCCGGTAGCCATACCGCCGGACATCTCAGAATCGGGGTATGTGGAGGGGCCGCTGCTTCGATAGACACTGATAAGGATCTTTTTGCCATTTGCTATTTCTGTATTAAAAGATAGTCCCGAAAAGGATTCCATAGCACGACACAGCTCGTCAGTCTTTTTCGCAAGGTCGCCCACTACATAAATATTCGGCTGGATCTGAAAGATGGCATACTGGGTCTCTATGTAAGTTACTTTTGTCGTGGTATAGCCGGTAGCAAAACCGGGGGCTGTTTCCTTAAAGAACGGGCAGGCTGTGCAGGTGGTCGTTCCGCTCTTGAAGGTGTGGGCGGCGGTGGTGCCGGTGTTGCACATCGCGCAGCTTAAGGTATGGGTGCTGCCGGTGAATTTATAAGAGGAATAGGAATGGGCGGTCTTAGAGATCGTCTTTTGGGCAACCAGAACCTGCTTGCAAACCAAGCAATGCTTGCCCTCTGTCTTGCCCTCGGAGGAGCAGGTAGCTGCCACAGCCGAGTCAACGGCCTCTGTGTGGCCGGCTTTCAGCGTCCGACTCTCCTTAGCACCGCAGGAACAAGTTCTCTCCTCAAGGCCATCTTCCGTGCAGGTTACTTTTTTCAGGGTTGTCCACGCGCTGTATGCGTGGGTGTGGCCGCCGTTTCCGGCTTGGTTATTACCGCTATCGGTGTCACTGCCGCTGCCAGTTTGGTCGTTGTTTTCACCGTTTTCGGTGTTGCTGCCACTTCCGTCGGTGCTACCCGTTTCGCCGGTATCATCGGTTTCATTATGGATACCGCTTTCGTCTGTCGTCTGACTGCCGGTTGTTTGATCGTCCGCCTGCGCCGGCGCTTTTTTACACGCAGAAAGCGCGAAAACGCAAGCAAGCAAGACAAGCGCCAATGCTAATAATCTCTTTTTCAAGGCTATCCCTCCGTGTTGAAATAACATCCATTATCTTTCGATTATAGTGTTATCTTATCATTTTTATATAGTGTTATCAATACGTTTCTACTGACGATTATACTACGCCGCAACAGCATATGCAAGGGCAATAGTTGGTTTCGCTTATTTGGGGATTTGATACCAGCAGGTTGCTGTCGACAAAATACCCCCCGTCCTCAAAAAGAACGGGGGTAATATCACATTTGCTTAAACTGATTATAAGTCATACAGTTGACAAATTTCTCGTCGTATTTCTTCGTACTTCTGAAAATGCCGTTATCCAAACCCTCATCATCAAGGGGCGCTCCCCTAACAACAAATAAGGTGTTTGCGATGTTTTGGGTGTCGAATTTGCAGATGGCAATTCTCTCACCAAGATAGCCGGTGCGATTTAAAAAACGAGGTCTTTGTTTCCAATAAATGGTGCTGTCAACAAAATATAAACTTGTTCGCTTGTTGGCGACATTTCTCGTGAGAATGATAGTGTATTCCTTATCGTTACACTTGACGGAATAAGCCTTTATGTACTTTGTTTTCAGCAGAAGTTCTTTATTTGCTTTGAAACATTCAAACAATTTCATATCATTCACCCCTTTGGTTTAATATAGCGTATTTGTAATAAGAACGCAAGGTACCGGCCAGATTTGTTTGCATTTTAAGTTTACGAATCAATTATATTGATTTGGCACATTTTCATTGTGGTTAGCGCTGCGTTGTGGGTTTCACAAGTTACCCCTGCGCAGCAAGATGCATCCACATAAATCTCTTTCTCAGGGAAATTCGCCTTTAAAATCAGCGCGTTTGACACCACACAAATGTCGGTGCAAAGTCCAATAAGGGTAATGTCAAAATCCTCATTTCCCACGGCTTTTCTAACCAGGTCAGGCAGTTCCGTTGAGCCGAATGTGAGTTTTTCCACCTGCTTAAAATCTTTACCTGCAAGCGCATTTGCTATGTTTTGGTCAAGTTCCCAACCGGCAGTGCCTTTAATACAATGCGGGACAGGTAGTTTTCTGCCCTCTGCGGTTTCCATATAATTTTCAAAATGCGTATCAAAGGTAACAAAAATATCACCGCTGAAATCTTTGATTTTCTTTGCCGCATTACCCACCATAGCAACCGCCTCGGCAGTACCAAGCGCCCCATCGACAAAGTCTTTTTGAATGTCAACGATTACTAATATGTGTTTCATATCATTCACTCCTTTGGTTTAGTATAGCGTATTTGTGATAAGAGCGCAAGGTGCAGGCTAGATTTGTTTGCATTTTTGCTAAAGGCAAAAATTAAGGTTCGCCACCGTCCAGCCGGTGGCGGCAACGCTCATTCGCGTTGCATTTATATTTTTCAAATCTGCCCTGGCAGATTTCTCCAAAATAAAACCCCATCCGAATGGATGGGGTTTTATTTTGGAGGTACCGGCCAG
>JAZLCU010000002.1:0-19434 GCA_045614325.1 Faecousia sp. | reverse complement strand
GAGCAACTGACTCTTAATCAGTGGGTCCCGGGTTCGAGTCCCTGAAGGTGCACCATGGCCCATTGGTCAAGTGGTTAAGACAGCGGCCTCTCACGCCGTTAACATCGGTTCGAATCCGGTATGGGTCACCAATCCTTATATATTTAGGTTGCAAAGACTTAGGTCTTGGTAATAGAATAGTTGGTGTTGATTGCGATGAGGGTCCACCTGTTCCCATCCCGAACACAGAAGTTAAGCTCATTTGCGCCGACAATACTTGGCGGGCGACTGCCCGGGAAGATAGGTAACGCCAACACAGACCTCACTACTTCAGTAGTGAGGTCGTTTTTTTGTTAATATTTCTCTAATTTAATTAACCATATCAGTTTTTTTGACACTATATTAATGAAAGCTTTCAAATACAGGCGGTGGAGAAATGGAACACTCGATAGTAATACAGAAACTAACTGACAGTGTAAAGGATATTTTTGCTTTTTCGTTATCTCGCTTATATAACAAGCAAGATGCGGAGGATTTAACCAACGATATTATTGTGGAGGTGTTATCCTCGGCTGAACGACTGCGAAATGATGACGCTTTTTATGGATATATGTGGACCATAGCGGAGAATACATTTAAGCGATTTATTCGCAGCAAGAAGATTAAGGAAAACGAATACCACGCAGATTTTCGGGGTGTGTATTGGGACACGCCGGAAAACAGGATGCTTGAAGATGCAGATTTGATAGTTCTCAGGCGGGAACTGTCGTTGCTCTCAAAGCAGTACCGTGATGTTACTGTCCGGTATTACATAGAGAATAAATCTTGCGCCGTCATTGCCAAGGAATTGGACATTAGCGAAGAAATGGTAAAATACTACCTTTTCAAGACCCGCAAAATATTAAAGGAGGGTGTAACAATGGATAGAAAATTCGGTGAAAAAAGTTATAATCCCGGAAAATTCTACCCGAATTTCTGGGGTAGCGGAAACAATGGCTATGTCTGGCAAACTTTTGAAAGACGGTTACCGGGAAATATTGTGCTGGCTGCCTATGAGAAACCGTTAAGTATTGAGGAACTGTCTTTGGAACTGGGGGTGTCCGCGCCCTATCTGGAGGATGAGTTGGATGTTTTGGTGAAGCATAATTTCGTGAGAAAGTCCGGCAACAAATATCAGACAGATTTTCTGATATTTAAAAAACCTTTTGAAGAGGAAGTTCAAAACACTGTGCCGTGCACTAAAATATGTATGGAGACAGTGACGCAAGTTAAAGAGCAAGTAGATATGTTACTGCCTGAATTTAGAAAAATGGATTTAAGAATTGAAATGGATGACAACCGGTTAAAGTGGTTCATAGTAAATTTTGCTATGGTAGATGCTCTGGGGGAATTTGAAGATAAATCCACAGCGAAATTCGGACCAATTCCAAGGCTAAATGCCTCAACGGAGGGCTTGGTATGGGGACACGATAATGATGACTACTTTCTCCGGTATTTTAACGGTATATATGGCCATGTTGAAAATAGAGAACACACTGCCTGGTATACAGCGATAAATTATAAGGCAATAGAGAAATGTCAGCGTTGGTATGGAGCAGATATGGCTTGGACACAGGTAATATGTGATGGCATATTAAATGCTGCATTATCAGAGCAGAATGAGGAAATCGTTGCCCAACTTATTCAAAGGGGAATGATTGCGGTTGAGAATGGAGTATTGAAGACAAAATTTCCCACATTTACGACGCGCCAGGCACATTTTATGCGACAGAAACTGAAGAAAGTCATAGATGCAACGGTGGAATGTATGGATTCCATCTGTACGATGGCCGCCGAAATTTGCAAAAAGTATACCCCGAAACATTTGCAGGACCGCAGTGAACGGCTAGCCTATGTATACTATCAGGCGGATACAATGGGGATAATTGTAGAAAAATTGGTGGCCGATGGTTATTTAATTATGCCGGAAGAACAAACAAATCTGTGCGTTTTTGGAGTTAAACGACTATCCGCAACCTCTTGATAAACGGTGTAAGACAACATTAACCATTAAAAAACCTCCTACATTCGTAGGAGGTTTTCTTTTTTAATTTACCACATTGACAGAGTTGCCGCTGAAGTAGCCTTCCATGCTGGCGACGGTGCAATCCAAAATGCGCTGTCTGGTTTCGATGGGGGCCCAAGCCATATGGGGAGTGATGATGCAGTTGGGGGCAGAAAGCAGGGGGTTATCCAGCGAAATCGGCTCGAAACTGACCACATCAACTGCCACAGCGCTTAAATGGCCGCTACGCAAGGCGTCTGCAACATCTTCTTCCACCAACAAGCCGCCTCTTGCGGTGTTCAGCAAAATCACACCTTTTTTCATCTTGGAGAGGGTCTCCTTGTTGATCATACCGGCGGTCAGTTCGGTGAGGGGGCAGTGCAGGGAAATCACATCAGCTTGTTCCAGCAGCGTGTCCAAATCCACATATTTGCCGATTTCTTCGCCTTCTGGGCAACGGCTGCGATTGTAGGCCAAAACCTTCATACCCATCGCCCGGGCGATTCGGCCAACGGCTCGTCCGATACGACCGAAGCCGATGATGCCCATCGTCTTACCGGCAAGTTCCACTTGGGGTGTGTCCCAGAAACAGAAATGGGGCTGAGAAGACCATTTTCCCTGATGGACAGCCTGGTTGTGATGGCCAACACCGTTGCAGATTTCCAAAAGCAAGGAGAAAACAAACTGCGCCACGGCATTTGTGCTGTAGGCCGGCACATTGCAAACGGGAATCCCTCTTTTGCGGCAAGCCTCGCAATCCACCGCATTGTAGCCGGTTGCCAGCACGCAAATCAGCCGAACATTGTGACACCGCTCAAGAATCTCCTCGGTGATGAGGGTCTTGTTGGTCATAACGATTTCTGCGTCGCCAATGCGATCGGCGGTTTGAGAATTGATTGTGTAGGGATAGACCGTCACATCGCCAAAACGGTTAAAGCAATCCCAAGACAGATCGCCGGGGTTGACCGCGTGAGCATCCAGTATGACAATTTTCATAGGTATCCTCCTTTTTGCTTGAAAATCGTGCTGTTTTTTGCTAGGATAAAAGAAAAACACAGGAGTGTGTTATGGAACTGATTTATTGTGATAAAGACATCGTGGTCTGTGTGAAGCCGGCCCGGGTTTTGTCCACCGATGAGCCCGGCGGCATGCCGGAGCTGGTGCGAAACGAACTGGGTACGCAGGATGTGCGCACCGTCCATCGGTTGGATCGGGTGGTTTCCGGTCTGATGGTGTTGGCTCGCTCGGCCGATGCGGCATCGGAACTGTCCCGACAGATTCGGGACGGCGAATTTGAAAAAGAATACTTGGCGGTCATCCACGGCAAGCCGGAAGAAAGCGCCGGCACATACCGGGACTTGCTGCTGCGAAACAAGCAGGAACGAAAAACCTACATTGTTACAGAGCCTGCCAAAGGCGTGCAGGAAGCGATCCTGACCTATCAGGTGCAGGCGCAGACAGAGGAACTGACCCGTGTCCGCATCCAGCTTCAAACCGGTAGAACCCACCAGATCCGTGCCCAGTTCTCCGGACGGGGAACACCCTTGGCTGGCGATCGGAAATATAGCCTTTTGGAAGACGAGTGCGAGATCGCCCTGTGGTCCTATCGGTTGGCATTTGCCCACCCCACCACTGGGGAAAAACTGGAATTCATCCTGCAGCCGCCGGAAATTTATCCTTGGACGGCCTGCTGAAGAAGCGCTTCTAGGGCCTTGGTAAAGGCGTCGTTTTGCGCTTGCGTGCGTTTGGACGGACCCTTTGTGCGGCCACCGGCAGCCCGAAATTTCTTGGCCGCGTGGCGCTGCTCTAGTAGACCTGAGATGTTGTACTCGCTGTACTCCCAGCCGTCTTGGTGCAAAACCCGCGCTTTTTTGGCTAAACACATAGATGCAAGACCGTAATCCTGGGTAATCACCAGATCACCCGGCTGCACCCGATTGACCAGCGCGAAGTCCACACTGTCCGCACCCTTATCGAAAACAAGGGTCGCAACGCCCTCTTTCAAAATCTGATGGGCGGTGTCGCACAGCAGCGTGCAAGCCACTTTGTACCGCAGGCACAGTGAAACCGCAATATTCACCACGGGACAGGCATCCGCGTCGATCAAAACGTGCATAGGCTCACCTCTTAAGACCATTATAACAACGAAACAGAGAAAATGCAAACCGGAAAGACGAGTAGTCTTTCCGGCAATTTTATTCAGTAGGAACGCTTTGGTTTTTAATATCGAACTTATACATAGCAATGAGCAGGGAAACCAGCGCCAGAGAGTCGGTGAGAACGCCGGCAATCGATCCCACGGTCACATTGTAGATGATCCAAAAAACGCAGGAGGGCAGGGTGATGATCCGCAGCAGCTTCTCATTCTTCATACCGTAAGAAACGGTGGTCAAGAGCTTCGAGGCAATGGGCAGCAGGCTCATAATGCCGTCATATGTAAAAAAGCCCGTTGCGATCACAAAACAGCCGAAAACGATGATCACCGGCAGGGTGGAGATGTTTTTCTTCACCAGCTTGCAGAACAAAAGATTTCGAATCACGGAGATAAAATCCAGCACGGCTGCCGTCCACGCACCCAGTAAGATATACTGAATGGAGAAGATAAACTCGGAGGCCATTTTGCAGAAAACGATTTGCCCGTGTTTTTTGAACTGAAAGGCAATGATGCTGATGGCCAACGCCACAAAGCCGATGATTTGGATGAATAAATCCACAAAACCCCTCCTTTCCGCCTTGACGCAATCTGCAAGGTATTATACAATAAGAATCGAAAACAGTCAATTCTTTTTAGAGCACGGAGGGCTTATGGCAAATTACGATTTCTTTCAAAATAGGGAGTGCGAATGTTTTCCCTGCCATTCCGGCGCGGACGAACAGAAATTCAACTGCCTGTTTTGCTATTGCCCTCTTTACCCCTTAGGAGAAAACTGCGGCGGCAGCTTTACCTACACAGAAGACGGCATAAAAGATTGTTCCAAGTGCCTGCTACCCCACAGACGGGAGAATTACGGCCGCGTTCTTGAGAAAAAGGATGCGATCATTGCTATGGCGAAAAAGCGAGAAGGCTAGTTCTTGATTTTTAAGGCTTTGCCTGCTATAATATGGTGGCTGACAATATGGAGACGTATCGAAGTGGGGACGTTGCCGAGCGCTGCCTGTGGCAGAAGAAGCGAGGCATAAGGAGTGGCAGCGGGCGAAATTTTTGCACGTAAGTGCGGAAAAATTTCGGGTACCGCAACAGGACATAACGGGGCGCCCCGTTGGTCAGATAGTGAATTAGCCGCCAACCGGAGCGGAAATTCATATATATGGAGACGTATCGAAGTGGTCATAACGGGGCTGACTCGAAATCAGTTTGCGGGCAACCGCACGAGGGTTCGAATCCCTCCGTCTCCGCCATAAAAAGCCACTTTTGTTTTAAGCAAAAGTGGCTTTTTCATAAAAAAGGTGTCAATATGGAAAAGAAAAGCGAAAAATTGCAAACACCGCGGCTGATCCTAAAGCCATTTGACGAATGTGACAGACAACAAATGGTAGATGTCTTATGCAACAAAGACATTAAAAAGACCTATATGATTCCTGATTTTGACGACAAAAAACAGGCTGAACCGCTGTTTGAAAAACTGATGAATTTCAGCAGGGCAGACAATCATTTCGTGTATGGAATCTATTTCAATGATCGCGTGATAGGGTTTGTGAATGATTGTGAAATAAAAGATTCCACGATTGAAATCGGCTATGTGATTACCCCCGAACATCAGGGCAAGGGGTTTGCAACGGAAGCTGTTCAAATTTGTATCGATGAATTGTTCAGAATGGGATTTTCCCGTATCAGGGCCGGATTCTTTGAAGAGAATATGGCAAGTTGCCGTGTGATGGAAAAATGCGGTATGCACAAATTTGATTTAGAAGAGGATATAGAGTATAAAGGCGTTTTGCATCATTGTTTGTATTACGAAATCCATAAAACGGATGTATAACGTTCGGTTTGACAGAAAGATAACTTCACAAGGAGAATAGAACCATGAAAATATCAATCGATGATTTGCAGGCATATCTTGCCGACCGTTACGGTGGCTGGGCAACCGAGCAAAGTATGTTTATGAAACTTGTGGAGGAAATCGGGGAAGTCGCGGAAGTGCTCAATAAGCGTGCCGGCCGTAAAGCGTCCGATGAAGACGACCTGCAAGAACAGTTAGGCACAGAATTGGCGGATATGCTTCACTATATTGTTGCAATTGCTGCTATCAATAATATCGATTTGCCGAGAATCATCATAGAGAAAGACAGGAAAGCGTCCATAAAATACAATCACAACATCAACCTTGAAACATTCTTATCCAATCAAGAATAACAAAAGGAGAATAGAACTATGGAGTATACACAGTTAGGAAAAACCGGTTTAAAGATTTCCCGCTTGGGTTTTGGCGGTATTCCCATTCAGAAAATTGACGCAGAAGGCACAAAGGTGCTGGTTCATAAAATGCTGGAAAACGGTGTCAATTACATCGATACCGCCCGTGGCTACACGGTCAGCGAAGAGTACTTAGGCTATGCCCTGGAGGGCGTCCGCGACAAATTTGTTTTGGCAACCAAGAGTATGGCCCGCACAAAAGAGGGAATGGAAAAGGACATCGCCATCAGCCAAAACAACCTGCGTACAGACTATATTGACCTGTATCAGGTCCACAATCCCAGCCAAAAGGATTTGGACCAGGTGATGGCACCCGGTGGTGCTTTGGAGGCTTTGACCCAGGCTAAGGCGGCGGGAAAAATCGGCCATATCGGCATCACCCTCCACTCCGTTGACTTGTTCAGGCAGGCGGTGGAACTGCCTTGGGTGGAAACCATTATGTTCCCCTATAACATCGTGGAGACCCAGGCCGAGGAACTGATTGCCAAATGCGCTGAGAAGAACATCGGCTTTATCTGCATGAAACCCCTGGCAGGCGGCGCTATTGAGGACGGCACGTTGGCCTTGCGTTTCATCGCAAGCAACCCCAATGTAACGGTGGTTATTCCCGGTATGGCCGAGGAAAAAGAGATTGCCGAGAACGTGGCGGCTGTGTCCGACAAGACGCCCTTAAGCGCCGCAGAACAGGCAAAAATGCAGGCAATCCGGGATGAACTGGGCACCAATTTCTGCCGCCGCTGCAACTACTGCGCGCCCTGTACCGCCGGCATCAACATCTCCTTTATGCTGCTGCTGGAAGGCTACTACAGCCGCTACGACCTGAAGGAATGGGCCGCCGCCAGATATGAAGCAGCAGATAAAAAAGCCTCCGATTGTCTGGACTGCGGCGTATGCGAGAGTCGTTGCCCCTACAATTTGCCCATCCGCCAGATGCTTCAGAATGTCACCAAAGTCTTTGGTAAATAAAAGAAAACCCCGCCTTTGGAAGGCGGGGTTTTTTGATTAGATTTCGATATCCAACTGGGAGATAACGCTTGCACAGCGCTTGCACAGGCCGTCTTCTCCGGATTCCTCAGAGTGCATCCAGCAACGGGGGCACTTCTCGCCGCGAGCCTCGGTCACGCCAACGGTGAGACCGGACAGGTTAGCACCCTGACCAACCGTTGCGCCCTCGGGAGCAGCTTCCCAAGCGCAGGAGGATACAATGAAGATCTCAGCCAAATTCAGACCCTCGCAGGCAGCCTTCAAGGCAGCGTCCTGAGTCTCAAGGCTCACATGCGCCTCCAAAGCCTTGCCGATGCGCTTGTCAGCACGGGCAACCTCCAGCACGCCGTTCACATCCTGACGGAGCTTCATAATGGTATCCCACTTCGCCATAGCTGCATCATCCAAGCAGTAAGCGGAGAAGTTCTCAGGCATCTGATTCAGCAGAACATTCCGGCCGTCGTCAGAATCTCTGTGAGGCATTGCCTGCCAGATCTCGTCACAGGTAAAGGCAAGAATGGGAGCGAACAGCTTGGCCAAAGCATCAACAATCAGGAACAGAGTGGTCTGTGCGCTGCGGCGGCGCAGGCCGTCAGGCAGCTCGCAGTACAGGCGGTCCTTGATGATGTCCAGATAGAAGGAGGACAGTTCCACAACACAGAAATCGTTGATCTCGTGGGAGACCACATGGAACTCGTAGTTGTGGTAAGCCTTGCGGCAGGCTTCTACCAGCGCGCTCAGCTTTGTCAGCGCCCACTTGTCCAGCTCCTCCAGCTGATCTGCAGGTACCAGATCGTTGGCGTTGAAGCCGTCCAAGTTACCCAAGCAGTAACGGGCGGTGTTGCGGAACTTCAGGTAGTTCTGGGCGATCTGCTTGAAGATCTCCTTGGAGCAGCGCACATCCACATGATAGTCGGTGGATGCAGACCACAGACGAACGATGTCAGCACCGAAGTCCTTGATTAGATCAGCAGGGTCAACACCGTTGCCCAAGGACTTGTGCATAGCACGACCCTGACCGTCAACCACCCAACCGTGGGTCAGCACCTGCTTGAAGGGAGCACCCTTGTCCAATGCGCCAACAGAAGTCAGGAGGCTGGACTGGAACCAACCGCGGTACTGGTCAGCGCCTTCCAAATATACATCGGCAGGCCACAGTTCGGGAGTGTCATGATACAAAGAAGCAAAGTGGGTGGAGCCGGAGTCAAACCAGCAGTCCAGCGTGTCGGTTTCCTTCTCGAAGGTCTTGCCGCCGCAGTGGGGACACTCAAAGCCGTCGGGAACCAGCTCCATTGCCTCTTTTTCAAACCAAGCGTTGGAGCCATACTCGTCAAACAGCTTGGAGATCTTTTCGATGGATTCGGGAGTCGATACAGGCTTGCCGCAATCCTTGCAGTAGAATACGGGGATAGGCAGACCCCAACGGCGCTGACGGGAGATACACCAGTCGGCGCGCTCTCGGATCATGCTGACCATACGCTCGCCGCCCCAGCCGGGGAACCATTGTACATTCTGGATGGCCTCAACAGCCTGATCCTTGAAGGATTCCACAGAACAGAACCACTGGGGTGTTGCACGGAAGATCGTGGGCTTCTTGCAGCGGTCGTGGTGGGGGTAGGAGTGAACCACATCCTCGGAAGCGAACAGAGCGCCGCTTTCCTTCATATCGGCCAAAATGATGGGGTTGGACTCTTCGGTCTTCAGACCTGCGTACTTGCCGGCGTAGTCGGTGTGGCGACCGTAGTCGTCCACGGGAACAACCAGCTCGATGCCGTAGCGCATACAGGTCTGATAGTCATCTGCACCAAAGCCGGGAGCGGTGTGAACAAGACCGGTACCGGAGTCCATGGTGATATATTCTGCATTCATCAGCAGGGAGGTCTTGTCCAGGAAGGGGTGCTTGGCGACCATCTTCTCAAAGAATGCGCCGGGGTAGGAGGCCAGAATCTGGTAGCTGGTGTAGCCGCCAACGCCCATGACCTTCTCGCACAGAGCCTCAGCCACGATGAAGATCTCATCGCTGTAGTCAGGCTTGACTAAAACATAGTTGTCACGGGGGTGCATGCTGATACCCATATTGCCGGGCAGCGTCCAGATGGTGGTAGTCCAAATGACGAAGGACATCTTGCTGGTGTCAAAAGCAGAAAGCTTGCCCAAGTCGTCTGCCATGGGGAACTTCACATAAACGGTGGTACAGGGGTCATCCTTGTACTCAATGTCAGCCTCCGCAACAGCGGTAGCGCAGAAGGGACACCAGCTGACGGGCTTTAAGCCCTTGTAGATGTAGCCCTTGTCGAACATCCGGCCAAAGACCTTCACTTCCTGCGCCTCAAAGTGCTTATCCATGGTGCGGTAAGGACGCTCCCAGTCGCCCACAACACCCAGACGGCGGAAGCCGGCCATCTGCTTCTGAATGAAGTCCTCAGCGAACTCCTCGCAAGCCTTGCGGAATTCGGGCACGGACATATCCTTATTCAGCTTCTTCTTGGAATTTTCGATGGCGCGCTCGATGGGCAGACCGTGGTTGTCCCAGCCGGGCACATAGGGGGTGTAGTAACCCATCATAGCGTGGCTGCGGACGATAAAGTCCTTCAAGGTCTTGTTCAGAGCGTGACCCATGTGGATGTAGCCGTTAGAGAAGGGAGGGCCATCATGCAGGATGAAGGGGGGCAGATTCTTATTCTTCTCCAGCATCAGCTTGTAAAGATTTTGCTCGTTCCAGCGCTCCAACATGCCCGGCTCACGCAAGGGCAGGCCGGCCTTCATAGGAAAGTCGGTCTTCGGGGTGATAATGGTGTTTTTATACTCCATTGGAATAAACCTCCATAATAATTATGAAAAATAAAAATGCCTTTGCCTCAATAAGAGACAAAGGCATTTGTAACCTCTGCGGTACCACTCTTGTTCCGGAAAATCCGGCACTCGTATGCACGGTATCGGGTGCAACCGGCGCAGCCTACTTACTTTCGGTGCGCTGCTCAAAGGGGATACAAAGATGGGCGTCTGCTGCCTTGCACCGACCGGCAGCTCTCTAAAAGACGGGGATCAGCTTTGCGTGTCCTTATCTCAGCATTTTATATTAGCGTTTGGTGGGATCGTAGTTGGGACCAAACTGCAGGTTGGTGAACTTAGTGGAAGAGTTATCATCGGAAGGATGATTGGGCTCAGCGATGGGAGCGGTGTCTTCCGTTGTGCCGACCAGAGCCTCCAAAGTAGCGGAGATTTCGTCGGCCACCTCATCAGCGGCCACATTGGTGGTGTTTTCCACCTGATCGAAATCAAACACACCGGCAGCGCGGGCGGACATATTGGCAGCCTTGATCCGATCCAAAGCCTTGATGCAGGAAGAAATCTCATCCTTCAAAGCGTCGATCTTGTCGCAGGCGGTTCTGCGAGCCTCTTCAACGCGCATCTGCTCAGCGGCGATCATAGCGTCAGCATTCTTCTGCTGTTCGATGACAGCTGCGTTGGCCTCGGTCAGCATCTGGGTGCATCTTTCCTCGGTTTCCTTGACCATAGTGTCGCAGGTCTTCTGTGCGCTGACGATGGCATCCTTCATGCTGGCCTCGTTGGTGCGGTATTCTTCCAGCTTGCTGACCAGAACCTTCATCTTGCTCTTTAAAAGAGCGTTTTCCTTGTACAGGGTGATGTAGTCATCGGTCAGGGGTTCCAGAAATTCATCAACAGACTGCATATCATAACCGCCGAAAGTGGCGCGGCTGAAGGAGACCTGTTCGATTTGTTGGGGAGTAAACATAGTAAATCCTCTCTATCTTCGATTAAAACATACTGTCGGCTTCGATCTGCATGCTTTCCAGATCACCGATCACATCCATGTTGTGGGGGCAGAACAGATAGGTGCACTGAGCGACCTTCTTCACGCTGCCCTGCAGAGCGTAAACGCTGCCGGACAGGAAATCCACAACGCGGCGGGTCAAAGCCTTGTCAACATTTTCCATGTTTAGAATAACGGCCTTTCTTACGCGCAGCTCATCGGCGGCCTTAGCGGCATCGTCGAAGGTCTTTGCGTGGAACAGAACCACTTCCTGCTTGCCGGAGCTCATATTCACAACCTGACCGGTAAAGCCGGTAGTTGCGGCAGGAGCAGGTGCGGGGGCGGGAGCAGGTGCAGGCTCGGCCTTCAGGCCGGGAATAGAAAAAGGAGAGGGACGGCGGCCGCCACGGACAGGCTCTTGCGCCTCGTCTTCGTACTCATCCATTTCGTCGTCGTAATCATCATATTCCTCATCGGAATAGGGCTGGGTAAATTTCTTTACATTATCCCAAAAGCTCATATATCTGTATCCTCCTAATATGTTCGAATTCTATTTAATAGACTCGGGCGCCGAAAATGGCAGTGCCCACACGAATCATCGTGCTGCCGCAGGCAATGGCATCTGCGAAATCATCGGACATACCCATAGACAAAATATCGACGCATATATTATCGTATTTTTTTGCCGTTATGTCAACATAAAGGTGATACATTTCTTGAAAAAATTTGTGATTATCTGTAGAATTTTGACAAATTGGGGGGATTGCCATCAAACCGCGGACACGAATTGCCGGAAAATCCCCGATTTGGGATAAAACGGCAGGGATTTCCTCCGCAGAAAATCCGGATTTGCTGTCCTCGTTTCCGATGTTGACCTCCAAAAGAATGTCCTGCCGGATGCCCTGACGGGCCGCTTCCTTGTTCACAGCCTCTAATAGGCGCATAGAGTCAATACTGTGGATTAAGTCCACCTTTCCAACCACCTGCTTGACCTTGTTGGTCTGCAGATGACCGATAAAA
The DNA here is from genome assembly GCA_045614325.1 of Faecousia sp. GTDB lineage: Bacteria > Bacillota > Clostridia > Oscillospirales > Oscillospiraceae > Faecousia. Next base: position 7,218 of record JAZLCU010000002.1, on the reverse strand, counting down.
TGCACAGGCGCACCCACATAGGCATCCTGTGATTGTTTTAAGGTCAGTTCCTGCACGCGATTCTCGCCGCAGCAGTCCACACCGGCCCGGATCGCCTCCCGGACAGCCTCTGCGTCATTCATTTTGGTGGCGGCGCAAAGGAGGATCTCCTTGGGGTCTCTGCCGGCGCGAATGGCGGCTTGGGCCATCTCCTCTTTGATTCTTTTTACATTTTCTGCGATTGCCATATCTATATCCTTTCTGACAACAAAAAAGCGGCAGAGCAGCGCTCCACCGCTTTTTTGCTACGCATTAACTGCTGCGTTGATCGGCTTCATAGGGGCGAGGGTAGAAATGGCGTGCTTGTAGATCATTTGCTGCTTGCCATCGCTGACCAACACCACCACAAAACTGTCGTAGCCTGTGATTGTGCCACGGAGCTGAAAGCCATTCATCAAAAACAGCGTGACAGGGATCTTGTCCCGACGCACCTCCTTGAGAATCGCTTCCTGTAAATTGATAGGTTCAGACATATGTATTCCTTCTTTCTTTGGGGATACACAAATCTTACCATTTTTCACTTGTCGAATTCTGTTAGAATCTGTAGTGCTTTTGCAAGAATTTCATTATTTCCCTCACCCAATTCCCGGCGCAGCCAGTGCATATTGGGGTTGCGGCGGAACCAGGTCAGCTGCCGCTTGGCGTAATTCCGGGATGCCTGCTGCACAAGGGCGGTTGCAGATGCTATCGTGCTGCGGCCTTGCAGCGCGTCCACAAATTCCTTGTAGCCGATGGCCTGCATAGCGGTGCATTTTTCAGGAACGCCTTCTGCCAAAAGGGCGCGGATCTCGCCCAAAAGACCTTGCTCCAGCATCACCTCCACACGACGGTCGATCCTTTCATAAAGCGTGGCCCGGTCGGCATCCTCCAAGGCGAACCAAACAGGGTTATACCGGGGCGGGATCTCTTGGGTTTTCCGGTTGTGTTCGGTGATGGTCTCACCGGTTTCTAAATACACTTCCATAGCGCGGATGATCCGCTTTTGATCCGACGGGTGAAGCCGTGCAGTGGATTCCGGGTCAACTGCCCGAAGCTGCGCGATCACCGCTTCAATGCCCTCACTGGCGGCCAAGGCCTCCAAGCGCTCCCGACAGCCGGTGGAAGGAACGGGCGCAAAGGCGTTGCCCCGAATCAATGCGTCCATATAGAGGCCTGTGCCGCCCACTACAATGGCGGTTTTGCCGCGCTCTAAAATATCGTCCACAATGGGTGTTGCCATGGCGCAGTACTTGCCAACGGAAAAATCTTCCCAGGGCTCAGCCACCGAGAGCATATGGTGGACGATGCCATCCATTTCATCAAAAGTAGGCTTTGCCGTGCCAATATTCATACGCTTGTAAACCTGCATAGAATCGCAGGACACGATTTCGCCATCCAGCGCTTTTGCAAGGGCAATGGACAGGGCGGTCTTGCCGGAGGCAGTAGGCCCTGCAATGCAAATCAGATTGTTCATAAAAAAGTCCTTTAACTGCGCTTAAATTGCTTTTCCAGTTGCTTTTTGCTCAAGGAAACGCAGATGGGTCTGCCGTGGGGGCAGTGCTTCAAATCCTCCCGGGACAGCACCTGTTCAGCCAGCTTTATCAGTTCGGCTTCACTTGAATGCCAGCCGGCCTTGATGGCGGCCTTGCAGGCCACGGTGTGAAGCAACTCGTCGCGGACGGTTTTGGGGTCTTCCTTGCGGCCGCTCAGCAGATCGGCGGCCAGCATTTCTAGAGAATCCGCTGCCAATGAGCCATCCAAATCCATAGGAATTTGACGAATAAGAACGGTGTTCTCGCCAAACTCCTCGATCTCAAAGCCCAGCTCATCCAAAAGCGCCTGATTCTCCAGCAAAATTGCTGCGCCGTCCGCACTTAACCGATGGGCGATGGGGGACAGCAGCGCCTGAGAGGAGATGGCCTCCTGATTTTCTTTCAGCTTTTCAAACAAGATCCGCTCGTGGGCAGCGTGCTTGTCGATCAAGTAAGCCTCTTCGCCCTGCTCCACGATGATGTAGCTGTTGTACAGCTCACCCACAAAGCGCCAGGGGATGTCTGTTTCCATAGCGGAAATGACCACCTGCTCCGGCTCTTCCGCAATAGGTTCCACAACAGCCGCCTTCACGGGTGCGCTGGGCGCAGCGGTGGGCAGAATGATGTTTTCTCTTACCGGGAACACCTTTTCCTCCCGGATGGCTGTGGCGGTGGCCGCAGCAGCTATGGGGGAGGGCTTGGGCGCATCCTTCACAGCAGCAGAGAAATTCCTGTATTCCTCCGCGCTCATCGTGCGGAAGAAATTCTCCTGCTTGTGAGGCGCAGCGGTGTGGGTCTGCTTGGGCGCGGCAGGGGGTGTATAGGCAGGCGCTTGCTTAAACTGCACCTGCGGCCGGTCCTCGGCCTTATTCAAACCGCCCAGCACACCGTAATGGACGCAATCAAATACGGCCTTTTCGTTCAAAAATTTCACTTCCGTTTTTGCCGGATGGACATTCACATCCACCGCATTCACGGGAACGGTCAAATGTAATACGCAGGCCGGGAATTTGCCCACCATAATTTGATTTCGATAAGCCTCCTCCAAGGCGGCCATCAGCAGCCGGGACTTGACGGGGCGATCGTTCACAAAGAAGGTCTGCAAGGCTCTACTGGGTCTGGCATCGGTAGGCTTGGACACAAAGCCGGACAGGGTATAGCCGTCCCACTTGCTCTCAAGAGAAATCATCTTGCCGCACTCTCTGCCATAAACGCAGTACACAGCAGCCTCAAGACTACCGGTGCCGGGAGTGGACAATACTTCTTTGCCATCACGGAGGAAACGGAACGCCACCTCCGGGTGGGCCAGCGCCTGCATCTGCACGGCGGCGGCCACCTTGCTGCCTTCCACCGTGTCGGACTTCATAAATTTCATTCTCGCCGGGGTGTTGAAAAACAAGTCACGCACGATAATGGTTGTACCCGTGGGACAGCCAACCTCCGATTCCTCTGTGACCGTGCCTGCTTCCAGACTCAGGGAAGTACCGGCGATGGCGTCGGGTGTTTTGGTCAAAAGATCGATCCGGCTGACAGAGGCGATCGCTGCCAATGCTTCGCCGCGGAAGCCCATGGTTTGAATGGCAGCCAAATCTTCAGCGGTGCGCAGCTTGGAAGTTGCGTGACGCAAAAATGCGCTCCGGGCATCTTCCGGCAGCATGCCGCAGCCGTTGTCGGTGACACGCAGGAAGGTCATGCCGCCGTCGCGGATCTCCAAGGTAACTTGGGTCGCGCCTGCGTCCACAGCATTTTCCAGCAGCTCCTTGGCAACGGAGGCCGGACGCTCCACCACCTCACCGGCAGCGATCAAATTGGCAATATGGGGGGATAATTGAATGATTTTAGACATTGTATCACCTCGTGACGGATATGCCGATCAGGTTAATCAAAATGTGAATCAACATAGGGGTAATGATGGTGTCGGTTTTTTCATAAGCAAGCGCAAGAATGATGCCTGCCGGCAGATACTGCACAAAGCAAAGCAGTAGCGTTAGCGGATCAAAAAAGCCGATATAGCCCACCACATGCACGGCCGCAAAGACAAATACGGACACGCCATAGGCAACCCAGCGATTTTTCTGGTGCAGGGATTGGAACAGAAGACCCCGATAGAAAGTTTCTTCCGTAATGGGAACGAGGAACACCGTACCAAACACCATAAAAGCGGTGTGCTCTCCCATCATATCGAAAATCGCATTGTCATTGACATTGGAAAAGTCCGGCTTGATTGCGGTAATAACCAGGGCCACCACCCACATCGCGGCAAAGTAACCAATGTAACCGACCACGGCAACAATCAAACACTTCAGAGGCTTTTCTGCCGCGGCTTTCAGCGACGCCCACAGAAAACGGTGGAAGATTCCGACCACGACCAGAAAATTCACCAGAAAAAAGATGATGTTCAAAGCCGACTCGGAAACGGGCTGCCCCAGAAGAACAAGAATTAGGGCTAGCACAGTCGGCAAAACAAACAGGGAAATGAGCCAATAGGCCCAGCCCCAAAGGGTCTCCCTGCGGGTGGTAGAAATAGAGAGTTTCATTGATTACTCCAGCATTTTCTTCAATTTGTAAAGTTCGTTCATAGCCTCAATGGGGGTCAGGGTCTCCACGCTAATGGCACTAAGAGCCTGGCAGACCTGCTGAGAAGTCAGATCCAGCATACTGACCTGATCGTCCGGCTCCTCGTAGCGAACCTTTACAGGTTTTACACCGTCCTGACTTTCCAGCTCCTGCAGAATCTCCCGAGCCCGTGTAACAACGGCGTTGGGCAATCCTGCCAGTTTGGCAACTTCCACGCCGAAACTGTCGTCGGTAGCGCCGGGCACAATTTTCCGCAGGAAAATCATCTTATCACCGCGTTTTTTCACGGCAATGTTGTAGTTCTTAATGCCGGGCAGTTCCTCTTCAATGGCACTCAGTTCGTGGTAGTGGGTGGCAAAGAGCGTCTTTGCACCCAACTGCCTGGGGTTGGCGGCATATTCCAGCACCGCCCGGGCAATGGCCATACCGTCATAAGTAGAAGTGCCGCGACCGATCTCGTCCAAGATCAACAGACTCTTGGAGGTGGCATACTTCAAAATGGACGCCATTTCCGCCATCTCCACCATGAAGGTCGATTGGCCGGAGGCCAGATCGTCGCTGGCGCCAATACGGGTGAAAATTCGGTCTACCAAGCCGATTCGCGCGCTCTTGGCCGGCACGAACGAACCCATCTGCGCCATCAGCACGATCAGTGCCACCTGACGCATATAGGTGGATTTACCGGCCATATTGGGGCCTGTGATGATGGAGACCATATTCTCTTTGCTGTCCAACAGGGTGTCGTTGGGGACAAACAAAGAATCCTTCAAAACCTTTTCCACCACAGGATGGCGGCCGTCGGTGATGGAGATGGTGTTATCCAGCGTCATTTCCGGACGGCAGTAATTGTTTTTAACAGCCACAGTTGCCAAACTGCACAGCGCATCCACCGCAGCAACTGCAGCGGCTGTAGCCTGCACACGGGCGGCCTGTTCCGCCAAGAACTCACGCAGCTGGGTAAAGATCTGATATTCCAAAGCGGTGCAGCGCTCTTTGGCGGTCAGCACCTGCTCTTCCAGCTCTTTCAGTTCCGGGGTGATATAGCGCTCGTTGTTGGCCAGCGTCTGTCGACGGATGTAGTGTTCAGGCACTTGGTCAACAAAGGACTTGGAAACCTCAATGTAGTAGCCGAACACCCGGTTGTAACTGACGCGCAGAGTGCGGATACCGGTCTTTTCCCGTTCGGTAGCCTCAATGGAAGCCATAATGCCGGCGCCACCGTCCATAATGTCTTGCAGCCGGTCAACTTCTTCGTTGGCACCCTTGCGGATGATACCGCCCTCCCGGACAGTCAGCGGAGGCTTTTCGGTAATGGTGTTTTCAATCAGGTCGGCGCATTCGACCATAGGATCAATGGCCTGCGCCAAGCGCTGCAGCAGGGGAGACTTGACATTTGCCAGCTGCCGCTTCACATCCGGCAAAGCCCGCAAACCGCCGGCAAGACCCAAAAGATCCCGGCAGTTTACCGTGCCGGTCACAATACGGGTCATCACACGCTCCAAATCGGTCACATATTTCAGCGCCTCGTCCAGTTCTCCACGGAAAACGGTGTCGTTCACCAGTTCCTCCACAGCGGACTGACGGAGAATGATTTCACTAATATCCAGCAGAGGCTTTTCCAGCCAGCTGCGGATGAGTCTACCGCCCATAGGGGTGCGAGTCTTGTCCAGCACCCACAAAAGCGTACCCTTCTTGTCCTTTAAGCGGAGAGTTTCCTCCAACTCTAAGTTTCGACGGGCATCCAAATCCAGCTCCATAAAGCGGCCGGTGGTGTAGTATTGTAGCTCGATGATGTGAGACAGATTGTTCTTTTGCAGAGCAATCAGGTGGCGCAGGAGACTTCCGGCTGCCATAATGCCCTCAGGCAGATTTTCAAGACCCAATTCTGCAAGGGACTTGCCAAAATGCGCTTCCAAAACGCCGGCAGCCTCATCCGGCCGGAACTGTTCTTCCACACCTTCGGTCAGGCAGCAGTGCAGACGGTAGCGAAGCGCCTCGTTCAGCACATCTGTGCAGGCGGCAGAGCCGAACCGAAACACCTCTGCCGGGTAAAAACGACCCAATTCCGAAGCAGCAGCAGGCCCGTCAGCGCATACCGTCACATAAAACGCACCGGTGGAAACATCGCAGAATGCAAGACCCAGCTTGCTTTCCTGACCATACATACAGCAGATGTAGTTGTTGCGGCTTTCCTCCAGCATACAGCTTTCTGTCACCGTGCCGGGGGTGATGATCCGGGTGATGTCACGCTGGACGATGCCCTTAGCCTGGGCAGGGTCTTCCATCTGCTCGCAAATGGCAACCTTGTAGCCTTTTTGCACCAAACGGGCAATATAAGCATCCACGCTGTGGTACGGCACACCGCACATAGGGGTCTGCTCCTCTTCGGGCTTGCCCCTGTCCCGGGTGGTCAGCGTCAAATCCAGTTCCTTGGCGGCAAGACGTGCGTCGTCGTCAAACATCTCATAGAAGTCGCCAAGACGGAAAAACAGAACACAGTCCTGATTGCGCTCTTTAATTTCAAAATACTGACGCCGCATAGGGGTCATTTCTTTCGGCTTTGTTGCCATAGCTTTCAGTCCTTTTTATGAGAGTGTTCCGGTCAAGCTCCAGGTGGTAGCGCCGGTGATGGAAATATCCGCAAAGGTGCCGATGAGGGACTTGTCCCCGGAAAGACGAACCAGCCGTCCGCCCTCGGTTCTTGCGGTTAAAAATTCGTTGTCAGTGCCGTCAATCAAGCACCGCATAGTCTTGCCGATATAGGCTTTGTGCAGCTCCTCGGAAATGGAATTCTGCACAGCGCAGAGCCGGTCGAACCGGCGATTCTTTTCTTCCTTGGGGGTGGGATCTTCCATAGACGCGGCCGGTGTGCCGGGTCTGGGGGAGAAGATGAAGGTAAATAAAGAGTCGTAACGGACATTCTCGATGAGAGAAATGGTCTCCTCAAACTCCTCCGCCGTCTCGCCGGGGAAGCCCACGATCACATCGGAGGTGAGCACCAGCTCCGGCATAGCTGCCTTGGCATAGTTGACTGCTTCCAAATATTTCTCCCGATCGTAATGGCGGTTCATAGCCTTCAAAACCCTAGAAG
>JAZLCU010000001.1:0-16713 GCA_045614325.1 Faecousia sp. | reverse complement strand
GAACAGGTCGTGAACATGGCCCAGCACATTGTAGCAATCGGCAATGGTGTCCACCACCACCCGGAAGGCGTAAATGTCGTAAATTTCGTCCATATTCTTGCTCTGGGCGCCCATTTTCCGGTAGATGGAGTACACATGCTTGATCCGTCCGTAGACAGACGCGTGGATGCCCATAGCGGTCAGCCGCTGGGAAATGGCGTCCTGAATGGTGTGCATAAAGGCCTCGTCCTTCTCCTTGTGGGCGGACAGATAGGCCATAATTTCGTTGTAGGCGTTAGGATCCAAGTACCGCAGCGAGCAGTCCTCCAGCTCCCACTTCATCTTCTGCATACCAAGCCGGTGAGCCAAGGGCGCGTAGATGTCCATAGTCTCCCGGCACTTGATCAGCTGCTTTTCCGGGGTCTGATACTGCATAGTCCGCATATTGTGGAGACGGTCGGCGATCTTGATGAGCACCACCCGGATGTCCTTGCTCATAGCCATAAACATCTTCCGCAGATTCTCCATCTGGGCCTCCTCGGAGGAGGAGAAGTTGGCCCGGGTCAGCTTGGTGACGCCCTCCACCAGCTCGGCGCAGGTAGTGCCGAACAGGCGAGCGATCTCGTCGAAGGAGGCGTCGGTGTCCTCAATGCAATCGTGCAAAAGAGCGCCCAAAATGGCGTCCACATCCAAGCCCATCTCCGCCACGATCTCTGCCACGGACAGAGGGTGGATGATGTAGGGAGAGCCGTCCTTGCGCTTTTGGTCTTTGTGTTTGTCACGGGCATATTCCACGGCCTGATCGATCAGGGTCATATCGATGCCCGGCAGGCAACGGTTCACCGTCTGATACAGCGAGCCGTAATGTTCAGCAAAGTTTTCCATACTTTATTGCTCCTTTGCAGCGATCAGGCGCTGCATAGTCTGGCTGCTTGTAAGGTCTGCCTTTCCGTCAGCAGGCAGCAGCCGCAGGATGATGTTTTTGTGCAGGCGATGCAATTCCAAAAGACCCACATCGGCAAAAATGTCAAGGCAGGCCAGCAGCTGGCTCAGATTAAGCGCCGAGCCCGACCAGCGGACGATCTTTCTGCACAGGCAGATGGGCGTCAGCTGCAGAGGTGCACCCTGCGCGGCCAGATACCGCCAGACAAGACCCAAGGTGTTCCGATCCGGCAGCAGCCGGGCGGCGGTCTCGGCATCCAGCCGATTGGCCTTTAAACGGGCGTAATCCGCGGTGTCGCAGCTGACCTCTGCCTTGCAGGCAGGACGGATGTCCTGAATGTTCAGCTGCACGGACTTTTCGCTCCGGTATTCGTTGATCTGAGGAATGAAGGCCACATCCACCACATCGCCCTGACAGACCGAGGCCGATTCGGCGGTGGCGGAGAAGAAGATGCCGTTAAAGCCGTGGTCGCGGCTTTGCAGACGCAGCCGCAGGTGGCGGCCGTTGCCCACAGGGGTCAGCCGTTCCACGGTGAGGCTTTCTGTGACCAAAAGGGGCTTGGGACAGCCGTTGCCGCAGGGCTCCAAGGCGTCCAAAGCGGAGAAATTGTGGAGCGTCAAAAGCTCCGGCGGGATCACGCAATCCGCCTCCAGCACGGTTTCCGGGCTGTGACCGCAGTAGTAGCTTTCAGCCAAACGGCAGATCTCACGGCGGAAATCGCCGATTTTTTCACGGTGAATGGTGAAGCCGGCCGCCAGCTCGTGGCCACCGTAGCTCTCCAAAAGGTGGGAAAGCTCCGTCAGACTGGCAAACAGATTAAAGCCGCCAAAGGAACGGGAGCTGGCCTTGCCGTGATCGCCGTCCAAGCAGATCAGGAAGGTGGGACAGCAGTATTCCTCCGCGATGCGGCTGGCTACGATACCAACCACGCCCTGATGCCAGCCCTCGTCGGCCAGCACGATGGCAGAGGGGGTCTGCCCCTCGGGGAGCATTTCCACGGCCTGCCGGTAAATTTCCGATTCCACATCCTGCCGCTGGCGGTTTAAGTCGCAAAGGGCCCGGGCGGCAGCCTGACCGGCTGCTTCCTCGTGGGTCAAAAACAGATCCAGCGCCAGCTCGATCTGACCCATACGGCCGGCCGCATTGATTCGGGGACAGAGGATGTAGCCGGCGGTGGTGGCGGTGAGCGCAGACGGGTCACAGCCGCATTGCTCTATCAAAGCGGCGATGCCGGGACGGGTGGTACTGCGGAGCATCTTAAGGCCCCGGGCAACGAACACCCGGTTCTCTCCGTGCAGGGGCATCACATCGGCAACGGTGCCAAGGCAGACCATATCGCCGTAGCGAGAGAGCACATCATTCTGATCACCGCTTAAGGCGGCGGCCAGCTTGAAGGCCACGCCCACGCCGGAAAGGGTCTTGTGGGGATAGCCGCCATCGGGTCTGTGGGGGTCGACCACAGCAACCGCGTCGGGAAGACGATCCTTGCATTCGTGGTGGTCGGTGATCACAAGATCAATGCCCAGCTCCTTACAGAGCTTTGCCTCGTCCATGGCGGTGATGCCGCAGTCCACGGTGACGATCAGCTTGACGCCAAGGCCGTGTAAGTAGTTGATGGCGATGGGGTTCAGGCCATAGCCCTCCTCCAGCCGACCGGGAATGTAGGGCACACAGTCACAGCCGCAGGAGCGCAAAAATTCCGTCAGCAGGCAGGTGGCGGTGATGCCGTCCACATCGTAGTCGCCGAAAACGGCGATTTTTTCGCCCCGTTCCATGGCCAAAGCCACCCGGCCTGCGGCCAAGTCCATATCGGTCATCAAAAAGGGGTCGAGAAGGGGCGCGTCGCTGTCTAAGTAGACGGCGGCGCTTTGTTCGTTTTCCAGTCCTCTTGCGGCCAGAACCATAGCGGTCAGGGGCGCATACCCCTTGCCCACCAAGGCGTTTACCGCCTCGGCCTTAGGCGCGGCCACATTCCAAATTCCGTACTTCAAAGCATTCCACATCCATTTTATCATTTTTTCGATTATTATATCAAAAAAATGCTGAAAGCACAACAGAAATCTTTATTTTATGGTGTGCCGCCGCTGCATCAGCCGAAAAGGCTTGAAAATGCCCTGCAAATGTGCTAATATGCAGATAAAGAAACAGCGGAAAGACTACGCGCAGGTGGCCGCGGCCGCCCGTGACGCTTCATTTTTCGACAGGAGGGATACGATGAAAGAGTTCGTTCAGAAACTACTTCAGAACATAAAGGCGCTGACCGCCCGATTGCGCAAGCAAGCCCCTCAGCAGGAGGCTGAGCAAGCCCCTCAGCAGGAGGCCGGCACCCAGCGGAAAAAAGCGAAGATATCCGTCTGGACGGTTCTGCCTAAGGTACTGATGGTGCTGTTTGTGGCAACCTTCTGCTTCTCCGCCTTCCAGATTTTCCGAAACAGCAAACAAGCAGACAACCGGGATGAGCTGTACGACGGCCTTGCCAACATCGCCGTGAAGCCTGCCGTCCCCAAGCCCAACAACAACCAGTCCTCCTCCGGCAGCAACGCAACCGACAGCACCGAAAGCACCGGCATCGAGCTGGCGCCGGGTCTGACCATTGCGGAATACTCCCCCATTTCGGTGGACTTTGAGCTGCTGCAGGAGCAAAACGCCGATGTGATGGCTTGGGTCTACTGCCCCGGCACCCCCATCAGCTACCCTGTGGTTCGGGGAACGGACAACGACTACTACTTAAGCCGCCTGTTGGACGGCACAGAGAACAGAGCCGGCTCGATTTTCGCCGATTGCCGCAACCGGGTGGACTTTTCTGACCCCCACACCCTGATTTACGGCCACAATATGAAGGACCTTTCTATGTTCGGCTCGGTGTACAAGTATGGCGCTCAGGAATACTATGAGCAGCATCCGGTCTGGTATATCAACACCCCCGAAAAGAACTATGCGGTGGTGCTGTTGGCCGGCCATGTCACCTCCCCCAGCGCGGAGATCTATGCCTTCAAGGGCACCCCCGAGGAGCCTATGGAGATCCTGCAGAATGCCCTGAGAAACTCCGCCTTCCAGTCTATGGCCACCTATCAGGAGGGTGAGCATCTGGTCACCTTCTCCACCTGCCACGGCAGCAGCCGCCGGTTTATTCTGGTGGGCGCGCTCCGTGAGATCGGCTGATATTTCTTGAAGTTTTGTGCAAACAGCACCGAGGATTTCCCCGGTGCTGTTTTTTGTGCAACCATTTGGGAGACTCCGTGTCTGCCAGTCCCCCTTTTTGGCAGATAAATAAACAAAATAACCCTGAAAAACAAGAAAAATTTGTTGCATTGGTATATAATGTATGTTAGAATCAATCTATGAATCTGCAAAAAGCAGTTCGTGCAAAAAAGGAGGAAGCGAAAATGAAAAAACTTTTTAGCATTTTGATTGCAATTTGCCTGATCGCAGGCCTGCTGCCCGTAGTGGCCAGCGCTGCCAGTGCGGCAAACATCTCTTTTGGCTTTGACGGTGGCTCCACCCCTGCCAATGTGGAAGAGGGACAGGTTGCCTACTTCCTGACTAAGGACGGCAGAGCCCACAACAACGGCAACGCCGCCAACGAAGGCAATTACAATATTAAAGTCGACTTTACCGGCTCTGAGCCTGTCATCTACTTAAAGGGCGCTGAGCTGTCCGCGCCTAAGAGCACTATCTATCTGACCGGCTCTGCAGAAGTGCCCTCTTACAGCATCGTGGTCGAGGAGGACAGCACCATCGCATCCACCAACGGCGACTGTATCACCGCGAAGAACGCCCACCTGACCATCAGCGGCGAAGGTAAGCTGAACATCGATGTTATGTACGGCATCGGCATTCATATGAACGAAACCACTCTGAGCAGCGCCGATCCCAAACCCCTGTACGACCTGACCTTTGACAATGCAAATGTGGAGCTGACCATTGACGGCACACAGGGCAACTTCGTTCTGGGTGCCGGCAACCACGCAAGAGCCATCATCTTCGACGGCGGCACCTTCGTGGGCAACAGCGACAAGGCCGCTATGTTCTACCTGTACAAGGGCGAATTCCTGATCACCAATAACGCAAAGCTGGAGCTGAACATCAACAACCAGAGCGGCTTCTCCAGAGGCAAGTCCGCTGACTTCGTAATGGAAAGCGGTACCATCATTTCCAAGACCACCTCTGCTCTGTTCGGCTTCTCTCAGGACTCCACCATCACCTTCAAGGGCGGCACGGTGGAGCATGCCGGCGGCCCCTTCATCTACGGCCCCGTTCCCGATTTCTCCGAATATCTGGACGAGCACACCATCACCGTCTGCAACTCCGCTGACGGCAAGGGCGCAGAGATCTACGATCCCGAAAAGCACAACCTGAGCTATCAGAACTTCTTCCAGCTGACTTCCGGCGCTTCCTACGAAGTCACCGTCAAGAACGGTACTGTGGATAAGGCTGTTGCCAACAAGGGCGACACCATCACCATCACCGCCCGTATTGCTCCCGAGGGCAAGGCCTTCGACAAGTGGGAAGTAAACGAGGGCAACATCACTCTGGCTGACCCCACCGCTGCTACCACCACATTCACAATGCCCGGTGAGAACGTTAAGGTCACCGCTACTTATAAGGATGTTGACGATGAGGGCAACGACGAGCCCGTAGACGATCCTGTGGATACTCCCAACACCGACGATACCCCCGATAATACCCCCGACAACACCCCCGAAACCGAGACCACTCCCGATACCGACAACACCGGTAAGGACGAGGGCAACAAGAAGCCTGCCAAGAAGGCAAATGTCACCAATGTGCTGCTGATCGTGATCATCGCGATCCTTGTGCTGGCAATTGGCGCAGGCGTTGTGTTCATCGTGATTCGCGTTAAGAAGCTGGACGCTTCCGAGGACGCAGAAGCAACCGAAGAGGCAGAATAATCCCCCATAATCAAACACAGCACCGAGGGCTTGCCCCCGGTGCTGTTTTTTGTGGCGCTCCGGAAAAATCTGCACAAAACGGAACAAAAATGCACAAAAAGGGGGATGTTGCACAGCCAAAAGCAAAAAAATGTTGCAACCACAATAGGAATATGCTAGTATGTAACTATGAATACGCATAGCGTGTTTTCGCAAAAAAGGAGGAAAATACAATGAAAAAACTCTTTAGTCTTTTGCTGGCAATTTGCCTGATTGCAGGCCTGCTGCCCATCGTGGCCAGCGCAGCTGAGGCATCGATCAGCTTCCTCAGCGGCGCAGGTGACGCCAGAGAAGCTCTGTCCGTTACCGAAGGCGGCGAGGCAAAATATATGATTACTGAGGGTGGTTTTGCCCATTCTCAGACCGCAACCGCGGCTAACTACAACATTAAGTTTGTATGGCCCGCCGGTGGCAATCCCACCATTTACCTGAAAGGCGCTCAACTGAAGGGCACAGACAACCAGATTGCTGTTTCTATCTCTTCCACAGCAACCATTCCTCTGACCTATGTGTTCCACACCGAAGAGGAAAGCACCATTGAGGCCGGCACCAATGCCTATGGCATTCGTTCCATCGGCGCCCACATGTCCTTCACCGGTGATGCTAAGTTGAACCTGATCGGCAACCGTTCCTTCGCAGTTGGCATTTACCAGGCTGATGTTGCGGACAATGGCCCCAAGTTCGACATTACGCTGGATAACGCCAACATCGAGCTGACCCTGAATATGGAAAAGGGCGACTTCGGCGCCGGCTTCGGCAACCACATCAGAGACTTTACCATCGACGGAGGCAAGCTGAAGGCCAATCTGGTTAACGGCTCCGCGTTCTACTCCAACACCCCTGGTCAGAACAGCAATCTGCACATCACAAATAGCGCCGAAATTGATGTTCAGGGTACCGGCACAGCCGGCTTTGTTCGCGTGGAAAACGGCATTTACATCGACAGCGGCAACATCAAGATCCGTCACAGCGGCACCAGCGCTTTCTATGCCGGCAAGGAATTTAAGATCACCGGCGGCACCATCGATGTGGTCGGCGGCCCCTTCTCCTACAGCCCTGATGCTGTTGGTATTGACTTCAGCGAATATGTAGGCGACTACACCGCGATCGTCTGTAACTCCGCCGACGGCAAGGGTGCCGTGCAGTTCGATCCTGAAAAGGTTATACAGCAGGCTCGCTATGTTTACTTTAAGGTAACCCCCGGTGCTTCCTACGAAGTAGCCGTTAAGAACGGTACTGCCGACAAGTCCGTTGTGGAAGCCGGCGCAACCGTCACCATCACCGCCCGTATCGCCCCCGAGGGCAAGGCCTTCGACAAGTGGGTCGTGGACAATGGCGACATCACCTTGGCAGACCCCACCGCCTCCAGCACCACCTTCGTGATGCCCAAGGAGAATGTAAAGGTCACCGCCACCTACAAGGATCTGGAAGTGGACGAACCCGACACCGACACCACCCCCGATAACGACAATACCCCCGACAACACCCCTGACACCGACACCACTCCCGATAACGACAATACCCAGAACACCGAACCCACCGACACCACCCCCGACAACACCGACAAGAACGAGGGCAACAAAAAGCCTGCAAAGGAAAAGAATCCCAATGCCGGCATTCTGGCTCTGTTCATTGTGATGATCGTGGTTCTGGTTCTGGCCATCGCGGCTGTGGTGGTATTCACGCTGATCACCATGAAGCGTATGGGCATCCAGCTCTTCAAGGGCAAGACCCCTGCAGCAGAGGCCGAAGCAGCTGAAGAAGCTGAAGAAACAACCGAAGAATAACCCCAATTGATAAAACGCGCCGAGGAATCCCCCTCGGCGCGTTTTTTGTTTGTAAAAACTGGGTTTTAGGCAAATTGCCGCTTGCACATTGACATGGAATATGTTAAAGTGTATGCAGGAACAGATGTTTCTAACATTTTAGTTAGACAAAACAGGAGGAAGAAAAATGAAAAAACTGTTTAGCATTTTGCTTGCGATCTGCCTGATCGCAGGCCTGCTGCCTGTTGTTGCCAGCGCTGCCGGTACGGCAACAATTGAAGTGGTCAGCGACGCAGACGCCGGCACTACCGAAGCATATAAACTGACCGAAGGCGCTGAACCCATTTACTTGGTGAACAACGCAGCAGGCGCAGCCAATCCGACTGGTACTGCTGATAACTACACTGTTAAGTTGGACTATCCTGCCGGTGGTAAGCCCACTGTTTACCTGAACGGCGCAACTCTGAAATCCGCAAAGATGCCCCTGGTCGTGACCGGCGCAGCCGGTGTTGAGGATTTCCTTGTTGTTGTGGAAGCGGACAGCGAACTGACCGGCGTCGGTGCAGGTATCCGGGCGACTAATACTAACCTGACCATTATCGGTGAGGGCAAGTTGACCATCGATGCCAAGAAGGGCTACGGCATTCATGGCCTTACCACTACTGCAACCGATAAGAATAAGGAGACCAAGCACAGCCTGACCTTTGAAGAGGCTAACGTGGATGTAAGCCTTGACAACTCCGAAGGCGGCTGGGGCGTCGGTATCGGCGGCACCATTGCAAACATCACCGTCGATGGCGGCAATGTTGCGGTCAGCACTGTGGGCAAGGCTGTCGGTATGTATTCTATGAACGGCGACCTGCTGATCACCGACGGCGCAACTCTGGATGTGGATGTTGTAGACCAGATTGGTCTGAGCACCTTCACCTCCATCGTGCAGGAAAGCGGCCATCTGCAGATCAGAACCCTGGGAACCAGCGCACCTGGCATCTCCGGCTGTAAGGACATCAGAATCACCGGCGGCACCGTCGACATCAAGGGCCCTGCTGCTGCATACGGCACCATCAATCTGGACGAATACGAAGGCGACTACACCGCCATCGTCAGCCAGGCACAGGACGGCAAGGATCCCTTGCCCTACAATCCCGAGGAGCACAATCTGGGCTACTACCTCATCTTCAAGCTGACTATGGGCGCTTCCTACGAGGTAAATGTTAAGAACGGCACCACCGATAAGTCTGTTGTTGCAGAGGGCGAAACCGTTACTATCACCGCCCGTATCGCTCCCGAGGGCAAGGTCTTCGACAAGTGGGAGGTAAATGAAGGCGGCATCACGCTGGCTGATCCCACCGCAAGCTCCACCACCTTCACTATGCCCGGCGAGAATGTAAAGATCACCGCAAAGTATAAGGATGTTGAGGAAGAGGACGGCCCCGTGGACGAACCCGACGACGAGCCTGACACCGACACCACTCCCGATACCGACACTACCCCCGACACCGACTCCACCCCCGATACCGATACCACTCCCGACACCGACACCACCCCCGACAACACCGAACACACCGACGAGAACAAGGGCGACAACAAGAAGCCTGCTACCAAGGGTAACGGCAGCGGCATCACCGCTCTGCTGCTGGTTCTGATCATTGTCGTATCCGTTGGCATTGGCGGCGCGGCTGTGATCCTCTTCACCAAGATCAAGGCGCAGAAGTCCAAGACCGAAGAGACCGTCGAGGATGCTGAATAATCCTACATAATCAAAAACAGTACCGAGGATAACCTCGGTACTGTTTTTTGCGCCCAACGCTTAAATTTTAATTTTTCGTTGTCAATTCTATCTCCCGGACGGGCCTCATACACTGACCTTAGGAGGGATGAAAATGAAGAAATGCCTATGCGCCGCGCTGGCGCTTCTGCTGCTTATGCCTATGGCCTTGACGGCCCGGGCGGCGGATATGAACCTGCCGGCCAAAAGCGCCGTTTTGATGGATGTGACCACCGGGCAGCTCCTCTATGAGCAAAACGCCCACGAAGCCCTTGCCCCCGCCAGCGTCACCAAGGTGATGACCATGCTTCTCATTATGGAGGCCATCGATTCCGGCCGCATCAAGTGGGACGATATGGTGACCACTTCCGAGGCCGCCGCGGCCAAGGGTGGCTCGCAGGTGTACTTAAAGGTGGGCGAAGCCATGTCCGTTTCCGAGATGGTCAAGTGCATCGCCGTGTCCTCGGCCAACGATTGCGCCTGCGCTATGGCAGAGCATCTTTCCGGCAGCGAGGCCGCCTTCGTGGAGGCGATGAATAAGCGCGCCAAGGAGCTGGGTATGAACGACACCAAATTCGTCAACTGCACCGGCTTGGACGATGCCCCGGAGGCCAAGGACCACAAAACCTCCGCCTATGACATCGCGCTGATGTCCAGAGAACTTCTAAAAAACCACCCGGACATCAAAAAATTCACCACCATTTGGATGGACACCGTTCGGGACGGCGCCTTCGGCCTGTCCAACACCAACAAGCTGGTGCGGTTTTACCAGGGGGCGACCGGCCTGAAGACCGGCTTCACCGCCCAGGCCGGCTACTGCCTGTCCGCCTCGGCTGTACGGGAGGATATGGAGCTGGTGGCGGTGGTGATGGGCAGCGAGTCCTCCAAGGATCGGTTTGCCGCCTGTAAATCGTTGCTTGACTACGGCTTTGCCACCTACGCGCTGATCGCACCCCAAGTCCAAAAGGCTGAGATTCCGGTGAAATTGGGCGTGAAGGAATCGGTTTTGGCCGTGCCTGCCGGAGAAGAGGCTCTTCTGATCGACAAATCCCAAAAAAGTCAGGTCACCCAAGAAACCCAGCTGCTCCCGGAGGTGGTTGCTCCGGTCAGCCGGGGTCAGCGGCTTGGTACGCTTTATATCAAGGCCGGCCAGCAGGTGCTGAAGGAGATCCCCTTGGTGGCGGATGAGCCGGTGGAAAAGCTGACCTTTTTCCAGATGTGGTCGCAAATTTTGCGACTGCTGGTTATGGCGCCTGCTTCGGGATCGTGATGGTCAGCACGATCTGACTGTCCGTCTCCCGACGCTCCGATACTGCGGAAATGCCGGACAGCTGGATCCGGGCCAGCGATTGGGTCAGATAGCTTAAAAATGCCCCTACGCTGGCTTTGGGCAGCTCCGTCTCCCGTTCTCGCAGCAGGGTCGCGATGTACTGTTCGGTTTTGGCAACATTCATTTTCGAGGAGTAAATGACCCGGATGGCCTGCATTTTTTGGGCCTCCGTGGGCAGCTTCAGCAGCGCCCGGGCGTGGCGTTCGGTCAGCTCCGCCGCGCGCAGCGCCTCCAAAACCTGTGGCGAGTGGCGCAGCAACCGCAGCTTGTTGGCGATGCCGCTTTGGCTCATACCAAGGCGCTTTGCCACCTGCTCCTGAGATAAATTCCATTGGCGCACAAGGGAATCGATGCCCTGGGCCTGTTCCACAAAATCCAAATCCTGCCGTTGGAGGTTTTCCACCAGCGCGGCGGTGGCCGCCTCCTCGTCGGTCATCTGCATTACAAGGCAGGGAACTTCCGTGAGGCCTGCCTGAATGGCGGCGCGCAGCCGCCGTTCCCCGGCGATCAGCTCATAATTGGAGCCTACCAGCCGGACGGAAATGGGCTGTAGGATGCCGTGCTGCCGGATGGATTCGGCCAGCTCGTCCAAATAAGCCTCCCGGAACACCGTCCGTGGCTGCGCCGGGTTGGGGACGAGTGCCTTCACAGGCAAAAAGACCACCCGGCCGGTCTGCATATAGGTTTTCAGTTTCTGACATTGCATAGCGTGTCCTCCTTGGTTTATAACTAGTTTACTGAGAAAAATCACAGAAACACCGCGAAACCCGACTGTGCGTCAACAAAACCCTTCGACAAAGTCCATAGCAAGGTCGTTGCAATGGGAGATTTTGTGTGGTACAATGGGTAAAAACCGCTAAGGAGAGCGCTATGAGGAAGTTATACTACGAAGACAGCCACATCAAAACCTTCACCGCAACGGTCACCGGCTGCGACCCTGTGGATAACGGCTATGCCGTAACGCTGGACGCCACCGCATTTTATCCCGAGGGCGGCGGACAGGCCTGTGACATCGGCCGGCTGGGCCGCGCCAATGTGCTTGCCGTGAAGGAGGTGGGCGAGGCGGTCGTCCACTATTGCGACAAACCCCTTTCCGTGGGCGAGGAAGTGCAGGGCACCATCGATTGGAACAGACGCTTCGACCTGATGCAGCAGCACGCCGGCGAACATGTGGTCTCCGGCATCATCCATAAGCTCTACGGCTACCACAATGTGGGCTTTCACATCGGCGCGGATGTGGTGACCATCGATTTTGACGGCCCTCTGCACTTAGATGAGCTGCGCCGCATTGAGGATATGGCCAACGAGGCCATCTGGCAGAACCTGCCGGTCAAATGCTACTACCCCACCCAGGAGGAACTGCCCAAGGTCAACTACCGCCGGAAAAAGGACCTGCCCTGGCCGGTACGGATCGTGGAGATCCCCGGCATTGACATCTGCGCCTGCTGTGGCGCGCAGGTGCAGCGCACCGGAGAGATCGGCCTTGTGAAGCTGCTTTCCTGCGTGAAATTCCACCAAGGCGTGCGGATCGAAATGGCCTGCGGCAAACGGGCAACAACCATTTTGGGAGACATTTATGACCAAAACCGCTTGGTCAGCCAACTCTTTTCCGCCAAGGTGACGGAAACCGCCGATGCCGCCGAGCGCGTGGGCGAAATGCTGGCCGCCGAAAAGCTCCGCAGCGCGGGTCTTGAAGACCGGCTGTTCGCCTTCCTTGCAAAAGTCTACCGGGGACAAGACCTTGCGGTGCATTTTGAGCAGGACTTGACCCCCACCGCCAACCGGGAGCTGTGCAACGCCATAGCCGACGGCAGCAAGGTGGCCGTCACCCTCTCCGGCGCCGACGAAACCGGCTACAGCCTGTGCATCATCAGCCGCACCGAGGACGCCAAAGCGCTGGGCGCAAGCCTGATCGAGACCCTCGGAGGACGGGGCGGCGGCAAGCGCGAAGCCTTTCAGGGAAGCACCCGGGCCAGCCGGGCGGATATCGAGAAATTTTTTCAAGAATGCCCAATTAGCACTTGAAAAATCCCCCGTTTACTGGTAAAATAACAATACAGCATAAAAAGGCTGGAAGCAAAGGAGGACATACCTATGATCCAAGTAATTATGGGCCTGAAAGGCTCCGGTAAAACCAAAAAATTGATTAGCGCCATCAACGAAGCCGTGGCAAGTGCTCAGGGCGATGTGGTGTGCATCGAATATGGCAGCCAGTTGACATATGACATTACCTACCGCGTCCGTTTGGTCAATTCCAAGGAATACGGCATCAACAATGCGGACAAGCTGAAGGGTCTGCTCAGCGGCCTGCACGCAGGCAACTTCGACATTACCAATGTGTACATCGACAACCTCTACAAGACCATCGGCGCTGACCGCGCTGCCGGCGAAGAGTTCATTCTGTGGTGTGCTCAGTTTGCTGAAGCAAACAATATGAACATCACCCTGACCGTCTCCGACGACGCCGCACAGGCCTCCGAGGCAGTTAAGGCTTACTTGGTATAAAAAACCAAACACCGCTACCGATTTGGTAGCGGTGTTTTTTGCGCGCTTATAGGGGACGCGACTGCATTTTTTGACCCTTTTTGCCCATACTATAGGCGGAGGGGATGAAATTGAAAGAAAAAGAAAAGCAGACACCGGTGCCGTGGGAGCTGTCTGACCCCAAGCCACCGGTGATTCAATCCGGGCATATGGAAAACCGTGTGGAACACGGCAAATAAAAAAGCGTGCGGTTTTTGGCCGCACGCTTTTATTACGTCTAAAAATTAGTCTTCCTTGCCCTTGGACAGAATCACGTTGGTGATGATGCCCAGAATCAGAGCGCAGGCGATGGTGGTCAGGGTGACCTCGTCGTTGGCACCGAAGGAGACGGACAGGCCGCCGATGCCGGGGATCAGGATAGAGGAGACCACGAACAGGTTCTTGCTGGCGTTCAGGTTGACCTGCTGAATCATCTTCAGACCGGAAACAGCGATGAAGCCGTACAGCGCTACACAAACGCCGCCCATTACGCAGTTGGGAATGGAGGCCAGGAAGGGAACGAAAGGTCCAAAGAAGGAGATCACGATGCACATAATGGCAGCGGTGGTGATGGTCACCACGGAAGCGTTACGGGTGATGGCAACGCAGCCAACGGATTCGCCGTAGGTGGTGTTGGGGCAGCCGCCGAAGATAGCGCCGGCGATGGAGCCAACGCCGTCACCCAGCAGGGTGCGATGCAGGCCGGGCTCTTCCAGCAGATCGGAACCGATGATGGAAGAAAGGTTCTTGTGGTCAGCGATGTGCTCAGCGAAGACCACGAATGCAACGGGAACATAAGCAACAGCGATGGTGGCGATGTAGCCCAGGTTGTCCTTTACTTCACCAACGCCCTTGATGGCGGTCAGGAAAGTGAACTCAGGAACAGCGAAAATGGTCATTTCCTTGAATGCTGCAAAGTCGATGACCATCAGAGCAGCGTTGTCGGTAGCGATACCGATGACGGTGAAGATAGCAGCAACGATGTAGCCGACCAGGATGCCCAGAACAAAGGGGATCAACTTGGCCATCTTCTTGCCATAAACGGAGATAGCGAAGATGGACAGCAGGGTGATGATGCCGATAACCAGAGCCAGGTAGGGGCTGCAGGTGGCAACCTTAGCGACCTTCAGGTCGTTAACAGCGTTAACAGCCAGACTCAGACCGATCAGAGCAACGGTGGGTCCGATAACAACGGGAGGCATCAGTTTGCTGATCCACTTAACGCCAACCAGTTTGACAACGATAGCGATAACCACATATACCAAGCCGGCAAAGATGGCACCCATAATCAGGCCCAGGTAACCCAGGGACATCGAAACGCCGCCGGCGAAGGCTGCGCCCATGGAGCTCAGGAAAGCGAAGGAAGAACCCAGGAAAACGGGGCTTCTAAACTTGGTGAACAACTGGTAAACAATTGTACCTACGCCTGCGCCGAACAGGGCGGCGGCCTGGCTCATACCGTTACCGATGATAGCGGGAACCAGAATGGTTGCGGCCAAAATCGCCAGAACCTGCTGCAATGCGAACAGCAGCATCTGACCGAATTTCGGCTTGTCTTTGATGCCATAGATCAAATTCATATCTTTTCCTCCAAAAATTGTTGTGAATTTGCAATCCGAAAAACCGGTAGATTTTCCCAATTTTCGGATTCGCCTTCCATCTCTTAGTATACCGCTTTTTCCACAAAAAAGCAAGAAAAAATCGCAAAATTGTCGGAAAAATTACGGGGAAACGGGGGCTTTTTGTCGCTTTTTCAGTTTGTACAATTCCTCGGTGGCAAGCCGTGTTTTTGCCACCACATCGCCACCCTGGGGGAAGCAGTAATACAGGGCGTCTTTATTGCCGATGCAGATCACATCGCCGATTTCGTACCAGTAGTAGTCTGCGTACAGACCGTAGCAGGCAAGGGGGCCCTGGGAATATTGCAGTTTGCCGTGGCAGCCGGTGAGGACAAATCCGTTTTCATCGTGCTTCAGCCGGCCGTCGCCCACAAAGTACAGAGATTTCGTGTCCACCAGCATACCGATTTTCACGGGAATGTCCAGTTTGTATGTGCCGTTTTCCAGCTCCTGCCGCACTTGGCTGCGCTGCCAGGCGTACCAGTCGGGAATGTGGGTGAAAATCGCGTCATTGGCCACCAAATGGCCGTAGGGGTTTAAGGTGTAGACCTTTCCGCAGTTCTGACAGGTGAGGGTCGTGCCCTTGCCCACGGTCTTGCCCTGGGCGTGGCAGTGGGGGCAGTGGTAGAGAATGCGGTTTAAGCCGTCAGCTCGGAAAGGTTCGTCAATGACGATGTTATGTTCCTGCTGATAGCGGAAATTGTCGAAGGAGAAGGCCTCGTCCAGAAGCGCGTCCAGTTGCGCCACGGACATTTCCTTAATCTGCTGGGCAGTTGCAAGGCACTTCACATCCGCCCGGACGGTCACTTTCCGCTTTTGCAGGCCGTTGTAGAGGGGGTCACGGGCAAATGCACCTTGGGTGATGACGGTGACCACAGGCACATTCAATTTTTTTAGCAAAACGCCCATTTTTCGGGGCAGAGGGGTGGCGGTGCCGTCGAAAGAGTAGCTGGCCTCCGGGTACATCAACACGCTGGTGCGTTTTTTCTTCAGCAGATATTCCATATCCCGGATGAGGGTCACATCGCTGACGAATTTTTGGGTGGGGATGCAGCCAAGCAGCCGCATCAGCAGGTTTTTGCCCACAAAACCGCCGGAGGTGCACACGATGCCGTAGGGCTTGGGGAAGAAGATTTTCGACACGATCTTCAGGTCGATGAAGCTGGAGTGGTTCATCAGGATCAGGCAAGGTTCGCCCTTGCGAAGATGCTCCATACCGTGGGTCTCGTAGGTGAATTTGGTGGGGGTCAGGTCAAAAATGGCCAAGATCCGCACCACCAGCTGAAGCAGAAACAAAGGCTTTAGGGGTTTGCGATGCTTTGGGCGGGGCAGGGCCATAACTTCCTCGTAGGAAAGGGATTTGGTCTTGATCTTCATTTCTTGTTCCGTCCTTTTTTGATCTGATACCATATTACTATATGCGCGCACATATGGCAAGGAAAAATCCTTGGAAACGACAAAAACCGACCACCTCGGGAGAAGTGGTCGGTTTTCAAAAACGGAATTACTTATTCTTTAAGTATTCGTCGATGGCGGCTGCGGCCTTCTTGCCGGCGCCCATTGCCAAAATGACGGTTGCAGCGCCGGTAACGGCGTCGCCGCCGGCAAACACGCCGTCACGGGTGGTCATTTCCTGCTCGTTGACGATCAGGCAGCCCTTGGGGTGGGTGTCCAAGCCGGGGGTGGTGGAGGGGATCAGGGGGTTGGGGCTGGTGCCCAAGCTCATAATAACGGTGTCCACATCCAGCACGAAGTCGCTGCCGGGAACCTCGATGGGACGGCGGCGGCCGGAAGCATCAGGCTCGCCCAGCTCCATACGGATGCAGTTCATAC